>NZ_CP104272.1:2768699-3137399 GCF_025244865.1 Arthrobacter sp. zg-Y1110
AGGCCGAGGGCGGCGGAGCTGCGGTTGGCCAGTTCCCACAGGCGAAGGCCCAGACGGACGCCGCCGTCGGCCTCCCGCTGCAGGAAGCCGTGCCCCATCAATTCGTTCACGATCCGGTGCGCGGTGGACAGCGGCAGCCCGGCGCGGCGGGCCAGCATGGCGATGGGCATGGCCTGGTGGGTTTCGTCGAAGGCACTGATGACCCGCACGATCCGGCTGGTCATGGACTCGCCGCTCGGGGAATTGGCCATTGTTTAAGTCTCGCACAGCCAATATCCGGCACGGCGACTATCCCGGCCTAGCCGTTAAACGCGGCAGGTCCCGCACCCTGGGGGTGCGGGACCTGCCGTTGACGCTGCGCACTACATGCGGCGCCGGTTGCCTTGGTTAGCGGAAGTCGCTGCCCATGTCGTAGTCATCCAGCGGGATGGCGTGGAACTCAGGGCTCAGGCCGCCGTCAACGCCGGCGTAGTCGAAGTCGCTGAAGGCGCTCGGGCCGGTGAAGAGATTGGCCTTTGCTTCTTCGGTCGGCTCGACAGTGACCTCGGTGTAACGGGGCAGGCCCGTTCCGGCCGGGATCAGCTTACCGATGATGACGTTCTCCTTGAGGCCGAGCAGCGGATCGCTCTTGCCTTCCATGGCAGCCTGCGTCAGGACGCGGGTTGTCTCCTGGAAGGAAGCTGCGGACAGCCAGGACTCGGTGGCCAGGGAGGCCTTGGTGATACCCATGAGTTCCGGACGGCCCGAAGCAGGCTTCTTGCCTTCCGAAACGACGCGGCGGTTCTCGCTTTCGAAGCGGCGGCGTTCGGTCAGCTCACCCGGGAGCAGATCGGAATCGCCGGACTCGATCACGGTTACGCGGCGCAGCATCTGGCGGACAATAACCTCGACGTGCTTGTCGTGGATGCCCACACCCTGGCTGCGGTACACGCGCTGGACTTCGTCCACCAGGAATTCCTGTGCCTTGCGCGGGCCGAGGATACGGAGGATCTGCTTGGGATCCACCGCACCGAAGACCAGCTGCTGGCCAACCTCTACGTGGTCGCCGTCGGCAACCAGCAGGCGGGCACGGCGCAGGACCGGGTACGCGATTTCCTCGGAGCCGTCGTCGGGAGTGACAACCAGACGCATCTGGCGGTCGGTCTCTTCCAGCGTGACCCGACCCGCGGTCTCGGAGATCGGAGCAACACCCTTAGGCGTACGTGCTTCGAAGAGCTCCTGGATACGGGGCAGACCCTGGGTGATGTCCTCAGCGGAAGCAACACCACCGGTGTGGAAGGTACGCATGGTCAGCTGGGTACCCGGCTCACCAATGGACTGTGCGGCAATGATGCCCACGGCCTCGCCGATGTCCACGGTCTTACCCGTGGCCAGGGAGCGGCCGTAGCAAAGTGCACAGGTACCGACGGCGGACTCACAGGTGAGTACGGAGCGGACCTTGATGTCGGTGACGCCGGCTTCGAACAGCTTGGCGATGAGGACGTCGCCCACATCGTCGCCGCCCTTGGCCAGGACGTTGCCCTGTGCATCGGTGACGTCGGTGGCCAGCGTACGGGCGTACGCCGAGTTCTCGACCTCTTCGTGCAGCTGCAGTTCACCGTTGGAGTCCGGAACCGCGATGGTTACGTTCAGGCCGCGCTCGGTGCCGCAGTCTTCCTCGCGGACAATGACGTCCTGGGAAACGTCCACCAGACGACGGGTCAGGTAACCCGAGTTGGCGGTACGCAGAGCGGTATCGGCGAGACCCTTACGGGCACCGTGGGTGGCGATGAAGTATTCCAGCACCGACAGGCCCTCACGGTAGGAGGACTTGATCGGGCGCGGGATGATCTCGCCCTTAGGGTTGGCCACCAGGCCACGGATACCGGCAATCTGGCGGACCTGCAGCCAGTTACCACGGGCACCGGAGGACACCATGCGGTTGATGTTGTTGAACTCGGGCATGTTCGCCCGCATTGCAGCAGCAACCTCGTTGGTGGCCTTGTTCCAGATGTCGATCAGTTCCTGGCGGCGCTCGTCTTCAGCGATCAGGCCCTTGCCGTACTGGCTTTCAACCTTGGCAGCCTGCGCTTCGTAGCCTTCCATAATGGCGGGCTTGTCGATCGGAGCCGCGATATCGGAGATGGCAACGGTAACGCCCGAGCGGGTGGCCCAGTAGAAACCGGCGTCCTTCAGGTTGTCCAGCGTTGCAGCCGTGACGACCTTCGGGTAGCGCTCAGCCAGATCGTTGACGATCGCGGAGAGCTGGCCCTTATCGGCAACTTCCTTCACCCACGGGTAGTCCGCGGGCAGCGTCTGGTTGAAGATGACCTGGCCGAGGGAGGTTTCGATGAGGGCAGGAGTGCCCTCTTCCCAACCTTCCGGTGCCGGCTGGCCTGCGCTGGGGACGAAGCCGTCCACGCGCATCTTCACCAGTGCGTTCAGGTGCAGCTCGCCCATGTCGAAGGCCATGATGGCTTCGGCCATGGAACCGAACACGCGGCCTTCACCGGCAGCACCGTTCCGCTTCGTGGTCAGGTGGTGCAGGCCGATGATCATATCCTGCGAGGGCAGGGTGACCGGGCGGCCGTCGGACGGCTTCAGGATGTTGTTCGAGGACAGCATCAGGATGCGTGCTTCAGCCTGGGCTTCGGGGCTCAGCGGCAGGTGGACTGCCATCTGGTCGCCGTCGAAGTCAGCGTTGAAGGCGCCGCAGACCAGCGGGTGCAGCTGAAGGGCCTTACCTTCAACGAGCTGCGGCTCGAAGGCCTGGATGCCGAGGCGGTGCAGGGTGGGTGCACGGTTGAGCAGCACCGGGTGTTCGGTGATGATCTCTTCCAGTACGTCCCAGACCTGCGGACGGAAACGCTCGACCATGCGCTTGGCGCTCTTGATGTTCTGGGCGTGGTTGAGGTCAACCAGGCGCTTCATCACGAACGGCTTGAAGAGCTCCAGTGCCATCTGCTTCGGCAGGCCGCACTGGTGCAGCTTCAGCTGCGGGCCAACGACGATAACGGAACGGCCGGAGTAGTCAACGCGCTTACCCAGCAGGTTCTGGCGGAAGCGGCCCTGCTTGCCCTTGAGCATGTCGGACAGCGACTTCAGCGGACGGTTGCCCGGTCCGGTGACCGGACGGCCGCGGCGGCCGTTGTCGAACAGGGAGTCAACAGCTTCCTGGAGCATCCGCTTTTCGTTGTTCACGATGATCTCGGGGGCACCGAGATCCAGCAGGCGCTTCAGGCGGTTGTTGCGGTTGATCACGCGGCGGTACAGGTCGTTAAGGTCCGACGTCGCGAAGCGGCCGCCGTCGAGCTGGACCATCGGGCGCAGTTCCGGCGGGATAACCGGAACGGCGTCCAGGACCATGCCCAGCGGGCTGTTCGTGGTGGTCAGGAACGCGTTGACAACCTTCAGGCGCTTCAGGGCACGCGTCTTGCGCTGGCCCTTGCCGTTCTGGATGATGTCGCGCAGGTTCTCGGACTCGGCCTGCATGTCGAAGTCTTCAAGACGCTTCTTGATGGCTTCGGCACCCATGGAGCCTTCGAAGTACAGACCGTAACGGTCACGCAGTTCGCGGTAGAGGCCTTCGTCGCCCTCCAGGTCGCCGACCTTGAGGTTCTTGAACCGGTCCCAGACCTGCTCGAGGCGCTCGATGTTGTTGTCGGCGTCGCGGCGGACCTTGGCCATCTGGCGGTCGGCGGAGTCGCGTGCCTTCTTCTTATCGGCAGCCTTGGCGCCTTCGCCCTCGAGGCGGGCAAGCTCGCCTTCCAGGTCCTTGGCGATCGCGGCAATGTCGGAGTCGCGCTGGTCGACGAGGTGCTTGCGCTCCACGTCGTGCTCGGCCTGCAGGTTCGGCAGTTCCGCGTGGCGGTTCTCTTCGTCCACCGAGGTGATCATATAGGCAGCGAAGTAGATGACCTTCTCAAGGTCCTTCGGTGCCAGGTCCAGCAGGTAGCCCAGGCGGGACGGAACACCCTTGAAGTACCAGATGTGGGTGACCGGAGCGGCGAGCTCAATGTGGCCCATGCGTTCGCGGCGCACCTTGGCACGGGTGACCTCGACGCCGCAGCGCTCACAGATGATGCCCTTGAAGCGGACGCGCTTGTACTTACCGCAGTAGCATTCCCAGTCGCGGGAAGGACCGAAGATCTTTTCGCAGAAAAGACCGTCCTTCTCCGGCTTCAGGGTTCGGTAGTTGATGGTTTCCGGCTTCTTGACTTCGCCGTATGACCAGCCGCGGATTTCATCCGCGGTGGCAAGGCCGATTCGCATGAGGCCGAACGTGGAATCGTTGGACATGGGTCCCTGTTCTCTCTTGTTCTCTAAATCTGAATGTCTCGGGGTACGGAAAGAGCTCTAGGTGACCATCCCACTGGCGCCAGGCGGTCCGGGTTAGGCGGCTTTAATATTCCGTTGCGAGCTCTGCGAGCCGCGGAATTTCGTTGCCGCCGTTCCGGACCGTCCCGGCGCCAGCCGGGACGGTGATACTGCTAAACCTCTTCGACGGAGCTGGGCTCTGCGCGGGACAGATCGATACCCAGTTCCTCCGCGGCCCGGAAGACTTCTTCATCCGAGTCACGCATTTCAATCGTGTTGCCTTCGGTGGAGAGGACTTCCACATTCAGGCAGAGCGACTGCATTTCCTTGATCAGGACCTTGAACGATTCCGGAACGCCGGGCTCCGGGATGTTCTCACCCTTGACGATGGCTTCGTAGACCTTCACGCGGCCATGGATGTCATCGGACTTGATCGTGAGCAGTTCCTGCAGCGTGTAGGCGGCGCCGTACGCTTCCAGGGCCCAGACTTCCATTTCACCGAAGCGCTGTCCGCCGAACTGTGCCTTACCACCCAGCGGCTGCTGCGTGATCATGGAGTACGGACCGGTGGAGCGTGCGTGGATCTTGTCGTCCACCAGGTGGTGCAGCTTCAGGATGTACATGTAGCCGACCGAGATCGGGTCCGGGAACGGCTGGCCGGAGCGGCCGTCGTACATCCGGGCCTTGCCCGATGCACCGATCAGGCGGTTGCCGTCACGGGTCACGTTGGTGGAGTCGAGCAGGTTGGTGATCTCGTCCTCGCTGGCGCCGTCGAACACCGGGGTGGCGACAGTGGTGGGACCGGTCTCACGGGGCAGGTTCGGCAGGTCCTTGACCCAGTCCGGCTCGCCTTCGATCTTCCAGCCCTGCTTGGCAGCCCAGCCCAGGTGGATTTCCAGGACCTGTCCGACGTTCATTCGGCCCGGAACACCCAGCGGGTTCAGGATGATGTCGACGGGGGTTCCGTCTTCCATGAACGGCATGTCTTCGATCGGGAGGATCTTGGAGATGACGCCCTTGTTGCCGTGGCGGCCGGCCAGCTTGTCACCGTCGGTGATCTTGCGCTTGTGGGCCACGTAGACGCGGACCAGCTGGTTGACGCCCGGGGGCAGCTCGTCGTCGTTGTCACGGTCGAAGATGCGGACGCCGATGACGGTGCCGGACTCGCCGTGGGGCACCTTCAGGGACGTGTCGCGGACTTCGCGGCTCTTCTCGCCGAAGATTGCGCGCAGCAGGCGCTCCTCCGGGGTCAGTTCCGTTTCGCCCTTCGGGGTGACGCGGCCAACCAGGATGTCGCCGGCTTCAACCTCGGCACCGATGTGGATGATGCCGCGCTCGTCGAGCTGCGAGAGCACCTCTTCGGAGACGTTGGGGATGTCGCGGGTGATTTCCTCGGCACCAAGCTTGGTGTCGCGGGCGTCAACCTCGTGCTCCTCAATGTGGATGGAGGTCAGGACATCGTCGGAGACCATGCGCTGGGACAGGATGATGGCATCTTCGTAGTTGTGGCCTTCCCATGACATGAATGCCACGAGCAGGTTCTTACCAAGGGCCAGTTCACCCTGGTCCGTTGCGGGACCGTCGGCGATGATGCTGTTGACCTCAACCCGGGCACCTTCGGAGACCAGCACGCGCTGGTTGTAGGCGTTGCCCTGGTTGGAGCGCTCGAACTTCATGATCGGGTAGCTGGTCTCGGTGCCGTCGTCGTTCATGACGGTGACGAGGTCAGCGGAAACCTCGGTGACAACACCGGGTTTCTTGGCGGTCACGGAGTCGCCGGCGTCAACGGCGGTGTACTTCTCCATGCCGGTGCCCACGACGGGACGCTCGGAACGGAGCAGCGGCACAGCCTGGCGCTGCATGTTCGCACCCATAAGGGCGCGGTTGGCATCGTCATGCTCGAGGAACGGAATCAGGGCCGTAGCCACCGACACCATCTGGCGCGGGGAGACGTCCATGTACTCGACCTCGTTGGGCTCAACGAGGACGGGCTCACCGGAGCCGCCGCGGGCACGGACAAGGACGAGGTCCTCGGCGAAGTGCTGGTCGGCGCGCAGCGGAGCGTTTGCCTGGGCAATGGTGCGCTCAACTTCGTCATCGGCGGTCAGGTAGTCAACCTTGTCGGTGACTACGCCTTCCTCGACCTTGCGGTACGGGGTTTCGATGAAGCCGAACGCGTTGATGCGGCCGTAGGAAGCCAGCGAACCGATCAGGCCGATGTTCGGGCCTTCAGGGGTTTCGATGGGGCACATACGTCCGTAGTGGGACGGGTGCACATCTCGGACTTCCATGCCTGCGCGGTCACGGGACAAACCGCCCGGGCCCAGCGCGGACAGGCGGCGCTTGTGCGTCAGGCCGGCAAGCGGGTTGTTCTGGTCCATGAACTGCGAGAGCTGGGAGGTTCCGAAGAACTCCTTGATTGCAGCAACAACGGGACGGATGTTGATCAGGGTCTGCGGCGTGATGGCCTCGACGTCCTGGGTGGTCATCCGTTCGCGGACTACGCGCTCCATACGGGACAGGCCCGTGCGGATCTGGTTTTCGATCAGTTCGCCGACGGCGCGGATGCGGCGGTTGCCGAAGTGGTCGATGTCGTCGACCTCAACGCGGATGTCGACGTCGTCGCCGTTGCGCTTGCCCGGAACCGTCTTCTCGCCGGCGTGCAGTGCTACGAGGAACTTGATCATGGCGACGATGTCGTCATTGTTCAGTACCGAAGCATCGGAATCCGTCAGAGGCTTGTCGATGCCCAGCTTGCGGTTGATCTTGTAACGGCCAACCTTGGCCAGATCGTAACGCTTCGGGTTGAAGTACAGGTTGTCCAGCAGGGTCTGGGCAGCCTCGACCGTGGGCGGCTCGCCCGGACGGAGCTTGCGGTAGATGTCCAGCAGGGCATCTTCGCGGGTTTCCGTCGGGTCCTTTTCCAGGGTGGCCCGAATGGAGTCGTACTCGCCGAAGGTCTCGAGGATCTGGCCTTCGGTCCAGCCCAGTGCCTTGAGCAGCACGGTGACGGACTGCTTGCGCTTGCGGTCCAGGCGGACGCCCACCTGGTCACGCTTGTCGATCTCAAGTTCAAACCATGCACCGCGGGAAGGAATGATCTTCGCGGTGTAGATGTCCTTGTCACTGGTCTTGTCCGCGGTGCGCTCGAAGTATGCGCCCGGGGAACGGACCAGCTGGGAAACAACAACACGCTCGGTGCCGTTGATGACGAACGTTCCCTTGTTGGTCATGAGGGGGAAGTCGCCCATGAACACGGTCTGCTGCTTGATTTCACCCGTGTTGTTGTTCATGAATTCGGCTTTAACGTACAACGGGGCCGAGTACGTAGCGTCCCGGTCCTTGCACTCCGCCATGGTGTACTTCGGGTCGGCAAACTCCGGCTCCGAGAAGCTCAGGGACATGGTGCCCTGGAAGTCTTCAATCGGGGAGATTTCCTCGAAGATGTCAGCCAGGCCGGAAGTGGTGGCAATACCCTGTTCGCCGGTCTCCCGCGCCTTTTCAACGCGCGCCTTCCAGCGCTCGTTGCCGACGAGCCAGTCAAAGCTGTCCGTCTGCAGGGCAAGAAGATTGGGAACGTCAAGCGGTTCGTGAATCTTTGCGAATGAAATCCGGGAAGCTGCGTTCTCCGGATTAGTAGCGGTTTCGTTATTAGAGGTGCTCGAGGCGACCAAGAGGGATCCTTCCACAGACCTTCAGGCGTGTTTCACGCCTCCTCCCCTGCACGATGCGGACCGAGTCCGTGTGCGTCCCAGTGTCCGGCATGGGGCCTATCCACAGGTTGCGGATACTGCCCGGCACGGAACGAAGCCCACCGCTATATGAAGGCTGAAGGTTAACAGGAGGAAGCAAATATCCACTATAGGGCATTATGGGCAGACAAGTCTACCCGGTATCTGAACCCTGCTTCGCTCAACCCCTCCGAAAGGATGTTCCGGGGATCGAATTTCCGGCTGACTCATCTGAGACTAATCCCGGAATCGAGGGGGAGCTACAGGCTGCACCGGCGCACCGTTCACGCATCGGATACAGATACCTTACCGCACAACGGCGCTTTTATGCGTGCCCGCATGGTGTGCAGTGCCGCGGACCCCTGTGACGGCGCTCTCCCCCGGCGCGCCGGGGTGGCGTAGCCTTATCCCTGTCTTCAATGACGAATACACCGACGAAAGCGATGCACGAGTGACTAACGCACCCACAAGCACCTCCGCAGCCCGCGAGGGCGCCGCCGTTCCCGAAGTGGTTATTGTCGGGGGCGCACGTACGCCCCAGGGCCGCCTGAACGGCCAGCTGTCCGCCTTCACGGCCGTCGAGCTCGGCGCGTTTGCCATCAAGGGCGCGCTGGACAAAGCCGGCGTTGATGCCGCGGCTGTCGACTCCGTCATCATGGGGCATGTGGTGCAGGCCGGCTGCGGGCAGAACCCCGCCCGCCAGGCCTCCATCAAGGCCGGCATCGGCTGGGACGTCCCGGCGGTCACCGTCAACAAGGTCTGCCTGTCCGGCCTGGCTGCGGTGATTGATGCCGCTCGGCTGATCCGCGGCGGCGAGGCCACCGTGGTGGTGGCCGGCGGCCAGGAATCCATGACCCGCGGACCACACCTGCTTCCCGGTTCCCGGCAGGGCTGGAACTACGGCAACATTTCCGCACTGGATTCGGTGGCACACGACGGCCTCACTGATGCCTTCGACAACGATTCCATGGGCATTTCCACCGAGCGGGGAAACACGAAGCTGGCCATCAAGCGCCTGGAGCAGGACGAAGTAGCCGCTGCCTCGCACCGGCGTGCGGCAGCCGCCATGGCCTCCGGGATCTTCGACGCGGAAATCGTTCCCGTGACGGTGCCGCAGCGCCGCGGAGAGCCCCTGGTCCTTACCTCGGACGAAGGCGTGCGGCCCAACACCACCGTGGATACGCTGGCGGGCCTTCGTCCGGCGTTCGATTCCGAAGGAACCATCACGGCAGGCAACTCCTCTCCCCTGTCCGACGGTGCGGCAGCACTGATCATCACGACCCGGGACTACGCCGAAGCCAACGGATTGAATGTCCTCGCCGCCGTCGGGCTTCCCGGCCAGGTCGCGGGCCCGGACAACACGCTGCATTCCCAGCCCTCCAATGCCCTCTTCGCCGCGCTCGGGCGGGCCGGCTGGAGCACCTCGGACCTGGACTTCATCGAGATCAACGAGGCCTTCGGTGCCGTGGCGGTCCAGTCCCTCAACGAACTGGGGATGGACCTTGAACAGTGCAACCTGCACGGCGGAGCGATCGCACTCGGGCATCCGATCGGCGCCTCGGGCGCCCGGCTGGCCCTCACGGCAGCGCATGAGCTTGCCCGGCGCGGATCCGGCCGGGCCGGCGTCGCGCTCTGCGGCGGCGGCGGGCAGGGCGAGGCGCTGCTGCTTTACCGCGAAGAGGCATAACCGCCCCGGAGCAGCTGCCCCGGAGTGACCGCCCCGAAATCAAAACAGAAGGCCCCGTTCCTTTCGGAACGGGGCCTTCTGCTAAGCGTTTTTATGCTGTGAGGCAGTAAAAACTACTTGACGGTGACGGTGGCGCCGGCAGCTTCGAGAGCTTCCTTGGCCTTGTCAGCGGCTTCCTTGTTGGCGCCTTCGAGGACGGCCTTCGGAGCGCTGTCAACCAGGTCCTTGGCTTCCTTCAGACCCAGCGAGGTCAGGGAGCGAACTTCCTTGATCACTGCGATCTTCTTGTCGCCGGCAGCTTCGAGGATGACGTCGAATTCGGTCTTCTCTTCAGCGGCTTCAGCGGCACCGGCAGCGGGGCCGGCAACTGCAACAGCAGCAGCGGTGACGTCGAACGTCTCCTCGAAGAGCTTCACGAAATCGGAGAGCTCGATGATGGACAGTTCCTTGAAAGCTTCAATGAGCTCTTCGTTGGTGAGCTTCGCCATGGTGTGGCGTCCTTCCTATAGTTGGTGCACGCAGGCACCGGAGATTGATGGAGAAGAGGAATTACTCTTCGGTGGCTGCTTCTGCTGCCGGAGCTTCTTCTGCAGCGGCCGGAGCCTCTTCTGCAGCGGAGGCAGCGGGGGCGCCGCTTTCCTCTTCAAGCTTCATGCGCAGTGCATCAGCCGTGCGGGCGAGCATGGACATCGGTGCCTTGAGGACACCGGCGACGCGTGCAAGCTGGAACTCACGGGACTCAAGGGCAGCCAGTGCGGCTACACCGGAGGCATCCAGGGCATTGCCCTCGAAGACACCGGTCTTGATGATGAGCTGCGGGTTGGTCTTGGCAAAATCCGTCAGGCTCTTTGCAGCTGCAACTGCGTCACCCTTGATGAAGGCAATTGCAGTAGGTCCGGCAAGCTGGCCTTCGAACGCGTCGATGCCGGCTTCCTTGGCTGCAATGCCAGTCAGGGTGTTCTTTACGACCGAGTACTTGGTGTCCTGGCCGAGCGAACGACGCAGCTCCTTGAGCTGTGCAACGGTGAGCCCGCGGTATTCGGTTAGGACAGCAGCGGTCGATTCCTTGAAATCGGTGGTGATTTCCTCGACTGCTGACACCTTTGTTGGCGTTGCCATAACCCTCCTTCCGGGGAAATAGTGCCGGTGGATCGGGTCCCGAACATAAAAAACGCCCCGGGCAGATGCACGGGGCTTCACTCTACGGACACGTGTTCCGGAGTGCAGTTCGTTCACCTGCGCAGGCCGCCCTATCAAGGGACTTTCGGATGTTTGTCCAACCGGGTTCCACACGTGGCGGGCTGAAGGTTCAGCCTTACGGTGGGATTGAATGCACATCGACCGACGGTCTTTGGTAGTTCCAGAGTACGGGAGATTGCGACGGGGAACAAATCCCGGGGGCCGGCGGCATCATCCGGCAGAGGCCGGACTCAGCTGCCACCCGAATGTCATTCGGCGGACAGCTCCTTTTGCCACTCCCCGGAGTAGCCGATGGGCCGGAAGCCAAGCCGCTCGTTAATGGAGAGCATGTACCGGTTCTCCTCGGCATTCCAGGTGTAGACCCGGCGTGCTTCGGGCACCATCTGCCGGAGCCGTACCAGGTTCGCGGCCTTGAGCAGCATGCCCAGGCGATTTCCCCGGTGGCTTTCCAGCACCAGGGTGTCGTCCTGATAAACCACGGCAGGGTTGTTGCGGAAGATTTCCAGGACGGTATGCCCGGCAAGTTCGCCTGTCGCGACCTGCCGTGCGGCACTGACCAGGACCTCGGCGTCCATGTCGCGGGCCTGTGCCTCGGCCTCCCGTACCCGTGCTTCGTTCCATACTTCCTCCGCCAGGTCCAGTCCTCCCATCGGCGCATCGATGCTCATCTTCTGCCGCAGAAGCGCGTAGGCATCCACCAGGTCCGGAGGGCAGGCCCCGCTCCAGAAGACGAGTTCGTAGTCCGATCCGGCTACGGCCCTCGCCTGCTCCAGCACGGCTTCATCATCTGCAGCGCTTCCCAGCTCCAGCCGGCTGACGCGGTCCACCAGTTCCAGCCGGAAGCCCAACGCGGAAGCGAACAAGGCGGCGGCGTCCTGCGGGACCAGCGACGGGGTATGGGCGATCGGGTCCGACGTCTCACCGGAGGGCAAATGGTCCGTCTCCGCCATGAGCATGCGCCGGTTGTCCGCCGCCGCCAGTTGCTCCGCCGCGGCGTAGAGCTGCGTTCCAACGCCGCGGCGCCGGGCGGAAGGTGCAACCACAACGTTGACCGTTCCACTGTGCAGGTTGTCCGTCAACGGGAGGTTTATCTGGGCCACTCCCACGATGTCAGCCCCGGCCCGGGCGACCAGGAGCTCCCGCCGCCGGGTCGGAGTACTGCGACGGCCGGCAAGCTGCGCCTGCGGCGGGCCGTAAAAGTCGTCATTGCCCCAGAACTCACGCAGCTGGGCATTCAGGAGCTCGGCAACGGCGATGAAATCCGCGGCCCCCGGTGCGTCCAGGCCGGACGGTACGGCAATCGGCTCGATGGACACGGGCAGTTGAGTCATGGCACACATCCTGCCGCACGGACGCCGAGCTTCAAAAGCCGAAGCGGGATGCACAGCGGCCGGACACAAAAGAGCGGCCGCAGCAAAGGCTGCGGCCGCTCTTCGGGGAGGTATCCCCAGGTACTACTGCTGACTATGCGTCGGCGAGAACCTTGGTGACGTTCGGGTCAACGCTGATGCTCGGTCCGAACGTGGTGGACACGGTCGCCTTGGAGATGTAGCGGCCCTTGGCTGCCGACGGCTTGAGGCGAAGGACCTCTTCCAGAGCTGCTGCGTAGTTCTCAGCCAGCTTCTGGGCGTCGAAGGACACCTTGCCGATGATGAAGTGCAGGTTGGAGTGCTTGTCGACGCGGAAGTCGATCTTGCCACCCTTGATGTCCGTAACGGCCTTGGCCACGTTCGGGGTAACCGTGCCGGTCTTCGGGTTCGGCATGAGGTTACGCGGGCCGAGCACGCGGCCCAGGCGGCCGACCTTGCCCATCATGTCCGGGGTAGCCACTGCGGCGTCGAAGTCGGTCCAGCCTGCTGCAACCTTTTCGATCATGTCATCGGAACCAACGAAGTCGGCGCCGGCAGCGATTGCTGCTTCAGCCTTCTCGCCGGTCGCGAAAACGAGGACGCGGGCCGTCTTGCCGGTGCCGTGGGGCAGGTTGACCGTGCCGCGGACCATCTGGTCAGCCTTACGGGGGTCAACGCCCAGGCGGAAAGCCACCTCAACGGTTGCGTCGAACTTGGAAGGATTGGTGTCCTTCGCCAGCTCTACAGCCTCGACCGGTGCGTACAGCTTGTCCGCATCGATCTTGGCTGCAGCTGCTTCATATGCTTTGCTGCGCTTTGCCATCTGCTTTTTCTCCTTGTGCAGTTGTGGTCTGTCGGACCGCGCCGGGCCCTGCCACGCGCCGTCGCCCGTTAGGGTCGGCGGCAGTTATGTGAATGTGAAACGAGTACGGGGACTTAGCCCTGTACCGTGATGCCCATCGAACGGGCGGTGCCGGCGATGATCTTGGCAGCTGCCTGGACATCGTTGGCGTTGAGGTCTTCCATCTTCATGGTGGCGATCTCTTCGACCTGTGCCTGGGTCAGGTTGGCAACCTTGGTGGTGTGCGGGGTTGCGGAACCCTTGGCGACACCGGCAGCCTTCTTGATCAGCTGTGCAGCCGGAGGAGTCTTCGTGATGAAGGTGAAGGAACGGTCTTCGTAGACGGTGATTTCCACCGGGATAACGTTGCCGCGCTGGGATTCCGTTGCAGCGTTGTACGCCTTGCAGAATTCCATGATGTTGACACCGTGCTGGCCAAGTGCCGGACCAATCGGAGGAGCCGGGTTGGCGGCACCTGCGTTGATCTGCAGCTTGATGAGGCCGGTGACCTTTTTCTTGGGGGCCATGAAAGGGTCCTTCTCTAAATTATGTTCCCGAAGGACAGGAGCGTCCGTCCGGGGCGGTGGCCGCCATGGCTTGGCGGCCGGACGCTGCCTGCAGGTTAAAGCGGACCTGCGGACAGCGAAATCTGATAGCTACTGGAGCTTCGTGACCTGGCCGAAGCCGAGGGTCACAGGCGTCTCGCGCTCGAAGATGGTCACGAGGACCACCAGCTGCTGGGACTCGGGCTTGATCTCCGAGATGGTGGCCTGGAGCGTCTCGAACGGGCCTTCGTTGACCGTTACGGGCTCGCCGATCTCGAAGTCAACGGCAATGTTGGAAGACTGCTGCTGTGCAGGCTTGCCGGCCTCGGTCTTCGGGGAAACGATCGTGTGCTCGAGCATCGAGTACACCTCGGACAGGCTCAGCGGAGTCGGGTTGTGTGCATTGCCCACGAAGCCGGTCACGCCGGGGGTGTGCCGGACAACGCCCCAGGACTCATCGGTGAGGTTCATGCGCACCAGGACGTAGCCGGGAATGCGGACGCGGTTGACGATCTTCCGCGTGGTGTTCTTGATCTCGACGACTTCTTCCATCGGGACCTGGATTTCGAAGATGTCCTCTTCCATGTCCAGCGTCTGGATGCGGGTCTCAAGGTTGGACTTCACGCGGTTTTCGTAGCCGGCGTAGGAGTGGATGACGTACCAGTCACCCTCCTGGCGGCGCAGCTTGGCCTTGAAGGCAACAGCCGGATCTTCCTCGGGCTCAGCGTCTTCTGCGGAATCGGCAGCCTCTTCGGCTGCGTTTTCTTCGTCTGCCGAAGCATCAACAGCAGCGGGCGCCTCGTCGACGTCGGCTGCGGTCATCTGATCCTCGGTATCCAGATCAGCGTTGTCATTGATCTGTGATTCGAGTTCTTGCTCGGACACGTAGATTCCTGCTTTCTTCTTCAGAGCACTATCGGGTTTGTCACTAGCTCATGGTCTCCGGTTCCACGCCCAGCGGGCGGAACCTTAGGTCTCTGGCTAGCTTTCGCCGCCGCCCGAGCCGAAGATCCACAGTGCGCCCCTGCCAAAGGCAAAGTCGAGAGCCGTAACGATAAGCATCATCACCATCACGAATGCGAGGACAACGAGCGTGTACCTCAGCAGTTCCTTGCGGGTGGGGGTGACCACCTTTTTCAGCTCGGCAATCACCTGGCGCAGGAAGAGAGCTATACCGGCGAAGAACCCGCGCTTCTTGGGCCCGCTGGAGGGGTGTCCCTTGGAGCTGCTGGCAGCTGTCTCGGTCACCTTCGCCTCACTCATCTGTGTCGGTTCACAATCACAGCAAGCGCTGGGACTGCTCATTCCATGAAGGACTGCTGAGCTGCCGGAAATGACAGTTCTGCGCAGGGCAGACAGGACTCGAACCTGCAACCTGCGGTTTTGGAGACCGCTGCGCTACCAATTGCGCCACTACCCTATGGAGGAAAACTCACCCTACCGCCACCATTGTAGCCGTAACGAACCGGAGACTATTTCCCCGATCGAAAGGCACAAAGCAGCGTGGTGTGCTCAACCACCGAAGAACCAGTCTACGCAAACTTTGCCGTCCCGTCGAACCGGGGCCTGTCCGCCGCGTGCCGTCCTGACCTGCAGCGGGGATTCCAAGCGCCTAAACTGGGGAACGCCGCCGTCGTCCGGCAGGACCGACGCGGCAAACGTTAGCCGCCGCCACACACCAGACGGGAATCCCATGTCTTCAACCGGCCGTATTTCAGAGCGCATCGCTTCCATTGCCGAGTCCGCAACCCTCGCAGTGGACGCCAAGGCCAAGGCATTAAAGGCCGCCGGGCGCCCGGTGATCGGTTTCGGCGCGGGCGAACCGGATTTCCCCACCCCGGACTACATTGTCGACGCCGCCGTCGACGCCGCCCGCCAGCCGCGTTTCCACCGCTACTCCCCCGCCGGCGGGCTCCCTGAGCTCAAGAAGGCGATTGCTGCCAAGACCCTGCGGGACTCCGGCTACGCCGTAGACCCCGCCCAGGTCCTGGTGACCAACGGCGGCAAGCAGGCCGTCTACGAATCCTTCGCGACGCTGCTGAACCCGGGTGACGAAGTCCTGGTTCCCACCCCGTACTGGACCACGTACCCGGAGGCCATCCGGCTCGCCGGCGGTGTCCCGGTAGAGGTTTTTGCCGGCCCGGAGCAGGGCTACCTGGTGAGCGTCGAGCAGCTTGAGGCCGCCCGCACCGGGGCCACCAAGGTCCTGCTCTTCGTTTCCCCGTCCAACCCCACCGGCGCCGTATACCCCCCGGAGCAGGTCGCCGAAATCGGCCGCTGGGCGGCAGAGCACGGGCTGTGGGTCATCACGGATGAAATCTACGAGCACCTGACGTACGACGGCGTGCCCTTCACCTCGATCGCCACCGCGGCCCCTGAGCTGGGCGACAAGGTTGTGGTGCTGAACGGCGTCGCCAAGACCTACGCCATGACCGGCTGGCGGGTCGGCTGGATGATTGCCGCCGCTGACGTCATCAAGGCCGCCACCAACCTGCAGTCCCACCTGTCCTCCAACGTGTCCAACGTGTCGCAGATGGCCGCCCTGGCCGCTGTGTCCGGACCGCTTACGGCCGTGGATGAAATGAAGCAGGCCTTTGACCGCCGCCGCCGCACCATGGTGTCGGCCCTCAACGCCATCGACGGCGTCGAATGCCCCATGCCCGAAGGCGCGTTCTACGCGTATGCAGACGTCCGCGGCCTGCTTGGGCGCGAGTTCCCGGGCAAGGAAGGCCCGGTCCGGCCGCAGACGTCCGCCGAGCTCGCGGCACTGATCCTGGACACCGTTGAGGTTGCCGTGGTTCCGGGTGAAGCGTTCGGCCCCTCGGGCTACCTCCGCCTCTCCTATGCCCTGGGCGACGAAGACCTCGCCACCGGGATGGAGCGCCTGCAGGACTTCCTCGGCAAGGGCCGGTAAGGACTGCTAGAGCAGCCGGCGGTCCGCGGCCCAGCGGGTGAGCTCGTGGCGTGAGGAGAGCTGGAGCTTGCGCAGCACCGAGGAGACGTGGGTTTCCACCGTCTTCACGGAAATGAACAGCTCGCGGGCCACCTCCTTGTAGCTGTAGCCGCGGGCGATCAGCCGCATGACCTCGAGCTCACGGGCCGAGAGGCGGTCCAGTTCGTCATCCACTGCGGCCACGCTCGCCGTGCCGAAGGCGTCCAGCACGAATCCCGCCAGGCGCGGCGAGAACACCGCGTCGCCGCCGGCCACCCGCAGGACGGCGTCGGAAATCTCCGGTCCCGAAATGGTCTTAGTGACGTAACCGCGGGCCCCGGCCCGGATGACCGTGACCACGTCTTCGGCGGCATCGGAGACGCTCAGCGCCAGGAAGCGGGTCACCCCGAGCAGCCCGGCGCACCCCGCCAGCACTTCCGCTCCTCCGCCGCCGTTGCCGCCGGGCAGGTGGACATCGAGGAGGACGACGGCGGGACGCCGGGCCGTGATCGCTGCGATCGCGGTTTCGACGCTGTCCGCTTCCGCCACCACGTTGATGCGGGCGTCGAGGTCTGCGCGGAGGCCGGAGCGGAAGATGGCATGGTCATCAACCACGACGACGTCGATCGGCGGCGAGGGGTGGACCGTCATTTAGGTTGTGCTCCGTTGCTTGATACGCGGTTGTCCGTCGAGGGGCTCTTCTGTGTTGCACCGGCGTCGGCCGTGCTGCCGTTGCCCGTGCTGCTGTTACCCGTGCTGTTCGCCGCGCCGGGCGCGTCGTCACGGGAACCGTTTTCCGTGCCTTTCGGCAGCGGCAGCACCAGCCGGACCTCGGTGCCGTCGGCGGTGCTGCGGATGGCCGCACTGCCACCTGCACGCTGCATCCGTCCGATGATGGATCCGCGCACGCCGATCCGGTCGGCAGGCACAGCGTCCAGGTCGAATCCGGAGCCGCGGTCCCGCACGAAGACTTCGAGCTGCTCCGGCCTGCATTCAACATAGACCGAAACCGTGCCGCCGGCATGCTGGGCGGCGTTCAGCATGGCAGCCCGCGTAGCGGAGGCCAGGGCTTCGGTCCGCTCATCCAGTGCGGCATCCGAGACTGCCACCAGTTCAATCGGGTGGCCGTAGGCGTCCTCGATTTCTGCTGCAATCCGGCGCATGCATTCCACGAGGTGGTCTTCGGCCCGGGCACGGTCGGAATACAACCATTGCCTCAGCTCCCTTTCCTGGGCGCGGGCAAGCCGGATGACGTCCTGCTCGGAGCCGGCGCGCTTCTGGATCAGGGCCAGGGTCTGCAGCACCGAATCGTGCAGGTGGGCCGCAATTTCGGCCCGCTCGGTCTGCCGAATCCGTCCCGACCGCTCGGCTTCCAGGTCCCGCCAGTGCTTTATCGCCCACGGAGTGAACACCAGTGCCACGCCGGCCAGCACGGCAGCGGACGCCAACAGCCCCGACATCAGGACATCCCAGCTCACCGCACCCGAGACCACCACCAGCACCCCGGCGACCACCAGCAGGAGGCCCGCCGCCAAGCGGATCATGCCCGAGGCCCGGTCGGCTCCGGCACTGTTCATCAGCCCGGCCCGCCGGCTCTCGTCCAGCTGCATCCATGCCAGCACCGCACCGCCGGCAATGGCCGCGACCGGAATAAACAAGCCCCAGTTCAGGTTGGCACCCAACCGCTGGGCAATAAAGGCAGCTGCCACCAGCAGCAGGGCAAGGCCTGCCGCCACCTCCCGGTGCCCGGTCTTACCCGGCTGCGGGGCGGGGACCGCACCTTCCCGAAGCTGCCTTGCATAGTTCTCGGCGATGCTGCGCGGGTTGGCGGATACCTGTTCCTTCTTCTCCTGCTCCTCCTGGGTCGGAACCATGATCCACAGCCACCCGTAGAGGATGAAGCCGCTTCCAGCGCCAAGCACCAGCACGGCCATGATGATCCGGGTCAGCTTCACGGGCCAGCCCAAGTGTGCGGCCAGCCCGGCGCAGACGCCGGCAATGATCCGTTCGCGGGGACGCACCAGGGGTTCTCTCATGGACCTATCCAAACACGGGGAAGCCGCCGGGCACCGGCCCTGACGGCAATAATCCCTTTTCTTCAGGGGCCGTTCAGGGGCGGGTCAGGGTAGTCCCTGATGCAGTATCGCTGCAGCCGGAGAAGACTGGAGGCATGAACCCTTCCCCATCCCCTGATTCCGGGGCCCACGGCCCCGCAGCGCGACCTTCCGCTGAGCACCCGCCGGCCCCTGCAGGCAGCCATGCGGCAGGCAACGGTTCCACGAGCACCGGTGCGACCGCTGCGGGAGGACCCGGCGCACCGTCATCCGGCGGATTGCACAGCGGTTTCTTTAACTGGATCCGCTCCCTCGGCCTCCCGCGCGGCGGCGACCGCTGGTTCGGCGGTGTCGCGACCGGGATCGCGGCACGCACCGGGCTGGACCCCGTGCTTGTCCGCGGCCTGTTCGTAGTCCTCGGCGCTTTTGGCATCGGGTTGCTGGTTTACGGAGTCGCCTGGGCACTGCTCCCGGAACCGGACGGCAGGATCCATCTCGAAGAGGCGATCCGCGGCGACTGGACATCCGGCATGACCGGAGCACTCATTTTCGCCATCCTCGGAATGGGCGGTCCCGGTGCTTCCTTCCTCGGCGCGGACGGCTGGTTCGGCGCCGTCGTCTGGACACTGTTCTGGATCGGCGCGGGTGTGGCCGCCGTTTACTGGTTCTCCACGGGCAAGGGCCGGTTCCACCTTTCCGGCCATGGGGCCGCTGCGGATGCGTCCGGGGACCCGGACAGCACCGTCGCCTTCGCTCCTCCCGCCGGTGCCGGAGCCAACGCGCCGGAAGCCGGTCCCGGGAAGCCCGTATCGCTTGCCAAACCCGGCATGGCCGCCACCGGCACCGACCCTGCCGGTTCTGCACCTGCCGGCGGCACAGCTCCCTTCACTGCCGTACCGCTCCGCGGGTTTGCCGTTCCGTCCGGACCGGTGCCTTCACCGGCAGCCGAAACGCAGCGGAACGCGGAATGCAAGGCAAAGCGCGTCCCGGGAGCCCCCGGGTCCTTCGCAGCGGCTCTGTTCGGTGCCGCCCTGCTCGCAGGCGGAACCGTCCTCGCCATGGATTACCTCAACGTCCTTTCCCTCGGCGCACCGGTCTCCGTTGCCTTGGCGGCCGCCGCTGCGGTCCTGGGCCTCGGCATCGTGATCCTGGGCGTAGTCGGCAGGCACTCCGGCGGGATCGGCACGGCGGCGGTGGCGGCACTCGTCGCCTCCCTCCTGACCCAGGGCAGCATGGTCAACGACAACCTGCTGGTGGCCAGCAATGCGGACTGGGTGCCCCGGGACGCTGCCCAGGCGGGCGGCGGCTACACCGTGATCGCCGCCAACGGCACAGTCGACCTGCGCGAGACCGAGACTTCGGGGAACTTCGAGGTCCCGGCCAGCGTCGCCGCAGGGAACCTCGCCATCCTCGTTCCCGAGGACGCGCCGGTAACCATCAAGTTCGGCATGGCTGCGGGAAATGTCGAGGTCAACGACGGGTCGGACCGGCAGGAATACAGCGGACTGTGGCAGCCATCCGACGAGCGCACGCTCAACGACGGCGCCGACGGAGACCGGATCACCATTGATGTCCGCGGACTCGCGGGCAACGTACTCGTCACGACTGAAGAAAGCGATCTCTAGCCATGGAACAGGACAACGAGAGGGATTATCTGGGACGCCAGTACGGACCCGGAAGCTACGAAGCCCCGGACCGCCCGTCGGCACCGGACCCGGGTCCCCGCAGTCCCGAAACAGACCCGGCGGAGTCCCGCGGCTCCGCTGCACCGGCGGTGGAGACCGATGACAACCCGGCTGCCGTCCCGCCCCGCGCACTGCAGGTAGGCACGGTGGTGTGGGGCCTGGTCCTGACCGTCCTCGCCGTCCTCCTGCTGCTGGTGAACACCGTGAACCTGTCGGTGGATCCTGTCCTGCTGGTCCTCTGCCTCACCCTTGGTGCGGGACTGGCCCTCCTGCTGGGCGGGTTCCTTTCCGGCCTTCAGCGGAGCCGATCCCGCTGACGGCGGATCCCGGTCACCGTATCGGCGGACCGGTCCGGCACCCCTATTTCCCTATTTCGACACCATCAGATAAGGCTTAGTACATGGAAAAGTTCTTCAGCATCGTGCGCTCCTCCCCCATCAAAAGGCAGAGAGGCTGGGTCGGCGGAGTCTGCGCCGGCATCGCGGCCACCTACGGGTGGGATGTTTCCCTGGTCCGGATCGGCGTCCTCCTCAGTTTCCTGCTGCCGTTTGTAGGCCTGGGCACGTACGTCGTGGCATGGCTGCTGCTGCCGAAGACGGATGGAACCATCATCCTGCAACGCCTGGTGAGCCCCCGCGCTTAGTCCTCCACCGGTCTGCTGGCTAGAATCAAAGCCAGGACATAACCACAGCCAGCAGATCCAGGGGTAATGACATGAAGATCGGTATCCTCACCAGCGGAGGGGACTGCCCCGGGCTGAACGCCGTGATCCGCGGTGCCGTCCTCAAAGGCATCAAGGAATACGAGGACATCGAGTTCGTTGGTTTCCGTGACGGCTGGCGCGGGGTGGTCGACGGCGACATCATGGACCTGCCCCGCTCCCGCGTCCGCGGCATCTCCAAGCAGGGCGGGACGATCCTCGGGACGTCCCGCACCAACCCGTTTGAAGGTCCGAACGGCGGGCCGGAGAAGATCAAGGCCACGCTGGAACGCCTCGGGATCGACGCCGTTATCGCCATCGGCGGTGAAGGCACCCTCGCAGCCGCCCAGCGGCTCACGGACGCCGGCCTGAAAATTGTCGGCGTGCCCAAGACCGTGGACAACGATCTCGACGCCACCGATTACACCTTCGGGTTCGATACCGCAGTGGAAATTGCCACCGAGGCCTGCGACCGCCTGCGGACCACCGGCGAATCCCACCACCGCTGCATGGTGGCCGAAGTCATGGGCCGGCACGTGGGCTGGATTGCCCTGCACTCCGGCATGGCAGCCGGTGCCCACGCCATCCTGATTCCCGAGCACCCGGTCAGCATCGACCAGATTGCCCAGTGGGTCAGCGATGCCCGAGACCGCGGCCGTGCCCCGTTGGTGGTTGTTGCCGAAGGTTTCGTCACCACTGATATGGAAACGCCGCACTCGGAGCGGGGCCTCGACAGTTTCGGCCGCCCGCGGCTTGGCGGCATCGGAGAACTGCTGGCGCCGGAAATCGAAGCGCGGACCGGCATTGAAACCCGTGCCACGGTTCTTGGCCACATCCAGCGCGGCGGTGTACCTACGGCCTACGACCGGGTCCTTGCCACCCGACTGGGTATGGCTGCAGTGGATTCGGTGGTGGACAGCCTGTGGGGAACCATGGTGTCGCTGCACGGTACGGACATTGTGCACGTGGGCTTCGAAAAGGCCCTCGGCAATCTCAAAACGGTCCCCGAGCACCGCTACGACGAGGCCGCCATCCTGTTCGGTTAGGCGCTGCCGGTTCGGCTAGCCGCTGCCGGTTCGGGAGTTCCTGTGCATTTGCTGAGGATTCCGTTTGCGGCGGCAAGGCGTTTGTGTCGCCGCAACTGTCCCGGTGTAGGTTGAAAACCATGAATCTGGACTCGGGAACCATCGCGATTATCCAGCTGGCCTGGTCCCGCCATCTGGGCTTGGCAGATAATGCCCTGGCGGAGACGGACACCGGCGAACGCATCTACAGCGTTCAGGACCAGGCCGACACAGCATGCTTCCTGCGCCTTTTCGGCGCCGAGGTTTTCAGCGGCCCCGAATGGGCTGCCGACCGCGCCCGGACCCAAAGCGCTGCGCAGCTGACCCGCAACTCAGGGCTGATCCAGATGTCCATGGAACACGGCGGACGGGTCCTGGGCGCGGAGCAGCTGTTTTTCGCTGACGCTTTCCCGAGCGTCATTCCGCTCGACGAGCTTGCCGTCAGCAACGAACCGGCCCTCGCCGTCGCCCTCGAACGGCTCTGCCCTCCGGACGACGTGGCGGAGGCCGGCCTGGCGGAGAAGGAAGAAGTCTTTGTCCTGGTGGATGACACCCAGGACGAACCGCGTCCCGTGGCAGGTGCGGGATACAGCATCACCGACGGAATCCTGGCGGACATGAGCGTTCTGACCGCCCCGGGCCACCGGTTGCGCGGGCTGGGCAGCTACATCAGTTCGGTGGCCCTCGAGGATGCCATGGCAGGCGGCTTGATCCCGCAGTGGCGGGCCCGGCTGGACAACGTAGGCGCCGCCAGGACCGCAGTGGGCTCCGGTTTCATCCCCGCCGGCAGCCGCACCTCCGTGGCTCTGAACGCCTAGGCGCGACGCACCCGCGCTAACCGAGCAGGTCCAGCATTTCCTGCCGCTTGAAGAACCCGGCAGTGTCCCGCCCGGTGGGCGATCCCGCATCGGGATCCGCACCGGCTTCCGCCAGGATGCGGAAGATCTCCACGTACCCCTTGAACGCGGCACCGGCAAGCGGTGTCTGGCCGCGGTCATTCTGCGTGTTGACATCCGCACCCCGTTCCACCAGCAGGGCGGTCAGCTCCGCGTGGCCGTGGTACGAGGCCAGCATCAGCAGGTTGTCTCCCGAGCCGTTCGTCAGGTTCACGGGCACGCCGGCGTCGAGGTAGCGGCGGATCCCTTCGGTATCGCCGGCACGCGCAGCATCGAAAACCAAGCCTGCGAGCTCGATAACATCATCATCGATTTGGGGGCGGGATTCGGGGGTGCTCATGGTGCTCCTGGGGGTATTGATTTTTCTGGCTGTCATTTTTGCGGAAAAGAAGCTTGCGGTCAGCGCCGCGGTGCCTTCAGGAAGCCCGAGGCGCGTCCCACCACGGCTCCCGCATCCGGCGCCACGATGGGTTCCTGCGCGGCGGCGTAGAGCTCTCCGTCGTCGTTCACTACCAGCTGCACGGACGGATCCACGGACCGCTTCACCACTGCCAGGCCCACGGGGCCCATTTCGTAGTGGGCACCAACCGAGGTCAGCGTGCCGATCTGCCGCTCCCCCAGCAGAACCGGGCTGCCGGCGGCCGGAAGGGTGTGCTGCGAACCGTCCAGCTGCAGGAAGACCAGCCGGCGGGGCGGGTGGCCCAGGTTGTGTACCCGCGCCACGGTTTCCTGGCCTTTGTAGCAGCCCTTGGCCAGGTGCACGGCGGTGCGGATCAGGTCCAGCTCGTGCGGGATGGTTTTCTCGTCCGTCTCCGCTCCCAGCCGTGGGCGCCAGGCGGCGATGCGCAGTGCCTCGGAAGCCATGGAGCCGGCCAGGGTGCGCCCGGAAGCGTCCATTGCGGCCTCGAACTCCGCCCGCGGAATCAGGTACTCGTACCAGGGCCGCTCCAGCCCGGGGTGGGCCTCTTCCGGCACGGCGGTGTAGGCAAACCCGCCGGCACCAATGTGCGGCCAGGGATCGGTCCACCGCAGGTACTGCTCCCACTGCGGCACCTCAACCGTCGCACCGGCCACGGCCCACTGGTCCGTGACGTCTGCGATTTCGACCCGGAGCATGAACTTCATGCGCTGCAGCCACTCGGTCAGGCCCGGCGCTTCAGCGGATTCGACGAGCAGCCAGGACGTGGCGCCGTCGTCGATGATCCGCGCGTCATAGTCGATCCGACCCTGCACGCTGAGCAGCAGCAGCTCCGAGCTCACGCCTGGCTGAAGATCCGCCACCTGCTGGGAGGACAGCGTGTTCAGCCAGCTGAGGCGGTCGGGGCCGGACACGGTGACCACGCCGCGGAAGGAAAGGTCGACGACGGCGCTGCCGCGTGCAAGGTCGCGCTGTTCACGGAGCGGATCGCCGTAGTGCGAGGCCGTACCGGCGTCGAGTCCGCCGGCTTCAACGGCGCCGTGGCGGGAAAGCAGGGGGCTGGAATACGTCATATCAGGTGCAACGTCCTAGCGGCTCGGGCCTATTCCTCCGGCCGGCTTTGCCGGTTTTGTTTTAGGAGGTCTTGTTCAGGATGGCCGAGGCATGGGCCTTCAGGGCCTCGCCCTCGGAGGCAACGTCCCAGCGCCAGTAAAGGTCGCCGTTGACCAGTCCGTAGATCCGGGTGGCTGCGGAGTATTCCTTGGAGTTCACGCCGCGCATCACCACATCGGTGCTCAACTGGATCTGCGGTCCCTTGATCTGCCCGTAATACAGCTCAGCGATGCCTCCGGGGTGCACGATGGTGGCGGTGATATCGAAACCACCGGCGTCGTTGCGCAGCTCCTCGACCTCGTCAGCGCTGCGGAGCGCCGGCACGATATCCGCCGGAACCAGGCCGGGCCCGCCGTCGGCGTCGTTGAGGGGGCGGTCGAGGGCCCAGAACCCGGTCTCGACGGCCAGCGGCCGCAGGCGGGTGCCCTGCTCATCGGTGAGCCAGCTTTCCGCTGTGTACTGCAGGTACGGCAGGCCGTTCTGGGTGAACGTGACCTTCTGTGTGAAGTGCTCCGAATCAGCCTCGCCCTCACCCAGCCGTCCGGAACCCTCCCAGGTGCCGAGGAGCCAGGACAGCGGTACCAGTTCCGGGGTCAGATCGGTGGGGATCTCCATTGGCATGGTGGAACCTGTCCTTCGATGTAACGGGTGGCTGGTGCCGGCGGGCGAAGCCGGTGTTTACTTCTGGCCGGTGTTTACTTCTGGCCCTTGTACAGGCGGGAGATAACCAGTGCAGCGAATCCGGCCATCGCGAGGCCGGTGATGCCCAGCAGGGCAATAAAGAAAATTTCGAGAGCAACCATGGCTACATCCTAACGCGCGGGAGGAACAGTTTCCTTCCCGCCATTCGATCATGACAGGGACCTGCGGGCCAAACCCCGCCGGGGTTTCAAACGCCGCCGCCCAACGCCGCTGTTCGGGAAACGCAGCTGTTTAGAAAGCCAGGAGCCGTCCGAGGAAGTAGACCACGGATCCGAGGGTAACCACCGGAGCCAGGCCCAGCGCCAGGCGTCCCGCCGCATTGGACGCATCGTTGCGGGAAAGGGCCAGCCGGCGGAACGCCATCACGACGGCGGCTATCACCACGCCGCTGAAAGCTGCTGCCTGCCAGGAAACGCCGGCCACGGCCAGGGCCACCAGGGCTGCGGTCAGGCCGCCGGCGAGCAGGCCCAGCGGTGCGGCCATCCGGTCCGGGAGCGGAATGAGCGTCACGGCCACGGCTGCCAATGCGGCGCCGCCGGCCACGCTCAGGAGTGCGGGATTCCCGTCGGTGCCGGCCAAACGGTCAGCGGCCACCCAGCCGGAGCCCATGGCGGTAACCAGCACGCCTGAGATGATGCCGACGATGGATTCGAGCCGGTGCGCCTGCCCGGTGCCGCGGAGCAGCTGGATCAGGAAGACTGCTCCCACACCTACGGCGACGGCGGCCGGCAACCAGGTCAGCATGGCCGCGGCTGGCGCGAAGTACGCGGCCGCCACTGCTCCGGCGCCTACCAGGCCCAGGGTTGCGCCCTGTGTCTTGCGGGCAGGCACCCCTATCAGGTGCGGCCAGCAGACGCCGGTGAGGACGGCGGCCAGACCGCTGATCACGGCCACCGCGGACACGGACAGGTAGGAAGCGCTCACGATACCGATAATGGCAAGCGCCGCCGGCACCGCTAAGCTCCAAAGTTTCACCCTAGTTATCCTGCCTTATTACGGCGTCCAGAAGAAAAACGACAGGCCCGTTACCTCGATGGGTATACTTTCGATCACTTCAAGCCAAGCGGATCGGCGAAGGAAACCGCCCGATGGTGTGCGCCCAACATTCGGAGGACCTATGTCGCACATTTTGCTTCTTACCAACAGCTCGGGTTCCTCGGTTCACGTCCTGCCCGCCCTGGAGCTCCTGAACCATAAGGTCCATGTGGTGCCGGCGGAACCTACGGCCCTGTTGGACACCGATCCCAGTGACGTCATCCTGGTGGATGCCCGCAGGGATCTCGTTGGCGCGCGGTCCCTGACCCAGCTGCTGAAAGCCACGGGCCTGGGCACGCCTCTTCTCCTTATCCTCACGGAGGGCGGAATGGCTGCCGTCGCCCCCAACTGGCTGGCTGACGACGTCATCCTCGATTCCGCCGGCCCGGCCGAGCTGGAAGCGCGGCTGCGCCTGGCGGCGGCCCGCGGCGTCGGGACAGTCGAGGCTCCTTCCACCGAGATCCGCGCCTCCGGCGTCGTCATCGACGAGGCCAGCTACACCGCCCGCGTGAACGGCACGGCCCTGAACCTGACCTATAAGGAGTTCGAACTCCTTAAATACCTGGCTCAGCATCCCGGCCGCGTGTTCACCCGAGACCAGCTGCTCCACGAGGTGTGGGGCTACGACTACTACGGCGGCACCCGGACCGTCGACGTCCATGTACGGCGGCTGCGGGCCAAGCTGGGGCCGGACCATGAGACGCTGATCGGCACGGTGCGGAACGTCGGTTACCGGTTCACCCGCTCGCGGGCCGAAACCACGGCAGCCGCCAGCCAGGACGCCTGAGTGCTGCTCCCGCGGCGCCGCGCCCTGCGCAGGGGCACCAGCCGCGCTAGGCTTTCGGCATGAGTGAAGAACCGCAGACAGCCTGGCCCGTAGTCGAGACCCGCGGCACGCCCGAGCCCGCCGCCCTCGCCGACATCCTGCAACTGGCGTCCGCCGCGCAGGACTCGGACGGCAACCCGCCGCTGTCCGAGCAGACGCTCGTGGACCTGCGCTCCCCCGACGCCGACCCGGACACCCTCTCCGTCTTCACCACCTATGCCAGTGATTCCGATTCCGATACCGGCAGCGGGCAATGGCTGGCCGGCGTCGCCGTCCTGGTATCCGAAACTCCGCAGGATCCGGGGGTGCTCGAACTGGTGGTACACCCGAACTACCGCAACCAGGGCGTCGGCACGGCCCTTGCAGCCGCAGTGCAGGATGCGGTGCGGGACAGCCCGTCCGACGTCGATCCCCGGCCCGCTGCCTGGTCGCATGGAAACCACGAGGCGGCCGTGGAGCTCGCCGCCCGCTTCGGCTACCGTCCCGTCCGTGACCTGTGGAAGATGCGCCTGAGCCGGTCCAACGCCTCGCTGCCGGAAACGCAGTTCCCCGCCGGGGTGTCCGTCCGTCCCTTTGAACCCGGCAAGGACGAGCGCGCCTGGCTGGACGTCAACGCCGCAGCCTTTGCCCACCACCCGGAGCAGGGGTCCATGAGCCTTGCCGATCTGCAGGCCCGCATGGACGAGGATTGGTTTGACCCGGCCGGATTCCTCCTGGCCGTGGACGAGGAAGGCACAATCCTCGGATTCCACTGGACCAAGGTCCACCCCGGCGCCGGAGGGCACCCGCCCATCGGCGAAGTGTATGTGGTCGGCGTAAGCCCCGAGGCGCAGGGCCGGGGGCTCGGAAAAGCCCTGACGGTAGCCGGAATCCAGCACCTGCACGCGGCGGGACTGGACGCCGTCATGCTGTATGTCGACGCCGACAACACCGCCGCCGTCGCCCTGTACCGCCGGCTCGGCTTCGTCCGCTGGGACCAGGACGTGATGTACGCACCCGCATAGGGTGCGTACAGCTTGTAATGTTGTTTGCAGGGCCAGGCGGTCCGCCCGTTACGCCTGCCCTGATCCGCCGCCAGCACCTCAGGGAGACACTATGAGTTTCGATACCGACGCAGAGCCCCGCTCGACCTTCGGGTCCGCAGAGGCGATGTCGGCACCGCGGGCCACCCAGGACCGCATCGACATCCCGGACTTCGGTCCCGCCCTTGTTCCCAGCGGAGATATCACGCCGGAACGGTTCCTGGACCGGGAGATCAGCTGGCTGCACTTCAACGCCAGGGTCCTGGAACTCGCTGAAGACCCTGAGCTGTACCTGTTGGAACGGGTGAACTTCCTGTCCATCTTCGCCTCCAACCTCGACGAGTTCTTCATGGTCCGGGTTGCCGGCCTCAAGCGCCGCATCGCGACCGGCCTGGCGGTTCCCTCCGCCGCAGGCCAGAGCCCGATTGAACAGCTCGAGGAAATCGTGGCGGCGGGCTACCGGCTGCAGCAGCGCCATGCGGACGTCTTCGCCAGCCAGATCCGGCCGGCCCTGGCGGAAGAGCAGATCTACCTGGTCAGCTGGGACGAACTGGACGACGCCGCCAAGGCGAGCCTGCACAAGCAGTTCGCTTCGAAGGTCTTCCCCATCCTGACTCCCCTTGCCGTGGACCCGGCCCACCCCTTCCCGTACATTTCCGGCCTCTCCCTGAACCTGGCCGTGGTGGTCCGCAACCCGGTCAGCGGCAAGGAATTCTTTGCACGCGTGAAGGTTCCGGACCAGCTCCCCCGCCTCATCTCCGTGGACGGGCCCCGCGCGGGCAACGTGGCCGGACGCACGGCCCGGTTCATCGCGCTTGAAGACATCATTGCCCAGCATCTGGACCAGCTCTTCCCGGGCATGGACGTTATTGAGCACTACACCTTCCGCGTGACCCGCAACGAAGACCTCGAGGTGGAAGAGGACGACGCCGAGAACCTCCTGCAGGCCCTGGAAAAGGAACTGCTGCGGCGCCGCTTCGGACCGCCCGTGCGCCTGGAAGTCACCCCGGAGATGAACCCGAATATCCGGGAACTGCTCGAACGCGAGCTGGGCGTGGAATCGGACGAGGTCTATGTCCTGCCCGCGCCGCTGGACCTCCGCGGCCTTTCCCCGATCAGCCGGATCGACCGGCCGGACCTGCACTATCCGAAGCAGGTGCCGCACACCAACCGCCACCTGAAGGAGTCCGAGACTTCGAAGCCGGCGAACGTGTTCGCGGCCATGCGCCGTCGGGACATCCTCCTGCACCATCCGTACGATTCCTTCTCGACGTCCGTCCAGGCGTTCCTGGAGCAGGCGGCCGCCGATCCGCGGGTGCAGGCCATCAAGCAGACGCTGTACCGCACCTCCGGCGATTCGCCCATCGTTGACGCCCTGATCGACGCCGCCGAGGCCGGCAAGCAGGTCCTGGCACTGGTGGAAATCAAGGCCCGGTTCGACGAACAGGCCAACATTTCCTGGGCGCGCAAGCTGGAGCAGGCCGGTGTGCACGTGGTGTACGGCATCGTGGGCCTGAAGACGCACTGCAAGCTGTCGCTGGTGGTCCGGCAGGAAGTGGACGGGCTGCGCCGCTACTGCCATATCGGCACGGGCAACTACCATCCGCGCACCGCCCGCTACTACGAGGACCTGGGCCTGCTGACCGCCAACGAGCAGGTGGGCGAAGACCTGACGAAGCTGTTCAACCAGCTCTCCGGCTACGCGCCGAAGTCCACGTTCAAGCGGCTGCTCGTGGCTCCCCGCTCGGTCCGGTCCGGACTGATTGACCGGATTGAGCGCGAAATCGCGAACAAGAAGGCCGGCCTCAGCGCACGCGTGATTATCAAGGTCAACTCCATGGTGGACGAGGCGATCATCGACTCCCTCTACCGTGCTTCCCAGGCGGGGGTCCGGGTGGACGTCATTGTCCGCGGAATCTGCTCGGTCCGTCCGGGCGTACCCGGCCTGAGCGAGAACATCACCGTACGCTCGGTGCTGGGCCGCTTCCTGGAGCACTCCCGGGTGTTCGCCTTTGCCAACGGCGGCGACCCGGTGGTCTTCATCGGATCGGCGGACATGATGCACCGCAACCTGGACCGCCGCGTGGAGGCCCTGGTCCAGCTGGTGGCCCGCGACGACGTCGCCGATCTGATCGGCCTGATGGACCGGTACATGGATCCCGGCACGGCGAGTTGGCACCTGGATCCGGAGGGCGCCTGGATCCGCCACCACAAGGACGAGGAAGGCAACCCGCTGCAGGACGTGCAGTCCTGGCTGCTGGCGTCCCGTTCCCGCCAGCGCTCCGTGGCTCGGCGCTGATGGAAGCAATTCACTCCCCCGCCGCCGCTCCCGTCCAGGAAGACACCCCTGTCAAGGTAGTGGCTGCGGGTGCCCTGTGCTGGCGCGAACGGGAGGGCAAGCTGCAGGTCCTCATGATCCACCGTCCCCGGTATGACGACTGGTCCTGGCCCAAGGGCAAGCTCGATGAAGGCGAAACCACCCCGGAATGCGCCGTTCGGGAGGTCCGTGAGGAAGTGGGCCTGAGGATCAATCTGGGCATTCCGCTGCCCTCCACGCTCTACCCGGTGGCTTCGGGCATGAAGATGGTGCACTACTGGGCCTCCCACGTGGACTCGGACAAGGCACGGCCGGACGGCAAGGAAGTGGACGGCACACGCTGGTGCACCCCGGAGGAAGCCGCCGAGGCACTCTCCAACCCCACGGACAGGCTGCCGCTGAAGGAACTGGTGGCGGCCTGGAACGAGCAGCGGCTGAGGACCTGGCCGCTGATCATCGTCCGGCATGCCAAGGCCAAGCCCCGGTCCGCATGGACCCGGGCAGAAGGCGAACGTCCGCTGGTAGCCACCGGGCTGCGGCAGGCAATGGCCGTCTCGCGGCTGCTGGTGGCCTGGCGGCCCAAACGCGTGGTTTCCAGTCCCTGGGTGCGCTGCGTGCAGACCGTCCGCCCGTACGTGAAGGCAGAAGGCACCAAGTTCAAGACGGTTGACGCGCTTACCGAGCACAGCGCCAAGCGCAAGCCGGGCAAGGCCCGGAACGCCATTGAGGGCCTCTTCGACAAGGCCAAACCCGTGGCGGTGTGCACCCACCGGCCGGTGCTGCCCCTGGTCTTCGACGTGCTGGCGGGGCATATGCCCGCTGACATGGCCGCCGGCCTGCCTGCCAAGGACCCGTACCTGGCACCCGGCGAGTCCGTGATCTGCCAGGTGAGCAGTGCGGACGAGGGACGGATTGTGTCCCTGGAAAAATACCGGGCCTTCGACGACTAGCATCGGCTGCCCAGGCACCGTTGTGGCACGCCTCGCATTCCCCCTGTCCGCGCGCCGACCTGAACTAGACTGGCCGGGTGAGCATTCCTACCCCGTATGAAGACCTGCTGCGCGATGTCATGGCCAACGGAACGCAGAAATCGGACCGCACCGGCACCGGCACGCGCAGCGTGTTCGGCCGCCAGATGCGCTTCGACCTGAGCGAGTCCTTTCCCCTGATCACCACCAAGCGGGTGCACTTCAAGTCAGTGGCACTCGAGCTGCTCTGGTTCCTGCGCGGCGACTCAAACGTGCGCTGGCTGCAGGAACAGGGTGTCAGCATCTGGGACGAATGGGCGGACGAGGACGGCGAGCTCGGCCCGGTCTACGGCGTCCAGTGGCGCTCCTGGCCCACGCCCGACGGCGGACATATCGACCAGATTGCGAAACTGGTGGAAGGCATCCGGAAAAACCCGGATTCCCGCCGCCACATCGTCACGGCCTGGAACCCTGCCGAAGTAGAGAACATGGCCTTGCCGCCCTGCCACGCCCTGTTCCAGTTCTACGTGGCGGACGGGAAGCTGTCCTGCCAGCTGTACCAGCGCTCCGCGGACACCTTCCTCGGGGTCCCGTTCAACATCGCCTCTTACGCGCTCCTCACGTTGATGGTGGCCCAGCAGACCGGACTGGAGCCCGGCGAATTTGTCTGGAGCGGCGGCGACGTCCATATTTACGACAACCATGTGGACCAGGTCCGGAAGCAGCTCAGCCGGGAGCCCTTCCCGTACCCGAAGCTTCGGATCCGCCGTACTCCCGAGAGCATCTTCGACTACACCCTTGAGGACTTCGAGGTCCTCGATTACCGGCACCACCCCGGTATCAAAGCTCCTATCGCCGTTTGAGAGGACAACCATGACCGAGCCCCTTCCCGTAACAACTGCTGCCGCCCCGGCAGGCCCCACCCGCTACTTCCCGGTAGGCGGCGGCTCCGGTGAGGGCGCGGACCTGGGCCAGGTCCTCCGGGAGCGCGGCACCGTACCCGACGGTGAACCCGTTATCGGCATGGTGTGGGCCCAGACGGTTGACGGCGTCATCGGACGCGACGGCGGCATGCCGTGGCACCTGCCCGAGGACATGGCGCACTTCAAGGCGACGACGGCGGGACACCCGGTCATCATGGGCCGCCGTACCTGGGAGTCCTTCCCTGCTGCCTACCGGCCGCTGCCCGGGCGGACAAACATCATCGTGTCCTCCAGTGCCGAACTGCGGGACGAAGCCGCGGAGGCCGGCGCCGTCGTCGTCGGCTCACTCGAAGATGCCCTGACCGTGGCCCGAACCAGTTCCGGGAGCACGGAAATCTGGATCATCGGCGGCGCACAGCTATATGAGGCGGCCGTTTCCGTGGCCAACACCGCGGTGGTGACGGTCATCGACATGGAGACCGAAGGCGACACGTTCGCCCCGGCACTGGGCCAGGACTGGACCTTCAGCGGGGTCAGTCCTGCCGCCGATTGGTACACGTCTTCCAACGGCACCCGATACCGGATTGCTCTCTGGACACGGGACCGTGCGGAAGAGAACCGTGACGGACACAACCAAGACGCAGCGGACCCGCTGGCCTAGAGTGGAAAGCATGACTTCTTCCTCCATTCCCGCTTTTCCCAGTGCAGGTTTCGTCGGCTGGCGCGGCATGGTCGGTTCCGTCCTGATGCAGCGCATGCAGGACGAGGGCGACTTCGAGCTGGTCAACCCGGTGTTCTTCTCGACCTCCAACGCCGGCGGCAACGCGCCGTCCTTCGCGGCCGGCGCCGGACCGCTGCAGGATGCGTACGACGTCGACGCGCTGGCCAAGCTGCCGATCATCGTCACCGCCCAGGGCGGCGACTATACGGCGGAAATCTTCCCGAAGCTGCGCGCCGCCGGCTGGGACGGCATCTGGATTGACGCCGCGTCCACGCTGCGCATGGACGATGACGCGATCATCGTGCTGGATCCGGTCAACCGTGACGTCATTGACGCGGGCCTGGCCCGCGGCGTGAAGAACTTCGTGGGTGGAAACTGCACCGTGTCCTGCATGCTGATGGGCCTGGGCGGGCTGTTCCGCAACGGCCTGGTCGAGTGGGGCACCTCCATGACCTACCAGGCAGCTTCCGGCGGCGGTGCCCGGCACATGCGCGAACTGTTGAACCAGTTCGGTGCGCTGAACGCTGCGGTGGCGCCCAACCTCGCCGATCCGGCGTCGGCCATCCTGGAGATCGACCGTGCCGTCCTGGCCCAGCAGAAGAACCCGTCCATGGACTCCTCCCAGTTCGGCGTGCCGCTGGCCGGTTCGGTGATCCCCTGGATCGATGCGGACCTCGGTAACGGCATGTCCAAGGAAGAGTGGAAGGGCGGCGCGGAGACCAACAAGATCCTGGGCCGCGGGACCGACGGACGGATACCGTTTGACGGGCTGTGCGTTCGGATCGGTGCCATGCGGTCCCACTCCCAGGCCCTGACCCTGAAGCTGACGGAGGACCTTTCCGTGGCCGAGATCGAGAAGATCATCGACGCGGACAATGAATGGTCCAAGGTGGTGCCCAATACCAAGGAAGCGACCATGGCCCAGCTGACGCCGGTGGCGGTCACCGGCACGCTGGACATCCCGGTGGGCCGCATCCGCAAGCTGGAAATGGGTCCGGAGTACATCAGCGCCTTCACCATTGGCGACCAGCTGCTCTGGGGCGCCGCCGAACCGCTGCGCCGGATGCTGCGCATCGCCACCGGCAACCTCTGATTTCCGGTTCCCGTTCCGGGTCCGCTCCCCCGTGGAGCGGACCCGCGCTGCGTTAACGGGCAGGTGGCTTACCAGGGGCAGAGGCCTGCCGGGCGGAGGCACCTAAGGCTGGATGGCAGCCAGAACCGGAGCGCCCAAAAATTGTCAGTGCCAGGTGGCATGTTGTCCGCATGGAGCAGCAAAGCGTGGATCTCGTCCTTAACACCTTCTTCGCCTTCAGCTGTGCCGGCAAGCAGACTCCCACGCGGGCCCGTTATCTCCGCGTGGCGCTCCAGCTGCGCCGGTATCTCGAGGCCGAGGGCGCGCGTGTCCTCTGCGCCGAGGACAAAGCGCTGCTGGCGCTTGAGCGGAGCCTTGAGCCGGAAGCTGCCTTCGCCCGGCTGTTCGGCGCCCACGAGCTCGCGTATGCCCTCAGCGGCTTCCTGGAGCCGGAGTGGCTGTTGCCGGATCTGCAGGACCGGCGCACCCAGGTGGCCCTGACGCCCCGGCTGATCCAGTGGCTGTGCAACAGCTGCCTGCTGGATCCGGGCCGGGACCGTCCGGCTATCCGGAGTGCTCGGGCCGCGGCTGCCGAGGCGCGGAAAGGCCCTGCGCGGAAGGGACCGGCGCGGAAAGGATTTGCGGAGGAAGGTCCTGGACCGCCGGGACCCGCTCTCGGCGGCAGTCCCGGCGGCTGATACCTGCCGTGCCCCGGACCGCTACAGCGCGCAGTTCACCAGCAGGGGCTCGGGGTGGAGCCGAATGCCGAAGGCCTTCTCCACGCCGGCAGCAACCGCGCGGGCCACCGCCAGCAGGTCCTCGGCAGTGGCGTCGCCGCGGTTGGTGACGGCCAGGGTGTGCTTGGTGGACAGCGCGGCCCGGCCGCCGGTGCCGTCCTCGGGAGCCAGCCCGAAGCCCTTGCGGAAACCGGCGTGGCTGATCAGCCATGCGGCGCTGAGCTTCACCTTGCCGGGTTCCGCCACCGGGTAGCGGGGAGCGTCTGCCGGCAGCGCGGCTGCGGTTGCCTCGTCAACGATGGGGTTGGTGAAGAAGGAACCGGTGCTGTAGGTGTCGGGGTCCGAGGCGTCCAGGACCATGCCCTTCCCTGCCCGCAGCCGAAGGACTTCGCGGCGCACGTCCACGGCATCGGCACGCTCGCCGATATCCACTCCCAGAGCCCGGGCGAGCTCGGCGTAGCGGACCGGAGCGCTGGTGGTCCCCTTGGAGAGGGCGAACTCCACGGTCAGCACCACGTAGCGGGGAGAGCCGTTTTTCGTGCTGCGCTTGAGCACCGAATCCCGGTAGCCGAATTCGAGATCGTCGTTGGCGAATTCCACCACGGTGCGCTCGGTGCGGTCCCAGGCGCGCACCGAAGTGATGGACTGCGAGACGTCGGCACCGTAGGCACCCACGTTCTGCACCGGCGTCGCTCCGGCAAGCCCCGGAATACCGGAAAGCGCCTCCAGCCCGGAGTAGCCCTCCGACAGGGTGTACGCCACCAGCTCGTCCCACGGGTGCCCGGCCTCTGCGCGCAGGACGGCTGTTCCGTCCCCGGTCTCCCGGATGTCCAGCCCGCGGCTGGCAATGTGGATGACGGCGCCGTCGAAACCTTCGTCGGAGATCAACAGGTTGGAACCGCCGCCGATGATGAGCAGTGACTCCCCCGCCTCATCCGCGGCGCGGACGGCAATGATGAGTTCGTCTTCGGTTTCTGCTTCCAGGTAGCGGCGTGCCGGTCCGCCTACACGCGCGGTGGTCAGGGATGCCAGCGGCATCCGGGTCAAAGCAGTCACCAGACCCGCACCACTGCCTGCGCCTTGACCAGCACCTTCTGTCCGTTGAAGGTCACGGTGAGATCCACACGTGCCGTCGAGTTGTCCGCGTCGATGGCGCCGATGACACCGGCGACCTCCACGACCGCCCCGGGGGCGCCGTCGATGTCCTCCACCAGGACAGGCCGGGTGAACCGCGTCTGGTAGTCGATCACCGCTCCCGGGTCTCCGATCCAGTCGCTCACCAGCTGGACTGCGGTTCCCATGGTGAACATGCCGTGCGCAATGACGCCGGGCAGTTCCACCTCGCGGGCGAAGCGCTCGTTCCAATGGATGGGGTTGAAGTCGCCGGAGGCGCCGGCGTAGCGGACAAGGTCGGCGCGGGAGATTTCCAGCGCCGCGGAACCGATCTCGGTGCCCTTGGACAGTTCACTCAGTGCAATGGACATAGCGGTTACTGTCCCTCTCCGCGGACGAGGATGGATGAAAGGGTGGTGGCTACCTGCTCGCCCTCGGTTGTGGAAATTTCCGCGCGGGTGGTGATCAGGGCGCCGTCGCCCATTGCCCGCACGGAGTCCACGTGCAGCTCTGCCACCAGCTCGTCTCCGGCCACGATGGGACGGTGGTGGGTGAAGCGCTGATCGGCATGGACCACCCGGGAGAAGTCGATGCCTGCATCGGGATCGGCAACCAGCAGCGCGTCGGCACGCTGGGCAACGATGATGGCGAAGGTGGGCGGGGCAACGAGGTCTGCGTAGCCGAGTTCCTGGGCGCGTGCGACGTCGAAGTGGGCCGGATTGGTGGCCTTGACGGCCGCAGCGAATTCGCGGATCTTCTCGCGGCCCACGGAGTACGCCGCCCCGGCCGGGTAGGTGCGTCCCTGGAGCTGGGGGTTGATGCTCATTTTTTGCCCTCCATGCCCTTGATGCGGCGCCGGGTGTCCCTGGCGCGGACCACCATACCGCTCAGGTGCGTGCTCAGGCCCACCACAATCAGGGGAAGGGCGGTGTACATCAGGACCTGGTTGTCCAGGACGGCTCCCAGGAGTACCAGCAGCACCCCGAGTCCGCTGAGCGCCAGGGCGCTCACGACAAGTTTCCGGTACAGGGGCGAGCCGGTTTCCCAAGGGGTATTTAGCATGTCTTCAGAATACAGGGGCGGGCGGGAAGGGCCCGAACCACCTGGTCAGGCCCGGCGTCCGGTCCGGGCCAGGACAACCGCCCGGCGGTCGGCGCTGTCCGGAACCCCTACCGGGCGTGCGAACAGCCCGGGCGCGTAGGCCTGTTCACCGAAGCTGTCCATGGCGGCGTCGATGGCGTCCAGGTCCTCGCCGGTGAGGAGCGGATCCAGGCCCTGGGATACGGCAAGGTCCCACCGGTGGGTAAGGAGATCCACGCCGTAGAACTCCACGATGGTGGCCCCGATGGTACTGGGACCGAAATATCCGTCGAATTCCCGGCCGGCGACGGCGGCATCGGAAAGCAGTGCCGCAACGAGGCTCTCGTGGTTCTTCCAGAGCAGGTCGGGCCTCTCCCCGTCCGGCGCGATGCCGGCGGGCCCGGCCGGCAGCAGGCCGTGCTGTGCCAAAAAGTCCCGTTGGGTCATCACCACGTGCTCCACCACATCGCGAGCTGTCCATTCGGTGCAGGGCGTAGCAGCATCCCAGTCCGTGGTGTCCGCCACGACGGCGGAAAACGGGACGGCATATGTGCGCCAGTTGTGAAAAGTTGCCATGACGGTCTCCTTGTCCTTGAACAGGTGTTGGTCCCTCCGACGCTAGACCGCGGTGGAGTAAGCGTATTGAATAAAACCGACACCGGTTCCGGAAGGGAGCACGTGTTGGATGACGGCAGCACGAGGGAGATCGGCCGGGGCTACCTCAGGGATGCGCACGACCGGTCCTTCGCCATGTACCGGTATCCGCCGTCGCCGGGGTGCCGCCAGTGGCTGCGGGTGTTCTGGATTCCGGTATGGAATGTGCCTCCCGGCGAAGTCCGCGAGCAGCGGATCCTCACGTATCCGGTCTGCCTGCTCAGTATCACTGCCTCCTATGCCCGTTTGCTCGGTCCGCGCACCACGGCGGCACGCATGCCGCTGTCAGGGGCGGGGTGGGCTTTCGGGGTCATGCTCAGGCCCAGTGCAGGCCGCCCCTTGCTGCAGGCGGATATCGGCTCATTAACGGACAAACATGCGGATCTGGCAGGGGTTCGCCTCCTGGCGGATCTGGTTCCCGCGGTCCGCGGAATCATGGAAACCGACCCGACCAGTGCCGGTGCACATGCTGCTGGCCGGCAACTGCTGGAAGAACGGCTGCCTGCGCTCGGAAACCCCTCCGGCGAGGCAGCCCTCGCCGACGCACTTGTGGGCCGGGTGGAAGAGGACCCCCGCATCACCACCGTCGCCGCGCTCCGTGCAGCTTTTGATCTGCACGAACGGACGCTGCAGCGAATCTGCACGCGTTTCCTTGGCGTGAGTCCGCGGTGGATGATCCGGCAGCGCCGGCTGCAGGAAGCGGGAGCGCAGCTCCGCTCCGGCGGATCGCTCAGCGAGTTGGCTGCAGGGCTCGGGTATGCCGACCAGGCGCACTTTTCCCGGGATTTCCGGGCCGCGACGGGATGGACACCCGGTGCGTTCGCAGCCTTGGCACGGGACTCCCGCTAGAACAGTGCGGCCTGCAGCGCCGGAACGGATGTGCGGAAGGGACCGTACTGCAGCCGACGGCCCTTCAGCCGGGACAGGTCCGCTGCAAACAGGGTTTCTTCACCGTCCACCCGGACCAGGGCCGTTGCGCCCAGGACGGCTTGGATGACCATGCCGTGCTCTCCGGACGCCGGGTCGCAGGGATACAGTTCGCACGGCGTCTCCAGCACCGTACGGAACTGGGCCGGCGGTTCCCAGACTTCATCGGCCGTCCGGAACCCGGTAATCGCCACGTCCGGCAGCATGGAACGCACCGACTCCGCCGCCTCGGCGTTGAGGGCGTCCAGCTCCGCGGCGGCCAGGGGCCGGGCCAGCGCCGCCGTTTTGGTTCCCGCCCGGACCGCCTGCTGCAGGCCGACCACGGCCGTCACGGCGTCTTCGAGCACCCGCACCACCAGCCCGTCGCCGGCACGGGCGACGTATCGGGCGCGGACTGCCCCCTGCTCAATCAGGCGGAGCTGCTTGCGCCCGTCCGCGGCAGTGCCGACCTTGGTGGATCCGTCGGCGAAAGTGGCCACGTACAGCCAGTGCGGCTGATCCAGGTAGCGCCGGAGCGCGGTGGGGATGCTGTCCGCACGGTGGCTGTTGTGGATTCCCCGCACCTCGTCCCGGATGAAGCAGCTGCTGCACTGATAACCGCGCTCGGCAGGACCCTGGCCTGGACAGGGGGTGTGGGACTGGACGCCGTCGTCGTTCACCTGCCAGGAGCCAAGGCAGAACTTCTCGTTCCCGTTGGTGTCCGCCAGGACACGGAACCGGAGTTCGGTGCCCGGAGTGAGCGGCTGCTTTTCAGCCTGTCCGCTGGGAAGGTGCAGTGTCAGGTTCGGCCCGGCAATGCTCCAGGAGGTCCCCGAACACAGGAACCTGCCGGCGTCGGCGGATGCTGCGCTGCCCCCGGCTGCAGGCATGGTGAACCTCCCGGATAACGCCAAAAGGGTGGGATAACGTTTTTCACGTTACCCCACCCTTCGGTGGTGTTTCGGGAGGTGTCAGGCGTGCTGGCCCGCGTGTTCCCCTTCGGCGATTTCTTCAACGAGCTTGTCGTTGAAAGCCGGCAGATCGTCCGGGTTGCGGCTGGTGACGAACCCCTGGTCCACCACCACTTCCTCGTCGGTCCAGTTCGCGCCGGCGTTCTTCAGGTCCGTTGCCAGCGTGTGGTAGGACGTCAGGTCGCGGCCCTTGACGACGCCCGCCTCGATCAGGAGCCAGGGGCCGTGGCAGATGGAAGCCACGGGCTTGTGTGCCTCGAAGAAGGCCCGGGCAAACTGCTGGGCGTTCTTGTCCACTCGGAGGAAGTCTGCGTTGACGACGCCGCCTGGCAGGACCAGCGCGTCGAAGTCGCTTGCATCGGCGTCGGCCACATCCAGGTCGACGGTGAAGGTTTCACCCTTGTCCATGCCGTCGAAGCCCTGGACGGTGCCCTTCTTCGGGGACACGAGGACCGGCTCGCCGCCGGCGTTCCTGACTGCTTCCCAGGGGCTGGTCAACTCAATCTGCTCCACGCCGTCGGTGAGGAGGAACGCTACCTTCTTGCCGGAAATATCGTGCTCTGCCATGGGAACTCCGTTCGTTTCAGCTGCAGCCGGAAAACCTGCGGGCCGCAGCGATGCTTCTACGGTGGTGGTGCCTGGATCGGGGAACCTTTCGGTTTCCCGCTACGCCCACCCTATGGAGAACCGGCAATGATAAGCAACCTTAGTGGACTGTCGGAGCGGCGTGGCGGCGCGGCGCGCGGCTCACGACCCACAGCCCAAGGCGCACGGCCCACAGCGCACGACCCACAGCCCAGGGCAAACAAAAAGGGCAGGTACCGGAAGATTGAAACCTCCAGGACCTGCCCTGTTTGTAGCGGTGGGGAGGCTCGATCTCCCGACCTCACGATTATGAGTCGTGCGCTCTAACCAACTGAGCTACACCGCCAAAAATGAGTAAAGCCCGCCCTACATAGGCCTCTGCAAAAACAAACAGCCTTAGCAACGCGGGCCCTCCCATTGAGAGCCCCGACCGGGAATCGATCCCGGGACCTCCATCTTACCAAGATGGCGCTCTACCACTGAGCTATCGGGGCAACGACATAAAACTCTACCAGCACTTTTCAGGAACATGAAATCGAGATGGACCATTGAGCCCAAAGGTGACCAGCGACACTTTCCACCCGCCCGACACGCCGTTCAGTGCAGCAAAAAAGGTCAAATCCTCCCCGGTTTATCAGTATGCTTATGCTACGAGAAAGCGAGGGCACGTGAGCATAGTGCCGAACCACGTTTCAGAAGGTCTCTTCCTGGGTGGAAGATACAGACTCCTGAATCAAATCGGGGCAGGTGCCATGGGCACCGTCCACCGGGCCAAGGACGAGTTCCTGGACCGAGACGTAGCGGTGAAGATCATCCGCCCGTCGGCCACCAGTGAGATCGACCTGCGGCGCAGCGACGCCGAGGCCAAGATCCTGGCGCGCCTGAACCACCACAGCCTGGTCACTCTGCTGGATGCCGGATCCGACACGTCCGACCCGGCATCGCCGCTGATCTACCTCGTTATGGAACTTGTCCAGGGCCTCGATCTGCGCGAACGGCTGAAAGAGGGCCGATTGCCCCGCCGCCACACCGCGCTGCTTGGCTATGACCTGGCGCTGGGCCTGGAGTACATCCACGAAAACGGCGTTGTGCACCGGGACGTCAAACCGGCGAACATCATGCTGTTCGACTACAGCAGTGCCGATGCCCGCATCCGCGCCAAGCTCACCGACTTCGGTGTTGCCTTCGTGGCCAGCGATCCGCAGTCCCAGCACGGCACCTTCTCCGGCACCGCGGCATTCATGAGTCCCGAACAGGCCCGCGGCGAACAGGCCGGGGTGTCGAGCGATGTGTATTCGCTGGGCCTCGTGCTGCTGCAGTGCCTGACGGGCAAGCCGGCCTTCCCCGGCCCCGCCCTGGAGAGTGCCCTCGCACGCCTCCTGAAGGACCCGGAGATCCCCTCGGAGCTGGGAGCGGACTGGGCGTCGCTGCTGCGCGCCATGACCGCTCAGGACGCTGCAGAGCGTCCCAGTGCCCACGACGTCTCCCAGGTCCTGTATGACATGATCATCGCCGCGCGCGGCCGGCACCGGGTTGACCCGGAGATCCTGCCCGCCGACGAAGCCCGGCGGATGGACGCGGTGCGTCGCTACGACCTGCTGGATACTCCCCCGGACGGCGCCTTCGACCGGGTCACGGCCCTGGCATCCCGCCTCTTTGACGTCCCCGTGGCAATCGTCAGCGTGGTGGACACCGACCGGATCTGGTTCAAGTCCCATCACGGCACGGAAGCCGTCGAGATCGGCCGCGATCCCGGCCTCTGCGCCTCCGCCATCCTGCAGGACGGCGTCTATGTGGTCGACGACGCCCGGCACGACCCGAGGACGCTGGCCAACCCGCTGGTGGCCGGAGACTTCGGCCTGCAGTTCTACGCCGGCGTTCCGCTGCAGACCAGTGACGGGTTCAGTCTGGGCACGTTCTGCATCTTGGACACGAAGCCACGCACCTTCTCCCCCGAGGACGAGGCAACGCTCTCGGACCTGGCTGCGATTGTCATGAATGACCTGGAAATGCGCCTCGAGAGCCGCCGTGCAGGCGGGTCCGTGCAGTAAGCCGGAACAGCGCCCCGGCACCACAGGGCATAACAAGAAGGACGCCTCCCGCAGCGGGAGGCGTCCTTCTCGTTTGTACGGAACTGCGGTGCGGCGCCCGGGTTTACGGGCGCCGCTGCTTCCTAGTCGCGGAAGCGGGGCTTGCGGGCACCGGCAGCGGCGCTGTCGCGGAAGCCGCCTTCACGCTTCTTGAACGGGCGGTCGCTGCCGCGGTCGCCGAAGGAACGCTCGCCGTCGCGCTTCTTGAAATCCTTCTTGAAGCCGCCGCGGTCGGCACGGTCGTTGAAGCTGCCGCCGCCTTCACGCTCACGGGCCGGCTTGCGTCCCTTGTCCAGCTCGAGGTGGATCAGCTCGCCGCCGATCCGGGTGCGGGACAGGGCGCGCAGCTGGTCCTTGGACAGATCTGCAGGCAGTTCCACCAGGGTGTGGTCTGCACGGATGTCGATGCCGCCGATCTGCGCGGAGGACAGGCCGCCCTCGTTGGCAATGGCGCCGACAATCGAACCGGGCAGCACGCGCTGGCGGCGGCCGACGGCGATGCGGTACGTTGCATTGCCTTCGGTCAGCGGGCGTGTCGGGCCGCGGGAGCCGACGCCGTCGTTGCGGCCTTCGGAACGCTCACGCTGGCGGGCCGGAGCCTGCGGGATTTCCCGCAGCAGCAGGTCGCGGCCACCCTGGGCCATGACGGCCAGGGCTGCTGCAACGTCTTCGGCGGGAACTTCGTGCTCGGCCAGGTACTTGGTTACCAGGTCCCGGAACACCGCGATGTCCTCGGAACCGAGGGTTTCCGTGATCTTCTCGGAGAACTTGGCCAGGCGCTTCTCGTTGACGACGTCGACGCTCGGCAGCTGCATGTGCTCAACCGGCTGGCGCGTGGCCTTTTCGATGGCCCGCAGCAGGTACTTCTCGCGCGGGGTCATGAACAGGATGGCGTCGCCGGTGCGTCCTGCACGGCCAGTGCGGCCGATGCGGTGGACGTAGGACTCGGTGTCGTGCGGGATGTCGTAGTTGACGACGTGGCTGATGCGCTCGACGTCGAGGCCGCGGGCGGCAACATCCGTGGCAACCAGGATGTCGATCTTGCCGTCGCGGAGGGCCTCGACCGTGCGCTCACGCTGCTGCTGCGGGATGTCGCCGTTGATGGCGGCGGCGCTGTAGCCGCGGTCCTTGAGCTTGTCAGCCAGGTCTTCGGTGGCCGCCTTGGTCCGGACGAACGCGATAACGCCGTCGAACTCTTCGGTTTCCAGGATGCGGGTCATTGCATCCAGCTTGTGCGGGCCCATGACCTGCACGTAGCGCTGGCGGGTGTTCGCACCGGTGGTGGTCTTGGACTTGACCGTGATTTCCGCAGCGTTGTTCAGGTACTTCTTGGCAATCTTGCGGATGGCCGGCGGCATGGTGGCGGAGAACAGTGCAACCTGCTTGCTCGCCGGAGTGGAGGAAAGGATCTGCTCCACGTCTTCGGCGAAGCCCATGCGGAGCATTTCGTCAGCCTCATCGAGCACCAGGTACTCGAGGTTGGACAGGTTCAGTGAACCCTTGGCGATGTGGTCAATCACACGGCCGGGGGTGCCAACAACAACCTGGGCGCCGCGGCGAAGGCCGTTGAGCTGGGGGCCGTAGGCGGAACCGCCGTACACGGGAAGCACGGTGATGCCGTCCATGTGGACAGCGTAGGAAGTGAAGGCTTCTGCAGACTGCAGGGCCAGTTCACGGGTGGGTGCAAGCACCAGCACCTGGGTGTCCTTGGTTGCCGGGCGGCCGGCGAGGAGGGACAAGGCCGGAACGGCGAATGCCGCGGTCTTGCCGGTACCCGTCTGGGCCAGGCCGACGACGTCGCGGCCTTCGAGCAGCAGGGGGATGGTAGCTGCCTGGATGGGAGACGGCGTTACGTAGCCGACATCCTTCAGGGCTGCCAGGACGCGCTCGTCCAATCCGAAGTCACTGAACAGCACGGTGTTCTCTTCGGTTTCGGGAGCGGCATTTTCGACGTTGGTGTTTTCCAGCGTGGCTTCAGACAAGAGGTAATCCTCATTCAATCGGGACCGGGCAACCAATAGGCTGCAGGACGTAAGTCCGGCGCTGTTGCAATCCCAGGCAGGACTTTCCGTCACAGCTGTGGGCCGATTTCACTGGATTGTGCCTACGACCGGTGTGACGATTTCTTTGCCGGCGCTCCCCGAAAGATGAATCTGCCCGCATTAGATGCGAGCCCCAACACAACGAACCGTACGGATTGAACCGTAGGAAATAAGGGAATACCGGAGTGGGGGATGTTTTCCAGTGTACGGCATCCCGGCGTCGGGTGCGTGGTCGGAGCCGGTGAGCTTGCGCACAGGCGCTGCGGGCAGGCGCCGCGGGCAGGGCTAACCCGAGGCCGGCACTGCCGCCGTGGACCGCTCGGCTTTGGCCGACATGGTGCGCAGGACCTTGAGTATTTCCGGTGACAGCGTGATTTCGCCGGCGCTCCGGGACGCCTGCAGCACCGCTGCCTGATCGGCGTCGAGGCCGCGGAAGACGTCACGGACACTCACGCCGTGGCTGGGTGCGGTCACCACTTCCACCGTGTCCCCCGCAGTGATGCTGCCGCGGCGGCGGACCCGCAGATAGGTGCCCACCCGGCCGGCCTCCGCAAAGCGGCGCTGCCAGTTCGGCACCTCCATCCGCCGTTGGAAGTTGCGGCAGGGGGTACGCGGACAGGTCACTTCCAGCTCGACTTCGGCGCCGATCCGCCACCGCTCGCCGATCAGGGCGGCAGTGGCGTCCAAACCGTCCAGCCGCAGGTTTTCGCCGAACAGGCCGGGCGGGATCTCGCGTCCCAGTTCCCGGGACCAGTACTCGGCGTCATCCTGGGAATAGGCATAGATTGCCTTGGATTCACCGCCGTGGTGTTTGCGGCTGGCCTGCAGGTCTCCGGTCAGCCCCAGGGGATGGACTTTTACCGGTCCTGCCACGGCGCGTTTGTCGATGGCAGTGACGCCGGTGGCGTCCTTCGTGGGCAGGAGGCCGTGCACCAGGCAAACGGCGAGCAGTGAACCGGTTCTCATGCCAGCAGTTTAGGGCTGCGGCTCCGTGGCCCGCTGCAACCCGGGCGGATTGTTGCGCCACCAGTGGCGCGGGCGGCTGCCCCAATAGTTGACGGTCCACCAGGCCAGCAGCCCGATACCCCAGAAGACACCGGCGCTGGAGGCCATCAGCCACGGCTCGGGCAGCTGGGAGTCCAGGTTGGGCGCATTGAACAGTTCGCCGATGGTCTTGGGCGAGTAAATGAAGATCACCAGCGAGGAGGCCAGCAGGAGGAACCCGGTGATCTTCAGTCTCCGGCGCTCCGGCTCCAAATCCATCATGTTCCGGGCCAGGACAGGGATGAAGAGGGCCACCCAGACCCAGTGGTGCGACCAGGAGACGGGGGAAATCAGGAGCATCAGCAGCGCGGTGGCCGCCAAAGCGGTGAAAGTCTCCTCGCGGTTGCCGGCGATGCGGATGACGACGGCGGCAGCGGCGACAGCCATCAGCGACAGGAGGAGCCACGGAAGGTCGACGGGGAAATCCGGGCCGCCGAAGTGCAGGATCGCACCCTTGATCGAGAGGTTGTCCACGTAGCCGGCACCGCCGATCCTCGAGGTGTCCGGCAGCAGGTCCAGCCAGTACGTGCGGGATTCCCGCGGGAGGATCAGGAAGCCCAGGGCGAAGGTTGAGAGGAAGCCGTAGGTCATGTTGCGCAGTCCGCGCCAGTCGCCCCGTGCCAGGAAGTACAGGCCGAAAACCAACGGGGTGAGTTTCAGCCCGGCCGCCACCCCGGTCAGCAGCCCGGTGGGCCAGCCCTCCTTCTTGATCACGAAGTCGGCCATGATCAGCCCAAAGAGCAGGATGTTGATCTGCCCGAAGGCCTGCGTTTCGCGCCACGGTCCGAGCAGCACGATCAACCCGGTACCCGCGATCGCCAGCGGCCGGAGCCAGGGGTGGCGGAGTACATCCATTGCGCCCCGGCGGCGGAAGACATAGCGGACTGCCCAGACGGCAGTGGCTGCGGCAATGGCGATGGAAATGCCGGTGAAGATATTCAGCCCCACACTCTGGCCGAACGGAGCCAGCACGGCAAAGACCAGCGCGGCAAAAGGCGGGTAGGTGAAGAGCAGGCTGCTGTCGGCGTCGTACTGGACCGACTTCGTATACAGTTCACCGGCGGCGTCGATGACGCTTTGCCCGCCGGAAAGGTAGACGCTGAAGTCGAGGCCGTGGCGCGGCGACAAGTCGAAAGCTGTCCATACGAGCAGTCCGGCTAATGCCAGCGCCCCCAGGGTCGCAACGGTCCGCACAAAAGCGGATCGGTGGATCTGGCCCATTGTTCTCCCTGTAAGACTGCCGGCCGCGCGTGTGGCGCTACATAGCGTTTTTTCGTCGATCTTGACACCCGCAAGTCTACCGGGCAGGCTGCCCCGCCTCCCCCGCCCGGAGGCAGGCGATAGGCTGGCCGGACCAGATCAGTAAGCGAAAGGTCCCCATGTCCCCCGCGCTTCAAGCCATCACCAATGCCCATGTGGTTCCGGTCACCGGCAGGCCCTTCGACGGCACCGTCATCGTCGAGGACGGACGGATCCGGGAGCTTGGCCCCGACGTCGTTGTGCCCGCAGGCGCCCGGGTGCTCGACGCCGGAGGACAGTGGCTGCTGCCCGGGCTGGTGGATGCGCACACCCACCTCGGCGTGCATGAGGAGGGTGAAGGCTGGGCCGGCAACGATTCCAACGAGATGACGGACCCGGTGATGGCGGGCGTCCGCGCCCTGGACGCCGTCAACCCCTTTGATACAGGGTTCGACGACGCGCTGGCCGGCGGAGTGACCACGGCGAACATCAACCCCGGTTCCGGCAACCCGATCGGCGGGCAGGCAGTGGCGCTGCACACGCACGGGCGCTATCTGGAGGAAATGGTGCTGCGCGCACCCAGCGGCCTGAAGTCCGCGCTCGGAGAGAACCCGAAGCGGATCTACAGCGACAAGAAGCAGACCCCCTCCACGCGTTTGGGTACGGCGATGGTGATCCGGCAGGCCTTTATGGATGCGCAGAACTATCTGGGCAAGGCGGACCCGAACGCCCGCGACCCGCACCTCGAAGCCCTGGCCATGGTGCTGAAGCGGGAAATCCCCTGGCGGCAGCATGCCCACCGGGCGGACGATATCGGCACCGCCCTGCGGCTGGCGGACGAGTTCGGCTACGACCTGGTGCTGGACCACGGCACCGAGGCGCACCTGCTGGCCGACGTCCTGGCCGAACGCGGCATCCCGGTGCTCATCGGTCCGCTCTTCACCACCCGTTCGAAGGTGGAGCTGCGCGGCCGCAGTATGGCAAATCCCGGGAAACTGGCTGCTGCCGGGGTGGAGATCTCCATCATCACCGACCATCCGGTGGTCCCCATCAATTTCCTGATCTACCAAGCCGCGCTCGCGGTGAAGGAGGGGCTGGACCCCGACGAGGCACTGCGTGCCGTGACGATCAATCCCGCCCGGGTCCTGGGCCTCGCGGACCGGCTCGGTTCCCTGGAACCCGGCAAGGACGCGGATCTGGTCCTGTGGAGCGGCGATCCGCTGGACGTCATGCAGCGGGCGCTGAAGGTGTGGATCGGCGGCCGGGAGGTCTACCGCTATGACCTTGAGGCCCGCGAACAGATCGTGGCGCCCCGCTGATGGGACCGGGTTCCGGCACCCCTGCGCCGCGCACTCCCGCGCCGCGCGCCCGCCCGCCCCGCATCATCCGGGCGGCGGCGGCCGCCTGGCTGGCGGCAGCTGCGCTGGTGGCCACGGCGGGTGTCTCCTTCATCATTTCGGCCCGGACCCAGCACCAGGACAGCGCTGCGCTGACCTTGTTGGGAACCCTGGCCCTGGTGCTTGCTGCCCTGAGCGCCTACAGCGTGCTGCGCCTGCGCTCGGGGAAGCGCAGCGCCCGGGAAACACTGAGCAGCATCGGTGTGATTGCCGGGTTCCCGCTGCTCTTCCGCGGCCCGGCGCTGGTAGCCGTAGGCCTGGTGCTGCTGGCCTGCACGGCGCTGCTCTGGCTGCCGCAGAGCAGCAGGTATTTCCAGCTCCGCGACCCCAGGAAGCGCAAGGGGCGCAGGGATACGGCTTCCTAGAGCTGCCCCAGCGCCTGGTCGAGGTCCGCAATGAGGTCCTCGACATCCTCCAGGCCCACCGAAAGCCGCAGCAGGTTCTCCGGCACGGCCAGTTCGGTGCCCTTGACCGAAGCGTGGGTCATTTCCGAGGGGTAGTTCATCAGGGACTCCACCCCGCCCAGGGATTCGGCGAGCAGGAACAGCCGGGTGGATTCGGCCACTTTCCGGGCCGCTGTCTCGCCGCCCTTGAAGGACACCGAAACCATTCCGCCGAAGTCCTTCATCTGGGCCTTGGCCAGGTCATGCCCCGGATGCTCTTCCAGTCCCGGATACAGCACGTGCTCCACTGCTGGCTGCTCCTTCAGCCACTTCGCCACGGCCATTGCGCTGGCGGAATGCCGGTCCATCCGCACCGCCAGGGTCTTCAGGCCGCGGGTGGTCAGCCAGGCTTCCATCGGCGCGGAGACCGCACCGACAGCGAACTGGATGAATCTGATCTCCTCCGCCATGGCGTCGTCGTTCAGGATTACGGCACCGCCTACGGCGTCGGAGTGCCCGCCGATGTACTTGGTGGTCGAGTGCACGACGATGTCGGCCCCCAGGGCCAGCGGCTGCTGCAGGTACGGGGACGCAAAGGTGTTGTCGACCACCAGGAGAGCACCGGCGTCGTGTGCTGCCTGTGCCGTTGCGGCGATGTCGCTGATCTTCATCATCGGGTTCGACGGTGTTTCGAGCCAGACGATCTTCGTGTTCCCGGCCGCGATGGCAGCCGCAACCGCCGCGGCGTCGGACATGTCCACGGCAGCATTGGTGATTCCCCACTTGCCCAGCACCTTGTTGATCAGGCGGTAGGTTCCGCCGTAGGCATCGTTGCCCAGGACGATGTGGTCCCCGGGAGCCAGCAGCCCCCGGATGAGGGCGTCCTCCGCGGCCAGCCCGGAGCTGAAGGAGAAGGCATGCCTGCCGCCTTCCAGTGCTGCAAGCTGCTGCTGCAGCGAATCCCGGGTGGGGTTGGTTCCGCGGCCGTACTCATAGCCGTTGCGCAGGCCGCCGATACCGTCCTGGGCGTAGGTGGTGCTCTGGTACAGCGGCGGAATAACTGCGCCCGTGGTGGGATCCGGTTCCTGGCCCGCATGGATGGCGCGGGTACTGAAGCTGCTCATGGTGTTCTCCTAGCGCCGGCCGGGACCGGCAGATTGGTGCAGGCAGCACCCCTGCGAAGGTGCGCCGGGGTTACAGGCTCAGGTACGAAAGTAGGTCGTGCCGGGTCAGCATGCCAACGGCTGCGCCATCGGACGTAACCATGACGGCGTCGTCCTCCTGCAGCTTGGAGCGCGCGGCGGCCACGTTGTCCCCCGCACCCACCAGCTCCGGACGCGGCCCCATATGCTCGCTGATCCGATCCGTCGGCTTGGCCTCGCCGCGGAAGAGCTTCTCCGTCAGCGAGCGCTCATCCACGGATCCGAGGACTTCGCCCAGGACCACCGGCGGTTCCTGCGAGAGGACAGGCAGATACGAGACCCCGTACTCGTTCAGGATGGCGATGACGTCCCGCACGGTTTCGTTTGGATGGGTATGGACCAGTTCCGGCAGCGAGCCGTCCTTGGTGGCCAGCACGTCGCGGACGGTGGCCTGCTCCCCGCTGTCCTGCAGGAAACCGTAGGAGCGCATCCACTCGTCGTTGAAAATCTTGCCCATGTATCCGCGGCCGCTGTCCGGCAGCAGGACCACAACGACGTCGTCGGGCCCCAGCGAGCGGGCAACTTCAAGGGCCGCCGTGACGGCCATGCCCGAGGAACCGCCTACCAGCAGGCCTTCCTCCCGGGCGAGGCGGCGGGTCATGGTGAAGGACTCCGCGTCCTTCACGGCAATCACCTCGTCCGGCACGGACGGATCGTAGTTGTCCGGCCACATGTCCTCCCCCACGCCTTCCACGAAGTAGGGGCGGCCCGTGCCGCCGGAATACACTGACCCGTCCGGGTCAGCGGCAATCACGCGTACCGGCCCGGAGGCACGTTCCGCGGAGACTTCCTTCAGATAGCGTCCAGTGCCGGTAATGGTGCCGCCCGTTCCGGCGCCTGCCACGAAGTGCGTCACCCGGCCGTCCGTATCCGCCCAGATTTCCGGTCCCGTGGATTCGTAGTGGCTGGCCGGGGCCGACGGGTTGGAGAACTGGTCCGGCTTGTAGGCGCCGTCGATCTCGCGCACCAGCCGGTCGGAGACTCCGTAATAGGAGTCGGGGCTGTCCGGAGCGACCGCCGTCGGGGTGACCACCACTTCGGCACCGTAGGCACGCAGTACGTCCCGCTTCTCCACCCCCACCTTGTCCGGGGTAACGAAGATGCATTTATAGCCCTTCTGCTGGGCCACCAACGCCAGCCCGACGCCGGTGTTGCCGCTGGTGGGCTCAACCACCGTGCCGCCGGGCAGCAGCTTCCCCTCACGCTCGGCCGTGTCGATCATCTTCACGGCAATGCGGTCCTTCACGGATCCGCCCGGGTTCAGGTACTCCAGCTTCACCAGGACGGTGGCACTGATGCCTTCGGTCACGTGGTGGAGCTTCACCAAGGGAGTGTTGCCGATCAGGTCCAGGACGGTATTGGCATACTTCATGTGACCCACGGTACTTCTTCCTTCCCGCTGTGGCATGGGGGACGGAACGCGGCGTAGCAAAAGCCACAATCGGGGCAGCCAGCAGTGCGGGCAGAAGCGGGGGTGGTACGTGCAACGATAGTTGCATGTCCTTCACTGCCGCTGTTCCAGCGCTGCAGCAGGCTCACTCCGGTCTGGTGCGCTGCTGGGAGTCCCCCGCCCCGTACTGCCTGCAGACTTCGCTGCGCATCCTGGTCCGCGGTAAGCAGGATCCGACCATCCGCCTCGGCCCGGGTGTTGCGTGGCTGGCCTTCCTCACCCCGGAGGGTCCGGCCACCCTGAACCTTCGCGAGGAACCCGTCCCGGCCCCCGGCGCACGGGTCCGCGCCCAGGCCTGGGGACCGGGTGCCCGGTGCGCGCTGGACTCGGTACCCGCCCTGCTGGGCGAACACGACGACTGGTCCGGCTTCGACGACGAGGCGTTCCTCGCCACCCTGCCCCGAATGGTCACCGAGACCCGGCGCCGGAACCTCTCCCTGCGGCTGCCGAGCACGGGCCGGATCATGGACAGCCTGATCCCTGTGGTGCTGGAGCAGAAAGTCACCGTGCTGGAGGCCTACTACGCCTGGCGCTACCTGGTGACCCGCTACGGCGTTGATGCACCCGGCCCGGCGCCGTCGGGCATGAAAGCCTCCCCTGCCCCGGAGACCTGGCGGAAGATCCCCAGCTGGGACTGGCACCGGGCACGGGTGGACCTCTCCCGTTCCACCACCATCCTGCGGGCCTGTGCACTCGCCTCGGGGCTGGAGCGGCTGGCCGGGGATCCGCTCGGCGAGGAGCTGACCGCCAAGCTCTGCTCGGTGCCGGGAATCGGCGTGTGGAGCGCTGCGGAAATCACCCAGCGGACACACGGCGCTCCGGATTCCGTCTCCGTTGGCGACTACCATCTGGCCGCCTACGTGGGCGCGGCCCTCACCGGGAAGCGGACCGACGACGCCGGCATGCTGGAGCTGCTCGCACCCTGGCGGGGCCACCGCCAGCGGGTGGTGCGGATGATCATGCTCAGCGGTTACCGCAAACCCACCTACGGGCCGAAGCTCGCCCCGATGGATCACCGCCGACGCTGAGGTATTCGAGGGTCGGTTGCACGGCGGTTTCCGTGGAAGTCCTATGGTGGGGGAATGGAAACCAATACCCCCATCAATCTCCGCGCCACCCTGGTCCCGAACGCCGGCGAGCACATGCGCGTGAAGCTGGCCCTGGACATCGCCATTGAGCAGGTACGGACGGAACCGGGCTGCCTGCGCTACGAAATCATTGAGGACTCGGAGGCGGCAATTGTGCTGGCGGAACAGTGGGCCTCCCGCGAGGATCTGGAGCGCCATGCCCGTGGTGCAGCCCTCCAGGACCTGCAGGAATCCCTCAGCGCCCTGCTGGCCGAACCGCTCAAGGTGGAACGGGTCTAACCGGGCGTCAGTTCGGGGCGATTGCCATCCGGTAGATGGATTCGGGTTCCGCCCCGAACCGTTTCAGCACCGCGACCACCGCTTCCTCATGATCTGAGTCCACCGCTGCCTGCACCCGGAACCGCTCATCGAAATCGATGAGGCGCTTTTCGCTGCGGAAAGAATCGGTCCGGATCTTCCCGGAGTAGACAGCGGTGTCGGAGAGCTCCAGGGAGCGGGCGCCGGCCATCAGCAGCGCGTCCCGCAGCCCGTCAATGCGCTCGGTGTTGACCACCGCGCTGACGACATGGCTGGGTGCGGAGTGCCGGACGTCACCGCCGGGGCTTCCGTCCACCGCCGCCCGGCCTGCTGCCGTGGGCCGGGCGCTGATGCCGCTGAGTGAATATGCGGACGAGTCCTGCTGGACGCGGTCAAGGTCCTCCTGCTCCGGACCCGGCTCCTTCAGCCCTATGGTCCGGGAAATGACGGCGGCAACAATCCAGCTGAGCACGAAGGAGAAGAGCACCACGGAAACGAGGGCCACGATCTGGTGCCACAGCAGCATTCCCCCGCCGCCGGAGAAGATGCCGTCATCTCCGGCCGGGTTCACTGAACTGTCCCCGAAGAAACCCAGCAGGAAGGACCCCAGCACACCGCCCACGAAATGGACGGCAATGACGTCCAGGGCGTCGTCGTAATGCAGGACGCTCTTGAGCCGCACCGCCACCACGCACACGCATCCCGCGATCAGTCCGATCAGCAGGGCCGCCCCGGTGCCGACATAGCCTGCGCAGGGCGTGATGGTGGCCAGGCCCGCAACTGCACCGGAAATGGCTCCTACCAGCGTGCAGTGTCCTCTGGTGATCCGCTCCACAAGCAACCAGGTGAGCATCGCGGCCGATCCTGCCACGTGGGTATTGATCAGCGCCTGCGCGGCAATGTCGTTGGCCTGCAGCCCGTCACCCGCATTGAATCCGAACCACCCGAACCAGAGAATGCCACCGCCCACCAGCATCAGCGGAAGGTTGTTGGGCGAGTTCCGAAGGTTGGGCCACCCGCGCCGCCGGCCCACCACCAGCAGCACCGCCACGGCGGCGGCACCCGCGGAGGCGTGCACCACCATGCCGCCGGCCCAGTCCTGGGCACCGAGCTGGAACAGCCAACCCTTTGGATGCCAGAGCCAGCGCGCCACCTGCGGATAGACCAGGATGGAGAATGCTGCAAGGAAAACCACCCAGCCGGCGAACCGGAGCCTGCCGGCTGTCGCGCCGGTGAGCAGTGCGGGAGTGATCACCGCGAACATCATCTGGTAGGCCACGAAGGCCAGCGTTGGAATGGTCACGCCCGCCGCAACGGTGTGGAACTGCGGAGTGTCGACGTCGATAAGCGCAAAGGCATCGAATTCGCCGAGCACGGAGTTGCCCCGGTTGCTGAAGGCCAGGGTGTACCCGACCAGGATCCAGGTCACCGAGATGATTCCGAGCGGGATGATGTTCTGCATCAGCATGGTCAGGACGTTACGGACCGGAACCATCCCGCCGTAGAAGAGTGCCAGGCCCGGGGTCATAAACAGCACCAGCCCGGCGCAGATCAGCACCCACGCGGTGTCCGCCCCGTTCATGCCGGCCTCCCCGGGATGTCAGGTGTTCCGGTTCCGGCTTTGCCGATTGTTCCGCTGCTGCCGCACATACGATCCCCGCTTCCAACTCCGCTTTTATCAAGCCGTGGGCGTTCGAGTGGCGGAGGCCCGAAAAGCTGTGACGGGACCCCGGACCAATTGAGCGTACCGCCGGGCCGGGAGGCATCAGAAGGGTGCGGGCGCGAAGACAGCCCGGCAGGACCGATTTGGTTTCGGTCCTGCCGGCGTGCTGCTGTTCGTCCGTCCTCCTGCTTAGCGGACGGACCGGTGGACTAGTGCGAACCCACCATCCCGTTCGGGTCGATGACGTATTTCTTCGCCACGCCCGAATCGAACTCACGATAGGCTTCGGGTGCTTGGTCCAGGCTGATCGGCGTGGCGCTGACGGCCTTGGCGATCTGCACCTTGTCATGCAGGATCGCCGTCATCAGTTCACGGTTGTACTTCATCACCGGACACTGCCCGGTGGTGAAGGACAGCGACTTGGCCCAGCCGGTACCCAGGTTGATGCTGAGCGAACCCTTCTGCGCCGCCTCGTCCACGCCGCCCGGATCGCCGGTCACGTACAGTCCCGGGATGCCCAGTGCCCCGCCGGCAGCCGTGACGTCCATCAGCGAGTTCAGCACAGTGGCCGGTGCCTCGCTGCTTGACCCGGCACCGTGGCCGCGGGCCTCGAACCCGACGGCGTCGACGGCGCAGTCCACTTCCGGCACCCCGAGGATCATTTCGATCTGGTCCTGAGGAGCACCCAGCGATACATCCACGGTTTCGCAGCCGAAGCTGCGCGCCTGGGCCAGCCGCTCCTCATTCAGGTCACCGACAATCACCACGGCGGCGCCCAGCAACTGTGCCGAGACTGCTGCCGCCAGACCGACTGGTCCCGCCCCGGCGATGTAGACGGTGGAGCCAACCCCCACCCCGGCGGTGACTGCGCCGTGATAGCCGGTGGGGAAGATATCCGAAAGCATGGTGAGGTCAAGGATCTTCTCCATGGCCTGGTCCTTGTCCGGGAACCGCAGCAGGTTCCAGTCCGCGTACGGTACCAGGGCATACTCGGCCTGGCCGCCCACCCAGCCGCCCATATCCACGTATCCGTAGGCGCTGCCGGGGCGGTCGGGGTTCACGTTCAGGCAGATGCCGGTCTTGCGTTCCTTGCAGTTGCGGCAGCGGCCGCAGGAAATGTTGAACGGCACCGAGACCAGGTCGCCCACCTTGATGAACTCCACGTCCGATCCGGTTTCCACCACTTCCCCGGTGATCTCATGGCCCAGAATCAGGTTGGGTGGCGCCGTCGTCCTCCCGCGGACCATGTGCTGGTCGGATCCGCAGATGTTGGTGGTGACCACCTTCAGGATGGCGGCGTGTGGAAGTTTGCGCCCGATGTTAGCCGGGTTAACACCCGGCCCGTCTTTCAGTTCGAAGGTGGGGTAGTCGATGTCCTGGACTTCCACCACGCCCGGTTCCAGATAGGCAATCCCTCGGTTGGAACTCATGTTGTCCTCGCTGTCGTCTCGTCGTCGTTGACGTCCGCACTGCTCGCTCCCCCGTGCACTCCCCCATGCGCTCCCCAGACGGTGCGCCTTATGGAAGCGAGGGTACAACGGCCGCTGCGGCGACGGTAGACGTGGCGTTTTCGAATCCGCGTAGCCCGGACGGCGCCTTTAACGCAATCAGGGAAGCATCCTGGAGCGGATGCTTCCCTGAAGGAAAAAGCGGGTGGGGCTAGGCCTGCTTGGCCTGGCCGTTTGAGCCTGCTGCTGCCTCGCGCTCCTGCGCTGCAATCTGCTCGTGCACGGCCGCCATATCCAGGCCCTTGACTGCTTCCACCAGTTCGCTGAACTGGCTGGCATTCAGGGCTCCGGGCTGGGAGAACACCAGCACCTTCTCACGGAACGCCATGAGGGTGGGAATGGAGGTGATGCCGGCGGCAGCTGCCAGGCCCTGCTCAGCCTCTGTGTCCACCTTGGCAAAGGTGATGTCGTCGTGCTGCTGCGAAACGGATTCATATACGGGTGCAAACTGCTTGCAGGGACCGCACCAGTCCGCCCAGAAGTCCACGAAGACTATGTCATTTTCCTCGATGGTCTCGGGGAATGTTGCTTCGGTGATGTCGATAGTAGCCATGGTCCAACGCTAGCCGGGGCCGGTGGCATTGTCTGTAGCTGTTCGCTGTCCGGTGAAGCCCTCTAGGCCCTGGGCAGTTTCGTCAGCCGGCGGATGACGGGCAGCGCTGCCGACAGGGCGCTCCGCTCCTCGCTGCTCAACTGCTCCAGCAGGGCCGCCATCAGCGCCGTCCTGCTGCCGTTGGCTTCCTGAAGCGCTTCGCCTCCCTGCGAAGTGAGAGTCACCCGGACACCGCGGGAATCATGGGGATCCGGACTGCGCTTCAACAGGCCCGCACCCTCAAGGCGGATGATCTGCTCCGTGGCGCTGGGGACCTTCACTCCGAGGTTCCGGGCAATCTCGCTCACCCGCATCCCCTCGCCGGCGGCCATCTTCATGATGCTGACCTGCGTGGCGCTGATGTCCGTATCCGCGTCCATGTTGCGGGCGATATACAGTGCCAGCCGGAGGGATTCACGGAATTCCTCGGCGAGGTCGTCCAGGGCGGGATCGCTAGTCATATTTAGGGAGCCTAATATCTAGGAGTTCTGGGCGCAAGGGCCCCGGGAAAGGAAAAACCCGCCCTCACCAGTGGTGAGGACGGGTTTGTCTGTGGCAGATACTGGATTCGAACCAGTGAAGGCGTTGCCAGCTGATTTACAGTCAGCCCCCTTTGGCCGCTCGGGTAATCTGCCGAGTGTCTTCAAGTGAAGACCTTGCCCGCAGTAGCTGCGGACAAGACAACTTTACCGAAGATTCTCCGAAGTTACGAATCGAGCCCCAAACCGGGTCCTGCCGGCCCGTTTCCGGCCGGTTTCCAGCCGTTGCCAGCGGGGCTGCGGGGCGTCCGCTGCCCCCTGCCGGAGGCGCTACAGTCCCCGTGAGATCCGGTCTTCGAGCTGCGCGTAGAACCGGTCGGCCTGCGCCTGGGTCACCGTCCCCCAGGCGACGGCGTTCCCCAGGTCGGCGCGGATGCCTGCCAAACGTTGCTGGCTTCCGCAATCTATTCCGGCGGCCTGCGCCGCGCATTCCAGGGCGGACAATACCGGAGGCGGGACCAATGCGGCCCTCGCCGGCGCGGCACCAATGGCGCCAAGCCCCGCGGCAGACGCTGCTGCAAGGAAGGAACCGGCCGCCACGGCGCGGATCCGGACAGCTGCGGGACGGCGGAAGGATGGACGGGACGCGGCACTGGGATTGTTTTCCACCCCCTGACCCTTCCCCTCCCTGATGGGACAACGCCGGGTGTTTGCTGTGTACCGGCTGGGAGCGGGGCGCCATCACGGCTCGGACCTACTACGCTAAGTACCAGGAAAAGTCACCAACTTAGAGGAGCCCCGAAATGGCCAGCGAGTCCACGTTCGACGTCGTCAGCAAGATCGATAAGCAGGAAGTGGCCAATGCGCTGAACCAGGCGCAGAAGGAAATCGTCCAGCGCTACGACTTCAAGGGCGTCGGCGCCGAGGTGGACTTCAGCGGCGAGAAGATCCTGATGAAGGCCAACTCGGAAGACCGGGTGAAGGCAGTACTCGACGTGCTGCAGTCCAAGCTGGTCAAGCGCGGCATTTCCCTGAAGTCCCTGGATGCCGGCGAGCCGTACGCTTCCGGCAAGGAATACCGGATTGAAGCCTCCATGAAGGAGGGCATCGCCCAGGACCAGGCCAAGAAGATCAACAAGCTGATCCGCGACGAAGGCCCCAAGGGCGTCAAGTCCCAGATCCAGGGCGACGAGCTGCGGGTCAGCTCCAAGTCCCGCGATGACCTTCAGGCCACCATGGCCCTGCTCAAGGGCGCGGACCTCGAGGTTGACCTGCAGTTCATCAACTTCCGCTAGGTCTCTCCGGAGCACTTGCGACGGCGCCTCCCCCGCAGCGGGGACGGCGCCGTCGGTGGTTTAAGACCACCGGGGTTCTGAAACAGCCGGCGTTCTAAAGCAACACGCCGCCTTAGAGCGCGACGTCGTCGGCAGCGGGGCCGTCGTCGCCGAAGTCTTCCAGCTCTTCCCCGCCTACGGCTTCACCCATCCAGGTCAGCAGCTCCCAGGGACCGAGGCTGCCGTCGGGCAGCTCTTGGGCTTCGAGCACGGCAATGCCGGTGTTGCTCAGGGCGTTCGCGACAATAAAGTCCGGTCCCACGTTTTCGGCGCGGGCCGTGGCCCAGGCCCGGATGATCGCCCCGTGGCTGAAGATCGCCGGGGACTTCAACCCCGCGGCGGCCAGCTCCTCAACCACGGCGTCAAAGCGGCCCAGCGTCTCGGCTCCGTCCGGGCCGCCGGGCATCCGGACGGCTGTGTCGCCGGAGACCCAGCGGTAAACGGTCTTCAGGTAGGTAATGATCGCGTCCCGGTCATTGCGCATCTCCAGATCGCCGGCGAAGACCTCCCGCAGCCCGTCGCGGATCTGGACCGGCAGGCCCAGGGCCGCGGCCAGAGGCGCGGCGGTGAGCTGGGTGCGGACCAGGTTGGAGGCAAAGACCCCGTCGATGGGTTCGTGCCCGAGGGCTTCGGGCAGCGCCGCGGCCTGTTCCCTGCCCAGCTCCGTCAGTCCCGGTCCGGGGACTGCGGTGTCGAGGTAATGCTCCACGTTGGAGGGGGTCTGACCGTGGCGGACAAGTATCAGTCGCATGCTCGAAGCCTACTTCGTCAGCGGGACACGGATCGGCACTGCGTCAGGCGCCCAAGGTGCGCCCGGCCATGCGCTCCAGCCGCAGGATGCGGTCGGCCATGGGCGGATGGGTGGCCAGCAGGCCGCGCACTCCGGCACGGAACGGGTTGGCGATCATCAGGTGGGACACATTAGCCAGCTTCTGGTCATTCGCCGGCAGCGGTGCACGCTGGGTTCCGCTCTCCAGCTTACGCAGGGCCGAGGCGAGTGCCAGCGGATCGTTGGTGAGCTTCGCGCCGTCTTCGTCGGCGTCGTACTCGCGGGTCCTGCCGATAGCCATCTGGATCAGCGACGCCGCCATCGGCGCGAGGATGGCCATGGCAATCATGGCCAGCGGGTTGGCATTGCGCCGGTCCCCACCACCGAAGAACAGCAGGAACTGTCCCAGCGAGGTGATAACGCCGGCAATGGCAGCTGCTACTGAGGAGGTGAGGATATCCCGGTTGTAGACGTGCATCAGCTCGTGGCCGAGCACGCCGCGCAGTTCACGCTCGTTCAGCAGTGCCAGGATGCCCTGTGTGCAGCACACCGCAGCATGCTGCGGGTTCCGGCCGGTGGCGAAGGCGTTGGGTGCCATGGTGGGCGAAATGTAGAGCCGAGGCATGGGCTCCCCGGCCTGCTGTGAAAGCTCGCGGACGATCCGGTACATTTCCGGAGCCTGCGCCTCCGTGACGGGCACGGCGCGCATTGCCCGGATGGCGAGCTTGTCACTGTTCCAGTAGCTGTACGCAGTGGTGGCCAGGCCGATAAAGAGGAAGACCCAGATAAACGACGGGCTTCCGGTTCCGCTCGAGAGCAGGGCCCCGATTCCCAGCAGCACGGCGAAAAGCACGCCGAACAGGGCTGCCGTCTTGAGGCCGTTGAAGTGTCGGTGCACGGGTACATGGTCCTTTCACGCAGGCCGTTTCGGCCCGCAATCTCGGTTTTGTCCATATACTTCAACGTTTAACCGGGCCGGACTGTTCCTGCTCCGCTGAGGGCTTCAGGGCTCCGGATGCTGCGCGTCGTACCGTGCAAACCGGGGCTGGATTCGGGCCAGCACCGCCACCAGGACCAGGCAGATCAGCCCGCCCAGCACTGCCGCCCAGCCCTCCCCGACCAGGGAGGCATCCACGCCCGCCACCAGGTCCCCCAGCCGCGGGCCGCCGGCCACTACCACCACGAACACACCCTGCAGCCGGCCGCGCATGGCGTCGGGAGTGGCGGACTGCAGGATGGTGGACCGGAAAACGCCGCTGATGGAATCGGCTATCCCGGCGCAGGCCATCGCGAGCGCCGCGGGAAGAAGCCACCGGGAGGGGACCGCGCCGTCGTTGTGTCCGGCCAGCACCACCACCACGCCGAACGCCGTCACCGACAACCCCCAGGCCGCTACGGACCAGAGCACCGCCAGGCCCTGCCGGCGCACCAGCCCGAGCGGCCCGGAAAACAGGCCGGCGAGGAAGGCACCCACGGCGGTGGCGGCCAGCAGCACCCCCACTGTGGCGGCGCCCCCGCCGAGCATCAGCGCCCCGATGGCCGGTAGCAGTGCACGGGGCTGGGCTAAGACCATGGCGCACAGGTCCACCACGAAGGTCATGCGGATATTGGGGCGGGTGCCCAGGAACCGGAACCCCTCCAGCACGGAGCCCAGCCCGGCCTTCTGCACCTTGCCCACCGGCGGCATGGGCGCCAGCCGGTACAGCGCCCACATGGCGGCAGTGAAGGTAACGACGTCGATGGTATAGGTCCAGCCGTAGCCCACCCGTGCCACCAGCACTCCGGCCAGCAGCGGTCCCGCGGTCATGGCCAGGCCGAAGGTCATCATGCTCAGCGCATTGGCGGCAGGCAGCAGCTCGGGGCGGACCAGGCGGGGAATGATGGCGCTGCGGGCCGGGTGGTTCAGCCCGCCGGCACCTGCGTTGACGGCCACGAGGAAGTACAGCAGCCAGACGTTGCCGACTCCGGCCCAGGCCTGGGCGGCTATCCCGATGGTGCTCAGCCAGAGGAGTCCCGACGAGAACAGAGCGACCTTGCGCCGGTCATACGCGTCCACCACCGATCCGCCGTACAGCCCGGCCAGGACCAGGGGCACCAGGCCCACCAATCCGAGCAGACCGACATTGAAGCTCGATTTCGTCAGTTCGTAGACCTCCAGGCTCACCGCCACGAGGGTGAGCTGGGTGCCGACGGCGGAGAGCGCCGTTCCGGTCCAGAGCCGGCGGAATTCGGGGCTTTCACGCAGGGGCGTGAGGTCAGCGAGCAGTCTTGGCACCAGAGCAGTCTAGGGTCCCGCTGTGCCCGTTCCGGCGCACCACACGCGCACCGCAATAGAAAGCATGCTTAGGATGGGACGGAACCGCTTGCCCCGCACCCTGCCGAAGGAGTAGCCGCCGTGTTTACCCGCAACGTTGCCGATGGAATCCACCGCATTGAGCATGCCCATGTGAATGTCTACCTGGTCGAGGACGACGACGGCGTGGCAGTGATCGACGCGGGCCTGCCGGGGATGTGGCCGCACCTGACCGGCGCGCTGGACGAACTGGGCTACGGTGCCGGCGATATCCGGGCCCTGGTGCTGACGCATGCGCATTTCGACCACGTGGGCACTGCGGCACGGCTGCGGCAGGAGTACCGCACACCCATCCTGGTGCACGACGCCGACCGGTACATTGCCGCACATCCCTACCGCTACCGGCACGAGGCCAACCGGTTTCTGTATCCGCTGCGCTATCCCAAGTCGGTTCCCGTCCTGGGCGCAATGACCCTCGCCGGGGCGCTGAACGTGCGCGGCGTGACCGATGTGCACAGCCTGGCCCTGGATTCCGGCGACGCCCTGCCGGGCAAGCCGCGGATCCTGTACACGCCCGGGCATACCGCCGGACATGTGGCACTGCACTATCCGGACCGCGGAGCCCTGATCAGCGGGGACTCGCTCGTCACCCTCGATCCCTACACGGGCGCGAAGGGTCCGCAGATCGTTTCAGGGGCGGCCACCGCAGACAGCGCGCAGGCGCTCGCTTCCCTCTCACTGCTGGCGGAGACCGATGCTCCCCTGCTGCTCACCGGGCACGGAGAGCCGTGGCGGGACGGCTCGGCGGCGGCTGTCGAGCAGGCCCTGGCCCGCGGCGCGTCCTAACCTCCCCTTACCGCTCGGCTGCGCCCAGGTCCTGTTCCACGACCTCCAGCAGCCGGGAATCCCCGATGGGCCGGAAATGCCCCATGGTTTCCAGCTGGATGTTCCGCGCACCGGCCAGGTGGCTCCCGGCCGGGATATGCGGATCGAAGCTGCTGTACACCGAAGTGATCCGCGCATTCACGTCCACGTTGAGCAGGAGCTTCTGCAGGAACGGGTCCCGCGGCGCGAAGGCCCGGATCGAGGCCAGCGGAAACAGGTTGGCGTAGACGGAGCCCGAGAAAGGCGTGTTGACGGCGATCATCCGCTCCACCCGGGACCCGCCGTCCGGCAGGGTCATCAGGTGCTTGCCGATCAGGCCGCCCTTGCTGTGCGCCAGCACCAGCACGCCCGTCAGGTTCCGCTCCACCAGATAGCGTTCCACCAGCACGGCCATCTCCTCGATGGCTCCGCGGTTGTAGCCCAGCGGGGCCACGGTATGCACCGGATGTCCCCGCTCATACAGGTAGTCCGCCAGCGGCCGCATAAACTGCCAGTTTTCAAAGACACCGGGAATCAGCACCACCGGTGCCCGCACCTCACCCTCCGGATGCAGGTACGCCGACGGGTCCCGGCGGAAGACAAAGCCGTGCACCTGCCAATAGGCCACATATGCATAGTCCGAGGCCCAGCCCCGTGCCTGGCGCGCCCACCGGAAGATCCGCCCCTGCCGGCGCGGACGGACTCCGGGGCGTAAGGATGTCACTGTACGGCGGCCGCCGTGCGCATCAGCTCAGCGGTTTCTTTCGGACGGGTGTACATCATCACGTGCGGCTGGCCGGGGATTTCCGCCGTCACGGCACCCGGCCGGGCAAGGGCCAGCCGGGCCAGCCAGTCGGCCCGCACGACTGGATCCTTCCCGCCGCGCACCAGCAGGACCGGAGGCTTTACCTCGCGGATCCGCTCCTCGAGGCGGTGGTGGATCATCACGGGCAGCGTGGAGAGATACCAGCGCGGCCCGGCACGCAGGTAGTCGGTGACCAGAATGAAGTTGACGGCCGGGGGTTCCACCAGGCAGTCCTGCATCAGCCGCAGGGCCTGCAGCGGGGCGGAGCGCTCGGCGTCGTTAATGGTCGGCCCCAGCAGGACCACCGAGGACGCCGCATCCGGGGCGGCGAGCGCCATTTCCACCACCACCTGGCAGCCCATGGAATGGCCCACCCACTGGGCACCCCGGATGCCGGCGGTATCGAGCGCCTCGGCGGCGATGCGCCCGAAGTCTTCCATCTGCAGTTGCCTGCGCGGCTTCGGGGTGGATCCGAAGCCGGGCAGCTCGAGCGTATGGACGATGGATGTGCGCGCCAGTTCCCAGATCAGCGGGCGGTAGTACCGCTCCGAGGCGCCGATCCCGTGCACCAGGACCACCTCGCTGCGGGTCTCGTGCCAGTCGGGTGTCCCGGCGTCGTCAAAGCGGCGGTAGGTGCGGATGTCCACCTGCGTGTCCCCTACCGTCACGCGCTGGAATCCCGTTCGAGCTTCTGCTGCAGGCACTGTGCCTCTGCTTCCTGTTCCGTCGAGACGCTTGTCGGGACGCTTTAGGGCCAGCGTACCGGGACCCGGGCAGGTTAGGCGATCCTTATTATGAATAACTCAGAATAAGGATAGGATGTTGGACATGAACGGAAACGCAGCTGCAGAGGAAACCACCGCCAGGTGGTCCGATGAGCTGCGCGCCCACGGCCGTCGGGTGACCAAGCAGCGCCTCGCCGTGCTCCGTACCGTCGACACCGCACCGCACTCGGTAGCGGACGACGTCGCGGCCGGCGTCCGCCGGGAACTTCCGGACATTTCCCTGCAGTCCGTCTATGTGATCCTGGCCGACCTCACCGAAACAGGCCTGCTGCGGAAAATCGAAACCCCCGATTCTCCGGCCCGGTACGAGACCCGCGTGAATGACAACCACCACCACGCCATCTGCACCGAATGCGGACGGATCGAGGACGTGGACTGCGCCGTCGGCCACGCTCCCTGCCTCACCCCCGGAAACACACACGGTATGACCATCCAGATTGCGGATGTGCTCTACCGCGGGATCTGCACCGACTGCGCCGCCGCAGCCTCGTAGCCCGCCCCCCAAAGCCTTTCCTCCCTTTTGTCAGCACCAGAGAAAGAACAAGTATGTCCAACTTCACCACCACGCAGACCGGCACCCCGGTAGCGAGCGACGCACACTCGCTGAGCACCGGCGCCGACGGCGCCATCGCCCTTCACGACCGCTACCTGGTCGAGAAGCTGGCACAGTTCAACCGGGAGCGTATTCCGGAGCGCATCGTGCACGCCAAGGGCGGCGGCGCATTCGGTGAGTTCGTTGTCACCGAGGATGTCTCCATGTACACGCGTGCCGCTGTCTTCCAGCCGGGCACCGTCACCGAAACCGTCCAGCGGTTCTCCTCAGTTGCCGGCGAAATGGGTTCGCCCGACACCTGGCGCGACGTGCGCGGCTTCGCCCTGCGTTTCTACAGCACCGAGGGCAACTACGACATCGTCGGCAACAACACTCCGGTGTTCTTCATCCGCGACGGCATCAAGTTCCCGGACTTCATCCACTCGCAGAAGCGCCTTCCGGGTTCCGGCCTGCGCGACGCCGACATGCAGTGGGACTTCTGGACCAACTCCCCCGAGTCCGCCCACCAGGTCACCTACCTCATGGGCGACCGCGGGCTTCCGACGTCGTGGCGTGAAATGCCCGGCTTCGGTTCGCACACCTACCAGTGGATCAATGCCGCCGGCGAGCGCTTCTGGGTGAAGTACCACTTCACGTCCAACCAGGGCAACCATGAAATCACCGGTGCCGAGGCCGAGAAGATTGCCGGCGCCGACGCCGACTACTACCGCCGCGACCTGTACGAGGCCATCGAGGCCGGCAACTTCCCGTCCTGGGACCTGCACGTGCAGGTTATGCCGTACGAAGATGCCAAGACGTACCGGTTCAACCCGTTCGACCTGACCAAGGTCTGGCCGCACGCGGACTACCCGCTGATCAAGGTGGGTACCCACACCCTGAACCGCAACCCGGAAAACTTCTTCGCGCAGATCGAACAGGTTGCCCTGTCCCCCGCGAACCTGGTTCCCGGCATCGACGCCAGCCCGGACAAGATGCTGATGGCCCGCATCTTCTCCTACCCGGACGCCCAGCGTTACCGCATCGGCGCCAACTACAACCAGCTGCCGGTCAACGCACCCAAGGCCCCGGTTAACAACTACTCGCAGGACGGCGCCATGCGCTTCTCCTACAACTCCCCGCAGACTCCGGTCTACGCACCGAACACGCTGGGCGGCCCCGCGGCCGATGCAGCGCTGGCCGGTTCGGGCAGCTGGGAGAACGACGGCGCCCTGGTGCGTGCCGCCGCAACCCTGCATTCCGAGGACAGCGACTTCGTCCAGGCCGGTACCCTGTACCGCGAGGTTTACGACGACGCCGCCAAGCAGCGTTTCCTGGAAACCATCACCGGTGCCATCTCCGGCGTGAAGCGTCCGCATATCCGCGAAGCTGCGATCCAGTACTGGACCAACGTTGACGCGACCCTGGGCGAGAAGCTGCGCCTTTCCCTGGCACAGGGCGAAACCACGGCCAACGAAAAGGCCGAGTTCGTGGGCGTTGCTGAGTAATTTCAGCACCCGCTAAACCAGCAGCGGCCGGTCCCTTCGGGGGCCGGCCGCTGCTGTATGTCCTGCCTCCTACCGGGTAGGCCAGTACCAGATAATCAGCAGCGTCACCAGGAAACCGGTGAGGAAGTTCAGCTTCAGGAACCGTCTCCAGCCGGCATTCGCAGCACCGGACCCGGCGTCGGTGATCCGCAGGAACGGAACCAGGTTAAGGATGTAGGGCAGGGCCAGCAACCCGCCCAGCATCGCCGGCCAGGGAGTCAGCAGCATCAGCAGGCCGGCCGCCAGATAGGCAGCGGCGGCAAGCACCACCACCGGCCGCGCCCCCAGCACCGTGGCAATGGACCCGATGCCCCCTTCCCGGTCCGGCACCACGTCCTGCACGGCACCGAAGGCCTGGCTGGCCATGCCCCAGAGGAAGAACGCCCCCAGGACTGCCCAGAGCTCCGGGGTGAAGACCGCGCCGGCCAGGACCAGTCCGTACACTGCAGGGCTGACGAAGTGGGTGCTCGAGGTCATGGAATCCAGGAAGGGACGTTCCTTGAACCGCAGTCCGGGTGCGCTGTACGCAATGACTGCGAAGACGCTGACTGCCAGCACCAGCCAGGACAGCGGGCTTCCCAGCAGGATCAAGGCCACGAGGAACGGCACATTGGTGATGACCGCTGCCCACAACGTGATGCGGTGGAAACCGCGGTCCAGGACGGCGCCTTCCACTCCCCCCTTGCGCGGATTATGCAGGTCCGACTCGTAGTCGAAAACGTCATTGATGCCGTACATCGCCAGGTTGTAGGGAACCAGGAAGTACAGCGTACCGATGACCCAGGTCAGGTCGATCTGCCCGGTGGTGAGCAGATAGGCGGCGGCGAACGGATACGCGGTGTTCACCCAAGAGAGCGGCCGCGAAGACACCAGCAGCATCCGCAGGGTTCCCGCGGTGGAGGTGGCGGCGGTGCTCACGGTGTTTCCTTAGTGTTCGGCTTGGCGTCTCCCGGCGCGGGGGCACGTCCGGGCAGCAGCATCCAGAGCGCCGGCAGCAGCAGGACGGCCGCCAGCGGGTACGCGAAATCCTCCAGCGGCGCAGCACCGGCAAAGGCTCCGGAAATGCGGTCCTCGTTGTACCAAAAGAGGCCCACGCGGATCATGAGGTTGTCGAAGACGGCGGTCAGTGCCAACAGGACGACGCCGGTGACGGCAGCTGCGGCTGCGAAGTGCCGCGGGCGGTTCCGGCCCAGCAGGGCGGTTGTAAAGATCAGAGCCGCCGGCACGAGGAAGAAGGCATTGAGGGTCCAGTAGGTCACGGCCGGGTCCTCTCGCTCGGCCTGCGGGCCGGGTGCCTGCCGGTCCGGTCGGTGTTTCGTTCGGCGGCCCGTTCGCCGGCCCGATCCGCGACCAGACGCACCAGGCCGAAGAGCACCATGGTCAGGTAGCAAAGGAAGGCCAGGAAAAAGATCTCTTCCACGGGCAGGTGCGGTGCCAAGGTCAGGCCGAGCATAAACGGGGTCTCGCCGCGGTAGAAAATGTCGGAGCCGATGCCGGCCAGGTCCCAGCCGGTGAAGAACAGCACTCCGATGGCCAGCACTGCGGCTGCCCGCCGTGCGTGGGCGAAGAAGAACAGCCGGAACCGGTGGTCGAGCAGCACCATGCAGCCCAGGGACAGCAGCAGGAAAAGCAGGTACAGGACGCCCATTACGCTCCCGCCTCTGCCGACGGCTGCGGGGCCGGGTGCTGTCCGTCAGGAAGCTGGCTTGATGACACCCGTGCACCCCACGGCGCGGGCTCCGGCAGCGCCTCGGTGCCCGTTTCCCCGCGCAGCCGCTTGAGCACGAGTTCCGCGCTGATCAGGCACATGGGCAGTCCGATGCCCGGCAGGGTGGACCCGCCGGCGTAAAGCAGCCCCTCCACTTTCCGGCTGGCATTTGTTCCGCGGAAGAACGCGCTTTGCTTCAGGATGTGCGCCGGTCCCAGCAGGGTTCCGCGCCACGAATTGAGGTCGGCAACGAAGTCCTGCGGGCCCACGGTGCGGCGGATGATGATGCGTTCGGCCAGGTCGGGAATACCGGCCCAGGATGAGAGCTGCTCGATGACCGCGTCGGCCATCTTCTCGATCCGGGGATCCCCTGCGCCGTCGATCCCTCCGGCTCCGAGCGACGGATCCGAAGGTACCGGCACCAGCACAAACAGGTTTTCATGTCCTTCCGGCGCCGCGTCGGGGTCCGTCGCGCTCGGTCGGCAGACGTACAGGGAGGCCGGATCCGGCACCGAGGTGTCCTGACCGAAGATCTTCTCGAAGTTGGCTTCCCAGTCCCGGGTGAACAGCAGGGTGTGGTGTTCCAGCTGCGGCAGTTTCCCCTCCACACCGAGATGCAGCAGCAGCCCGCCGGGGCCGGGGACCCGGTGCTCCCAGTATGCCTCCGGATAGGTCTGCAGCTCCCGGGGCACGAGGGTGGTCTCGGTGTGGTGCAGATCCGCTGCTGAAACCACCAGGTCCGCGTCCAGCGACACCAGTGAGCCGCCGGCATCCCGGTACTCCACGCCCACGGCACGGGGCTTGCGGCGGGGGAAGCGGGCCCGGCCGCTCTTGGCGTTGGCCGGAGCGGAAGTCCTGATCCGGGTGACCTCGGCACCGGTGATGACCCGGCTGCCCTCTGCACGCGCCAGGTCGGAAATGACCGAGACTATCCGGTGGAAGCCGCCCAGGGGATAAAGCACCCCGTCAGCCAGGTCCAGCCGGCTCATCAGGTGGTACATGCTGGGTGTGGTGAACGGCGAGGAGCCCAGGAAAACGGCGGGGTAGCCCAGGATCTGCCGGATCCGCGGATCCGTGAAACGCCGGCCAACGAAGGTGCTCAGCGGTTCCAGCAGCAGCCTGGCAAGCCGGGGGCCGCTGCGCAGGACATCGGGGCGCAGCAGCGGCAGGAACGAGGCAAACGTTGTATACAGGAACCGCTTCTTGGCCATCGCGTAGACCTCTTCGGCGGACTCGAGATATTCCTCGAGCCGGGCTCCGGCACCGGGTTCCAGCGACTCGAACAACGCAATGTTGCCGTCCCGGGTGGCAGCCACGTCCACCGGTTCCGCGGTGTCCTCGAAGAGCACCCGGTACCCCGGATCCAGCCGGACCAGCTCCAACTGCTCGGCAGCGGTGGTGCCCAGCAGCCGAAAGAAGTGGTCGAAGACCTCGGGCATGAGGTACCAGGACGGCCCCGTGTCAAAGCGGAACCCTCCGGTCTCCCAGCTCCCCGCCCGTCCCCCGGTCTCCGGCTGCTTCTCCAGCACCGTGACCTCCAGGCCTTCCCGCGACAGCAGTGCCGCGGTGGCCAGACCGGTAATCCCGCCGCCGATCACGACGGCGGTGCGCGGACGCATGCTCATAGTTGCCTTTCGTTTCCCGGGACAGCTTGGTTTGCGCCGCGGTGCCGGAGCCCGACAGGACCGGCAACCCGGCGGGTCAGAACCGCACGCGTTGCGATGCGGACTTTCACGGGGTTCGGGACCCGCACCCGGGTGGTACGCAGCTGTTCGGCGGGTGTGTTCCGGAGCCTGCGGGCCAATTCACCGAACAGGTCCTGGGCCAGCGCGACGGCGGCCCTGCAGTTTGCCGGCAGCTCCGCCACCGCGGCGCCCGAAACCAGCAGGTCAGCCTCGATGCCGGCCAGGATCCGGTGCTTGTCCGTTTCACTGAACGCTGCCACGGTGATGCCGGGGAAATAGCTGCGTCCCAGGGTCTCGAAGTCCTGGGCAAGATCCCGCAGGAAGTTGACCTTCTGGAACGCTGCCCCCAGCCGTTGGGCGCCCTCGTGCAGCCGCTTGGCCTGGTCATCGGGCAGCGGAACTCCGTCGAGGAAACACCGCAGGCACATCAGCCCGATCACTTCGGCGGAGCCGTAAACGTACTCGTTGAAGCTGGCCTCGGTGTGTTCCACCCGGTCCAGGTCCGCGCGCATCGACGCGAAGAACGGGCGGGTGAGGTCCGTTCCGATGCCGGTTTCCCTCGCCGTCAGCGCGAACGCATGGACCACCAGATTGACGCTGTAGCCGGTGCGCAGGGCACGTTCCGTGTCCGCCTCCAGCTCATCGAGCAGCTCGCCGATCTCCGTGCGGGGCACCAGCGCGGCCGCCGCCACGCCGTCGACAATCTCGTCCGCCAGCCGGACCAGCGCGTAGATGGTTTCAATCTGCAGTCGCGTCCGGGCCGGCAACAGCCGGGAGGCCAGCCCGAAGGACGTCGAGTAGGACCGGATCAGCACGGCCGAAGTCCGGCGCGCGACGGCGTTATAGAGGGGCAGGCCCTGCTCAGCTACCACGGACTACCGCCCCCGGTTCACGGCGTCGTCAACCACTGTCGACAGTGCTGCGCGCAGCCCTGGGGTGACCGCAGGGCAGTCCAGGTGTTGGCGGGCCCGGTCTGCATATTCGCGCACCAGCTGCTGCGCATGGTCCCGGGCACCGGAGGAAACCAACAGTTCCCGGGCGCGGGCGGCATCACGGGCGGTCAGCTCTGGGTTGCCGATCAGGCCCGAGAGTTCTTCCCACTCCGGCTTCTGAGCAACATAGGAGACCAGCACCGTCCGCTTTCCCTCGCGCAGGTCCGAAAAACTGGACTTGCCCGTGGCGCTCTCCGTGCCGAAAACCCCCAGCAGGTCATCCACAACCTGGTAGGCAATCCCGATGTCCCGACCGTAGAGACCGAGGGTGGTTACGACGTCGTCCGGTGCCCCGGCAAGCACCGCCCCGGCCTGCAGCGGCGCTTCGAAGGAATAGACGGCGGTCTTGAGCCGCTCCATGTGCAGGATTTCGGCGATGGGCGGGGCATCAGGGTGGAAGGAAAGGTCGACGTCGATCAGCTCTCCGCCCGCGGATGCGAAGACGGCCTCGTCCAGGATCTCGGCCATCCGTGACCGGAGGCCTGTGTCCACCTCGGCGCTGTCCAGCATGCGGAATGCGCCGGTCAGGGCCAGGTCCCCTGCAATGACCCCGGCGGAGAGCCCGCGGTGCCGGGCTGCGGCTGTTTCAACGCCTGCGGCGGCGGCCAGCTCCCGATAGACGCCGGAAACGTTTTCGTGGCCGCGGCGGGTGAAATCCAGATCGATCACGTCGTCGTGCACAATCAGGGCCGTATGCAGCAGTTCGAATGCGGCGCCTACACTGGCAGCGGCCGCCGTGTCGGTGCCGCCGAGATTCAGGTAAGCCGTCAAGAGGATGCGCGGGCGCACCCGCTTACCTCCGGCAGTCGAGTTTTCCAGTGCCTGCCACAGCGAGAGGTAGCCGGGACCCAGTTTCGCGGCGCGGGCTTTGGCCCGCTCGAAGAACCGGTTCAGAACGGTCTCGACCAGATCCTGGCCGATAGACAAGTCGAGCGGGGGGTGCGTCTGCATAGGTAAAGTAAACACGTATGGGACTAGCGGAAGAAATGACAGACGGCTCAGAACGCGTGGTTCTGGTAGACAATGACGGCCGTCCCGTGGGCACCCGGGACAAGGCCGCCGTGCACACCACTGACACGCCGCTGCACCTGGCGTTCTCCACCCACGTCTTCAATACCCGCGGCTCGTTGCTGGTCACCCGCCGGGCGATGTCCAAGCTGACCTGGCCGGGAGTCTGGACAAATTCCTTCTGCGGCCATCCCGGACCCGGAGAAGCGACGGAGGACGCGGTGAACCGGCGCGCCCGGCGCGAGCTGGGGCTCGAAGTGCGGGACCTGACGCTGCGGCTGCCGGATTTCCGCTACCGTGCCGTGGATGCCTCCGGGATTGTCGAGCATGAGATCTGCCCCGTTTATACGGCCGTGGCCGACGCCGATCCGGTCCCGGCAGCGGACGAGGTCATGGACTGGGAGTGGGCGGATCCGGCGCAGCTTGTTCCGGCGGTTCGGCTGACGCCTTGGGCATTCAGTCCCTGGCTGGTGCTGCAGCTTCCGCTGCTCTACCCCTAGATCCGGCCCGGCCTGTCTGGGGTGGGCGACGGCGTGGGGTCGGCCTGACGGTGTGCGTGCGGACTGACGGCGCGGCAGGCAGGATCGACGGTGTGCGTGCGGACTGACGGCGCGGCAGTCGCTCAGTGTGCCGGTGCTGCGGTTTTGCTGCCCGCGAACCTCCGGCCCCAGCGGACCCAGGGGTATTCCTGGGGCCAGTGCCCGGCCAGGGTGTGGAAGGCCCGCCGGAAGCGCAGGGCCACGTTTGCCCGGCTTTGCACCGCCCGCGGCGCCATCCCTACGGTCAGGTGCGGATCCCGGCGGCAGCGACGGCCTTGGCCAAGATGGAAGCTGAGGCAGACGTCGTCGTGCATCTGCGCATCGCTCCTATGCACCTCGCCGCTGACCGCTTGCCAGGTCCCGGCGCGCAGGGCCAGATTCGAGCCGAAAAACGGCCAGTGGGCCAAAGCTGACCCCATGGCCAGGTAATAGGACCCCAGATACACCCGGGAGAGCAGCAGCGCCGGGAGGCGGGGCATCCCGTAGAAAACACCGGGACCGCTAAGCACTTCCAACTGCGGATCGGCGGCGAAGGCTTCAGCTATGCGCGCAATCCAATCCGGGGGCAGGACGCAATCTGCGTCACATCTCGCAATAATGGCGTCCGCGTCGAGGCCCTGAGCAGCGGCGTCGTACCCGGCACCGGCAGCGGCTGGGATTCCGAGAGCCGGTTCGAAAACCACTCGGGCGCCGAACCGCCGGGCAACCTCTGCGCTGGCATCGCTGCTGTTGTTGTCCACCACCACTATTTCCCGGGGCTGCAGGCTCTGCCCGGCCAGCGACTCCAGGCACGCTTCCAGGAGGGCGGCATCATTGCGGCACGGGATGACCACGGCAACAGCCGGAAGCTCAGAAGGCATGGGCTGAGTTTAGCGTGGAGCCACTGGTTCTCCCGGCCCGTTTCCGATGCCCACTGCCTCCGTCAGTGGTGCCGGGCTACCGTATGAGGATGATCGACGCACTGCTCCGCCCGCCCGAGTCCCGGAAGGCGTACCTGGCTGACGCGGTACGTGCAGTGGGAGTACTCAGTGTCCTGACGGCACTCGTACTGCTCGGACCGGTGGAAACGGCCCTGTTCCTGCTGGTGCTGCTGGGGCTTCTGGTCTCCCGGGCGCTGGCGGTCTTCCCTGATTTTGACGCCGCCTACGGCGTGGTGCTGCTGGCCGCGGCCTGGAGCAGCGTGGCGGACCTCTACGCCCGCATCTCCTGGTGGGATCTCGCCGTCCACTTTGCCACCACCGGTGCGCTGGCCGTGATGGCCTATTTCCTGCTGGTGCAGTTCGGCGCAGTACCTGCAGTCCAGCGCCCGCACCGTCACTCGCCCTCGCTCCCCGTGGTGGTTCCGCTGCTGGTGCTGGCGCTTGGCCTGGGAATGAGTGTCCTCTGGGAAATCGGTGAGTGGTGGGGCCACACGTACGTGGATGCAAGCATCAACGTCGGGTATGCGGACACCATGGGAGATCTGGCTGCCGGAGGGCTGGGCGCGTTGGCGGCCGGCCTGTGCCTGGGTGTTGCCGTCCGCCGGTCCGGTGCGCGGCAGAATGCGCCGGTGCCGCACCGTTCCCGCCGCTAGCCCGGGGCTCGCGCCGCTGGCCCGGGCTCGCCCCGCTGATAGCCGGCTGCGGCCCGGGTTCACGCGCTTGGTAGCCCGTCGCATCCAGGCTTAACTGCGAAGGGCATCCCGGGCAGCGATGGCTGCCCGGGATGCCCTGTACTGCCGGCGGATCACCGCCGGCTGTTCTCGCTAGCGGGAGAGGTACCGCTCGTGCTCGCTGTGGGCGCGGGCTACGGTTTCGCGGATCTCTTCGATGTCCTTGACCTTGTTGCGGTACTTGACGTCCATCTTCAGGATGTCCTGCTCTTCATCGCACAGGGCCTTGTAGACCCGCTCCCGCTCGGCGGGATCTGCGGTGTAGGACAGGTCCAGGTAGGAATCCGCATGGCGCCGCGCGTTGTTCACGGCGGTCATGGCCTTGCCTGCCGGGCTGACCAGGGACGCAACAACGGTCACCAGCAGGACGCCCACAATGACGGAGAGCGAGAGGCCGGTGGTGATCTCGATAACCGGAACGTGCTCGCCGCCGTTGATGAAGGGCAGGGTGTTCTCGTGCAGGGCGTGCAGGACAAGCTTGACGCCGATGAAGGCCAGGATGGTTGCCAGGCCGTAGCTGAGGTAGATCAGGCGGTCGAGCAGTCCATCAATGAGGAAGTAGAGCTGGCGCAGGCCCATCAGGGAGAACGCCGTGGCCGTGAAGACAATGAAGACGTTCTGCGTCAGGCCGAAGATCGCCGGGATTGAGTCGAGCGCGAAGAGGATGTCGGTACCGCCGATGGCCACCATGACCAGCAGCATCGGGGTGAGGACGCGCTTGCCGTTCTCCATGGTGAAGAGCTTGTCGCCGTCGTACGTCTCCGACGTGTGGAAGATTTTGCGGGCGAGCCGAATGATGAAGTTGTTGGCTTCGTCGTCGCCCTCGGTGCTTTCAGGCTTGAGCAGGTTGCCCGCCGTGATCAGCAGGATCAGGCCGAAGAGGTAGAAGACCCAGGAGAAGGAGTTGATCAGCGCGGCACCGAGAAGGATGAACGCGGTACGGGCGATCAGGGAGAAGACGATGCCGAAGAGGAGGACCTTCTGCTGGTCTTCACGCGGAACCCGGAAACTCGCCATGATGATCAGGAAGACAAACAGGTTGTCCACCGAAAGCGCTTTCTCGGTGATGTATCCGGCGAAGTACTCGGTGCCCATCTGGGTTCCGCCAAGGGCCCAAACGACACCGCCGAAAACCACGGCCAGGCCTACGTAAATGGAGGACCAAATGGCCGCTTCCTTCAGCGTAGGGATGTGGGCCTTGCGGATGTGGAAGAAGTAATCAAAGGCCAGAAGGGCCAGGATGACCGCAATGGTCACTCCCCAGACCAAGGGGGAAACAGTCATGGAATCTCTGCTTTCGTAGGGTATGCCGAAGGAGCATAGGTCTCTCCCGCCACCCTGGACAGGCTGGCCGCTGAACCCGGCGGAGCGTCGGTGCTCCACGTGTTGACGGATATCTGCGTTTTGGGATACTCCCCTACGAAGGAATCAGTCTAACAGGGCCAGGTCCGCATCGCAGTCCACGTCCCGCCCATCGGCCAGGTCGGAACAGTCCACGATGTCCAGGAGCTCCGGATGGGCAGCCAGGAACGCACGGGCACCGGAATCCGGATCGACTCCCGGCTTCCCTTCCCCTGCATGTTCAGCCCCTGAATAGCGTGTATCCGGTTCCAGGCTTCGCGCGGCCAGGGAAGCATCGAACAGAACGGGGTGCCCGCGCCGCAACTCCCCATCCGGCCTCCGGTAGCCGGCGGCGGCTATCCTTCCGGGCCGCCCCGAGGCGAGGACACGGGAGACCACGGCCGGGGTCAATCCGGGCTGGTCTACCAGGGCCACAAGGACCGAGGTCTCCGGCTCCCGGGCCAGTGCCGCCAGGATCCCGCAACGGTAACTGGTGCCCATTCCGAGCTCCCACTGTGGATTCACCACCGGTACAGCATCCTGCAGCCGGACCGAGGCCAGAATCTCAGTGCTCCCGGCGCCCAGCACTGCGACCACCTGGGCACACCCTCCGGCCAGCAGCACCTCGACCTGATGCTCGATCAGGGGCCGCCCGCGGAAAGGCAGCAGCGCCTTAGGCCCGCGGCCGAGACGTCTGCCGGCACCGGCAGCCAGCAGGACCGCCGTCGTCGTTCCGGTCATTGGTCCGTCCTCACTCCGCTCCGGACTTAAACAGGCAGCCGCCGCACCCTTGGATGGTGCGACGGCTGAGGTTTCGGGTAATTAGCCTTCACAGTCCTTGCAGTAGGCCAGGCCGTTCTTTTCGACGGCCAGCTGGGAGCGGTGGCGGACCAGGAAGCAGGAGTTGCAGGTGAACTCGTCTTCCTGCGGCGGCACTACGCGGACAAGCAGTTCTTCACCGGACAGGTCTGCGCCGGGCAGTTCAAATCCTTCAGCTGCCTCGGTCTCATCCACGTCAACTACGGCAGACTGCTTGTCACTGCGCCGTGCCTGAAGCTCTTCGATAGAAGCCGGGCCGGCTTCTTCCTCAGTCTTGCGCGGCGCGTCATAATCTGTAGCCATTTTCTCGGCTCACACTCCAAATCCGTAGTTATGTTGTTTCCGGGGCACTCGATACTAGCCGAACATAACGGTTGTACGGTCGCGTACTATTCCCATCGGCCGTTCAGCTGCCGTTTTTCTTTCTCCGGACCCTGGGTGCCCGGACGTTGGTGCCCGGACGTTGCGCGCCCGGACTTTGGTGCCCGGACCTTGGGCGCCCAGCCCCGCGGCGCCGAAAGTGCGCTCGTGCCGGGAAGCCGTCCGGGTCCATTGTGCGGTCCCCGCGCACCCTTTCCTACCCAACGTGCATCCAGCCGTGCAGGTTCCGCTTTTTCGACGGGACTTGTTAACGGTTGAATCCGTTGCGGAGGAACCCAATCGCTTCGGCAAACAGCTGTTCCAGCAGCTTGAGGGACTCCGGCGTGATGGCGCCCTGCGTGCGCCGTTCCCACTGGGCAAAGGCGCTTCGTCCGCAGGTCAGCACTGAACCAACCAGGCAGGAGATGTAGAAGGGATCGGCGGCATCGCCTAATCGCTGCCGGATGGAAGCGACGATGCGCTGTTCTGCCCGGTCCCATGCCTCCAGCTGGAACCGCATCATTTCCGGGTTGTCCTGGGCAAAGGCGTAGAGCTCGGCAGTCACCGCCAGCCGCTCCGGTTCCGCCGGGGAGGTCAGGGCCTCCAGCATGGACTCCACGATGTTTTCGTCCTGCGGACGGGACTCGAAGTGGCCCAGCACGGTTTCCAGGAATCCTTCCATGGCCACCGTGAGCGATGCTTCAGTGCTGGAAAAATAGTTGAAGAAGGTCCTGCGCGAGACACCGGCCCGCTCCGCAATGTCGTCCACCGTGAAATTGCCCGGGCCCTTGCTGCGGACCAAGCTGAGGGCAGCCGCGGCGATAGCTGCGCGTGTCACCGATTTGTTCAGTTCCCGCCGTGAGGGGGCGGCCGTTTCTCCTGCTGCCACGCCAATACACTAAGTGCAACTTTGCACGGCGGGCAAGGGGAACGAAAAAGCACCGGACAAGCAGGTTTCCGCCTGCCTATCCGGTGCTTCTCTTGCTCTTTGCGCTTATGCCTCAGGCTGCGGTTCAGCCGGAGACATCTTCTGCTCGCCGCCGGAGGTGTAGGAACCATTGGTTCCCGTGCTGCCGGCCGCGGAAGAACCCGTGGTGGAACCGGTGGACCCGGATCCGGTGCTGCCGGAAGAGCCCGATCCGCTGCTGGAACCGGTGACCTTGGAGGCGGCATCCTTGGCGACGCCCGTAACCTTATCCTGCAGGCCCGGTGCCTTTTCCTTCGCCCAATCGGTGCCGTGGGAAACAGTTTCCTGCACCTTCGGGTCATTCCAAAGCTGCATCAGCTTTTCGCGGCCGCCCTTGGAGCCAACCAGGTAGCCAATACCCGCGCCCGCCAGAAATACAAACTTCTTTACCATGGTCTTCCTCTTCTCCTGCCCTCACGGGGCCTTGATAAGTTCCGTCCACTGCACCCTACCGTTCAAAACGGCAGGTTCAACAGCCAGCTTACTATTTGGATCCTAGTCAAGCAGACGGGACCGGATGAGAAAGCGTTTACCCTCGGGTGCTTCCACGGAAAACCCACTTCCCCGTCCGGAGACAACATCCACGGTCAGATGGGTGTGCTTCCAGTACTCAAACTGCTCACGCGACATCCAGAACTCCAGTTCCTCCCCCGCCAGGTCGAAGACCCCCAGAAGGACGTCGGCATCCGAAGTCAGGAACTCCCCCTTCGGAAAGCACATGGGCGAGGACCCGTCACAGCAGCCCCCGGACTGGTGGAACATCAGCGCACCGTGGACGGGCCGTAGCCGCAGCAGCAGGGCCTGTGCCTCCGGCGTCAGCGCCACCCGGGAAAAACTCTCTCCGGGCAGTGCGGCAGCCGCCTCCAGCCCGGGGGCAAGCGAAGAATCCATCAGTATCCAATCACTACACGGCCGTCGATGCGGCCTTCTCGAAGTTCCGTCATCACATCATTGATCTCTTCCAGATTGCGGACGGTGATGTTGGGGTGGATCAGTCCGCGGTCGTAGAAGTCGATTGCCTCCGCCAGGTCCTGGCGCGTCCCCACAATCGACCCCCGGATGGTGAGGCCCTTGAGCACAGTGTCAAAGATAGGAGCCGGAAAGTCTCCCGGCGGCAACCCGACAAAGACAATCGTTCCGCCGCGCCGGGCCATGCCGATGGCCTGTCCGAAGGCTGTCGGATGCACCGCGGTGACAAGTATTGCGTGTGCACCGCCGATCTTTTCCTGGATAACCTCCGCCGGGTCCTCGGTGCGCGCATTGACCACAACCTCGGCTCCGTACCTCGTTGCCAGCTCCAGCTTGTCATCTGCGATATCCACGGCGGCGACGCGCAGTCCCATGGCAATGGCGTACTGCACTGCTACGTGTCCCAGCCCGCCTATGCCGGAGATGACGACCCACTGACCGGGCCGTGCCTCGCTGACTTTCAGTCCTTTGTAGACCGTGACGCCTGCGCAGAGGACCGGAGCGATTTCCTGCGGATCGGCCCCTTCAGGGATGCGCGCCGCAAAACGCGCATCTACCAGCATGTACTGGCCGAAGGAGCCGTCCACGGAGTAACCACTGTTCTGCTGCTGCTCACACAGGGTTTCCCAGCCGGTCCGGCAGTACTCGCATACACCGCAGGCGTAGGCGAGCCAGGCGTTGCCCACCATGTCGCCCGGGTGCAGGTCGGTGACCCCTTCACCGACCTGCACCACCTCACCTACCCCCTCGTGGCCGGGGATGAACGGCGGAGTCGGCTTTACGGGCCAGTCACCGTCTGCGGCATGGAGGTCCGTATGGCATACACCTGTCGCCACCAGCTTGACGAGCGCCTGGCCCGGACCTGGTTCAAGCACCGCCATTTCCTCGATGGAGAGGCCTTCACCGAGTTGGTTCACTACTGCTGCCTGCATGCTGGCCATGGGGTTCTCTTTCCATCAGCGGTTTAGGGGAATTCCAGTGGAAAGCGAGTGACACCCAAGCCTAGGCAGGTCGGGGTACCGCTTAGAAGAACCCCTGCTTGTTTTCCGCGTAGCTGACCAGCAGGTTCTTGGTCTGCTGGTAGTGGTCCAGCATCATGGCATGGTTCTCGCGGCCGATGCCGGAGGACTTGTAGCCGCCGAAAGCGGAATGGGCAGGATAGGCGTGGTAATTGTTCACCCATACCCGGCCGGCCTGGATATCGCGTCCTGCCCGGTAGGCGGTGTTGCCGTCCCGGGACCAGACACCGGCACCAAGGCCGTACAGCGTGTCATTGGCGATGGCCAGGGCCTCCCCGTAGTCGGAGAACCGGGTCACGGAAACCACCGGACCGAAGATTTCCTCCTGGAAGATGCGCATGTTGTTGGTGCCCTCGAAAACGGTGGGCTGGACGAAGAAGCCGCCGGCAAGGTCGCCGTCGAAGTGGGCTCGCTCGCCTCCGGCGAGGACCCGTGCACCCTCCTGCTTGCCGATATCCAGGTAGGAGAGGATCTTCTCCAACTGGTCGTTGGACGCCTGGGCGCCCACCATGGTGTTGGTATCGAGGGGATTGCCCTGGATCATCTGGGCCGTGCGGGCCAGTGCGTCCGCCATGAAGGAGTCATACATGGAGTCCTGGACCAGCGCACGGGACGGGCAGGTGCAGACCTCGCCCTGGTTCAGCGCGAACATGTTGAAGCCTTCGAGCGCCTTGTCGTAGAACGAGTCATCGGCGGCGGCGACGTCGGCGAAGAAGATATTCGGGCTCTTGCCGCCCAGCTCGAGGGTGACCGGAATCAGGTTCTGGCTGGCGTACTGCATGATCAGCCGGCCCGTGGTGGTCTCACCGGTGAAGGCGATCTTCCGGATCCGGTTCGAGGATGCCAGGGGTTTGCCGGCTTCCACCCCGAAGCCGTTCACCACGTTCAGCACGCCGGCCGGCAGCAGGTCCGCGATGAGCTCCATCAGGACCAGGATCGACGTCGGCGTCTGCTCAGCGGGCTTCAGCACGATGGCGTTGCCTGCCGCCAGCGCCGGAGCCAGTTTCCAGACGGCCATCAGGATGGGGAAGTTCCACGGAATGATCTGTCCCACAACTCCCAGCGGCTCGTGGAAGTGGTAGGACGTGGTGTTGTCGTCGATCTGGGAGATGCCGCCCTCCTGGGCGCGGATGGCGCCGGCGAAGTAGCGGAAGTGGTCGACGGCCAGCGGCAGGTCGGCGGCCAGGACTTCCCTGATCGGTTTGCCGTTGTCCCAGGTTTCGGCGACGGCGAGCATTTCGAGATTCGCTTCGATCCGGTCCGCGATGCGGGTCAGGACCAGGGCCCGTTCGGCCACCGCAGTCTTGCCCCAGGCCCCGGCGGCCTTGTGCGCGGCGTCCAGCGCGAGATCGATGTCAGCCGATGTGCCGCGGGCCACTTCACAGAATGGGCGGCCGTTGATCGGCGAAATGTTCTCGAAGTACTGTCCCTTGACCGGGGCCACCCATTCGCCGCCGATCCAGTTCTCATAGCGCGGTTTGAAGGTGACTTTCGATCCTTCGGTGCCTGGCTGTGCGTAAACGGTCATTTTGCGCTCCTTGTGCGTTCGACGTCGGTGTCGGTTGCGGACATCCCCGAGGCTACGGAGCGCAACGTTGCAAGCAGGTTGCAACGAGAGGTTTGTGCCTTTTTAGGCCAGGTCCCGTTCGATCCGTTCCAGGGCAGCGATGACGGCGGCCCTGCGGGGTGAGCGCGGCGGAAGCACGCGCAGGGCAAGCTGCCAGGCCTCGGCGTCGTGCTCTGCCTCCGGCAGGTGCAGGTACTGGAGCAGGGTGTCGGCACCGGCGTCGGAGAGCATGGCCTGGCGCAGTACGGCAGAGACCTCGGTCCGCAGCCGGACGACGGCGGGCGCCTCAGAGCGCGGCAGCACCGGTCCGCCGTACCTCCGCAGGGCCAGCCGGTAGGCGCCGTGTTCCAGGAACCCCAGGACCTGTGCGGCGTCCACTTCGAGCGGACGCGACAGGCGGTAGGGGCGGGAGCGCGGCACCAGCGGCTCCGTTCCGGCGGCCACGCCTTCCATGAGGTTGCGCAGGCGCAGCATCTCGGCGCGCACCGTACCTGCCTGTCCGCCGTCGGGGTAGGCAAGCGAGGCCAGTTCCTCGGCCGTCAGCCCGCCCGGATGCAGCGCCAGCACGGCCAGCAGTTCGCCGTGGCGGGAACTGAGTTCCACCGGCCTGCCATTGATGTGCAGGACGGCCCGGTCCCGGCCGAGCAGCTCCAGGCTTTCCGTGGAGCCGGGGACCGGCGGCGGGGGCTTCCGGCGGGCACGACGGCGCAGCGGAGCTCCGGAGGTTGTGGGGGATCCGTTACGGGTATCCCGGCGGGCCTGCAGCCGCTGGACCTGGAGCCGGGCTTCGGCGGCAGCGACAGCTGCCCGGACAAGGGCGAGCGTATGCGGAGCGACGGCTTCGGGGCCGCCGGTAACGTCCACGACGCCCAGCACGGAACCGGTATCCGGGTCATGCACGGGCACGGCGGTGCAGCTCCAGGAGTGCACGAGCCTGCTGAAATGCTCCGGTCCGGCAATCTGCACGTCGGCCCCTGTGGCGAGGGCGGTTCCGGGGGCACTGGTGCCTACCGTTCGTTCGGACCAATCCGCGCCGGGCAGGAACAACATGCCTTCCGCGCGGCGGCGCAGGGCAGCGTCGCCGTCGACCCAGAGCAGGCGGCCCAGTTCATCGCCTACGGCCACCAACAGCCCGGAGTCCTCTCCGGGCTCCACGAGCAGGCGGCGGATTACCGGCATCACGGCAGCGAGCGGATGCGCGGCACGGTAACGGTCCAGGGCGGCGTCGTCGAACACCAACTCGGGACGCGAAACGTCCGGGTCCGAGTGGTGCTGCAGCGAACGCTGCCAGGACTCCCGGATGGAAGGCCGAAGCCGCTCCAGCCAGCCGGTTCCGACACCGAGCGACTCGTGGGCCCGGACGGCGTTGCGAAGCAGCGCCTCCGCCGGTATCCGCGGCAGGACACCGGACTGCCCGTTCTGGGCCAAACCTTCATTTCGCGCCGCAATGCGCACGGCCCCCGCCTATCCACGCTGATAAACGGACAACGTCGCCAAAATGGACGTTGTCCGGTTAGGGAACACACCTTGCTGGATATGCTCCCATGCGCGGACCGGCGGAGGCCAGAGAAACTACGGGTTGCTGATTACGACTACTCGCCGCGGGAGATACGGGTCATTTCCTCGCGGTCGACCACCTTGACACGCTCACGGACGAGTTCGCCCGTCAGCGGTTCGGGGTGGATGTAGGAGGCGCCGAGGCTGCGCTCATAAGCATCCAGTTTCAGCCAGCCCTCCCAAGTGGTGTACTTGACGCCGCGTTCTTCCAGCAGCTCAATGATCGACGACGGGTCCGGGTGCGTGGCGGCCGGCAGGTTCAGCCGGTCCTCGAGCAGGAAGCCGATGGTCTCCAGCGCGTCGCCCTTGGTGTGGCCGATCAGGCCCACGGGTCCGCGCTTGATCCAACCGGTGGTGTAGATGCCCGGCACCGGAGCGCCGTCTTCATTGATGACGCGGCCGCCCTCGTTGGGGATCACGCCGCGCTGCTCGTCGTAGCCGACTTCGGGCAGCTCGGAGCCGAAGTACCCGATGGCCCGGTAAACGGCCTGGACCGGGTAGTCGACAATCTCGCCGGTGCCGCGGACGTTCCCGGTGCCGTCCAGCTCGGTCCGCTCGAACTTCATACCGGCGACCTTGCCCGGATCCGCGGGATCGTCATAGATCTCCACGGGGCTGTGCAGGAAGTGCAGGTGCAGGCGGCGGGAAGCTCCGGTGTCCTGTTCCTCCACCAGCCAGTTGGTGAGGGTGTTGACCATGGTCTTGGTCTGGTTGTTGGTGCGGATCTGCTCGTCGGAGCCTTCGTCGAATTCGAAGTCCTCGGGGTACAGGACAATATCGACATCGCGCGAATGCGAGAGTTCGCGAAGTTCCAGCGGCGTGAACTTCACCTGTGCCGGTCCGCGGCGGCCGAAGATGTGCACATCGGTGACCGGGGACTTCTTCAGGCCCTCGTAGACGTTGGTCGGAATTTCCGTGCTGAGCAGGTCATCTGCGTGCTTGGAAAGGATGCGGGCGACGTCGAGGGCTACGTTGCCGTTGCCGATCACAGCCACTTCCTTGGCGTCCAGCGGCCATTCGCGCGGAACATCAGGATGCCCGTCATACCAGGACACGAATTCCGCACCGCCGAAGGAGCCTTCCAGGTCGACGCCGGGCACGTTCAGCGGGGCGTCCTTGATGGCGCCCGTGGCAAAGATGATGGCGTCATAGAAGTGGCGGAAGTCTGCCAGCGTCAGGTCGCGGCCGTAGTTGACGTTGCCGAGGAACCGGATGTCCCCGCGGTCCAGCACCTTGTGCAGGGCGTTGACTATGCCCTTGATCCGGGGATGGTCGGGAGCCACACCGTAGCGGATGAGCCCGTAGGGCGCGGGGTACTGGTCGAAGAGGTCAATGCTGACCTCGAAGTCCCGATCGGCTTTGGTAAGGATGTCGGCGGCGTAAACACCGGCGGGGCCTGCGCCGATAATGGCGACCCTCAAAGGACGCTGGGCGCTGTCCGCGGCAGGGTTAGTCACTGATAGTCCTTCTTCTCTTCTGAGCTTCTGGGTGCGCAATTAACACACAGTTATTTATTCTAAATGCCGGGTTCGCCACCGTCTAAACGGCTCGAAAAAACGGGTGCGGGAGGCCTCGGGAATACGCACAGGTACAGGCGCGTTAAGCTGTGCGTGCCTTTCTCAAAGCCTGTCCCCGCCCTTCGCGGCATCCGTACCGCTATGCCCGGAGAGGGCGTCGGCGCGACCTCGGGTCCGTCCGCCGGTTCGTCCGCCGGTTCGTCTGGGGCGTCAGGTGCGCCGGACCAGTCCGCTGCTCCGTCGTCGTCCGGGCCGTCGTCGTCCGGGCCTGCGGGGACGGGGCCGTCGTCGTCCGGGCCTGCGGGGACGGGACGAGAGAACCTTCCCGGCATCCTCTTCGGAATTGGTGCGTACGGGCTCTGGGGTCTGCTTCCGCTCTATTTCATGGTCCTCAAGCCCGCCGGCGCGGTGGAAATCGTTGCCAACCGTGTTGTCTGGTCACTGGTGTTCTGCGCGATCCTGCTCTCCGTCATGCGGGCCTGGAAGCCGATGCTTGCCGCTGGACGGAACCCCCGCACAGTAGGAACCCTGGCGGGTGCTGCCCTGCTGATCGCCGTGAACTGGCTGACGTATTCCTGGGCCGTGTTGAACGAGCACGCAGTGGAAGCAGCGTTGGGCTACTTCATTAACCCGATCGTGTCGGTGCTGCTCGGCGTGCTGGTGCTCAAGGAAAAACTGCGTCCGCTCCAGTGGGCGGCCATGGCAGTGGGTTTCATTGCCGTTCTGGTCCTGGCTTTCGCGTACGGAACCGTGCCGTGGGTGGCCCTGGCCCTGGCCTTCAGCTTCGGGTTCTACGGCTTGGTCAAGAAGGGCATCGGCTCGCGTGTTGACGCAGTTTCGAGCCTGACGATTGAAACGGCCGTGCTCACACCTATTGCAGTCGGCGTGATGATCTGGCTTTCCATGACCGGAGCGGCCACGCTGACTACCAACGGTGCCGGGCATCTCTGGCTTCTGGTCGCCTCCGGCATCATCACTGCCGTACCGCTGATCTTCTTTGGGGCGGCTGCACGCCGCCTGCCGCTGTCCACCGTGGGACTGCTGCAGTATCTGGCGCCTACCCTGCAGTTCATCCTGGCCCTGACCGTGTTCAAGGAAGCGATGCCGCCCGAGCGCTGGGCGGGCTTCGGCCTCGTCTGGCTCGCACTGGTGATGCTGACCGTCGATATGATCGGCGGCCCCCGCCGCAATCGGCGGCTGCGTGCTGCGGCGGCTGTCTAGGGGTTACTCCGGCGACGCAGATGTTCTAACGACTAGTCCTCCCCCGTCCTAACCACACCGACGATGCTAGATCCGGTCTGCGTGGTTATAGGGCGGGCGACTAGTCCTCCCCCGCTTCACCCTGGGCAGCGCGTCTTGATTGTTGTCCCCAATCCGGGGCCCTACCGGACCATCAGTCGCTCTGCCGCGGCAGCCTTGTTGCATGACTTCGGAAACTTTGAGCGAGTTGCAGCTACCGGCGGAATTCTCCGTCGCTACAACAGGTGTGAGCCTGATGCAGCGTGCCGAATCGCTCGTCGCGGAAGCCCGTGACCTCGGTGAAGACGCGACTGAGGCCTGGGATCTTCTAGGTTTTCAGGACGCGGTGGATTTCGCTGCGGCCGTTGAAGGTATTTCACGCGTTACGGACTACCTGAAGCTGGTCGCAGCCGCGGCCATCGATCGGCAGAGACCCGCTCAGACGTTTGGCGAGGGCGATCTGCGGGAGTTCCGGAGTACTCCGGACTTCATGCGAGCCCGCCTTCGAATCTCACGCGCCGAAGCGCGCCGCCGGCTGTCGCTCGGTTCAGCTGTCCTTCCCGCAACCACTGTCACAGGCGAGAGTCGCCCACCCGCGTATCCGCGGTTGGCTGAGGCTTGTGCTGATGCCGCCCTCGCTGCAACAGATGCTGATGTGATCGCACACGCGTTGGAAGAAGCGCTTCCGCGTATGGAACCACAGGCTCTCGACGCCATGGAAAAGCAGCTCACTGATATCGGTTCCCATCAGGACCATGATTTTCTCGTTCGTACGGCGAAGCATTGGACCGCTTTGCTGGACCAGGACCGGCCACCTAGCGAGGAAGAGCTCGTCCGGTTCCAAGGGATCTTCCCTGGACGACGCCGAAATGGATTGAACCATCTCCACATTTACTGCACCGACGAACAGCACGAAGCACTCACCACCCTGATGAACAGCGCCTCCAATCCGCGGGTGAACGGCCAGGAAGGTACCAACCGCGGCGCCCCGGAATCAGACCGCAAGACGGAACCGGGCTGTGCGACTGAGCCGGGCTGCGCGATCCAGCGAGGCTGCGCAACCGAACCGGGCCGCGCGACCGAGCCGGACCGCGCGGCCGAACCCGGTAGCACTCAGCCCGAGCGCCACATTCCTGCGGAGGGAGCTTTTACACCCGCAGCAGCGGGACAGGATTCACCTCCGCACCCCCATATCCTTGACCGGCTGCCCAGGCCCACCCGCCCGCAACTGCTGTTGGAGGGGCTGCTCGCCGCTGTCCGCACTGCTCTGGCTTCCGGGGGGCTGCCCGCTTCCGGGGGTATGCGTCCTCAAGTTATGGTCACTATCAGTCATGACGCCCTCTTGCTGGGGCTGACGAACCCAACAGGCGGGCCGGGCGCGAGGAACCGCAGGATCCGCGGGGATCGCGCAGACGGACCACATTCCGCCAGCGGTCCGGATAACAGGAACACCGAAACATCGCATTCTCCGTCGCCCGGCATCGCTGCCTTCTCGGGACCAATCGACACCCGGGCTGTCCGGCGCATAGCCTGCGACGCGGATTTGATTCCGGTAGTCCTGGGATCCAAGGGACAGGTGCTGGACCTGGGCCGGGCGGCACGACTTTTCCCTCCCCACCTGCGGAAGGCCCTGCACGCCCGCGACCGAGGCTGCGCTTTCCCCGGATGTACAGTTCCGGGACCTTGGACCGAAGCGCACCATGTCACCTTCTGGGAACGGGGTGGAGACACCAGCATCGGGAACGGGGTGCTGCTGTGTTCCTTCCACCACCACTTGATCCATCAGGGCAACTGGCACGTATCAATGCAGGCGGGCATTCCCTGGTTCCGGCCGCCGGCTTACGTGGATCCGGAGCGCAGACCGCTGCGGAACACCTACTTCCACCCTGGGTTCCCGGCCTCTGGCGGGACCGCAAACGGAACCTGACGCCTCACCGCAAGGACCTTCCATGACGGCATCAGCTCCGGGCGCGGACGGCGGTCTCCAGAACCTCCAGTGCATCAAGCAGGAGCTCATCGCCAATGGTCAGCGGCGGCAGCAGCCGAATGACGTTCCCGTAGGTTCCGCAGGTCAGCACGATGACACCTTCCTGCAGGCACGCCGCTGCGACAGCTTTGGCCGCCTCGGCGTCGGGCGTTCGAGACCCGGGGCGAACGAATTCCATGGCGAGCATGGCCCCGCGTCCACGGACATCGCCAACGACGCCGCCCTCGACCACAAGTGCCTCCAGTCTTGGCCGGACGAGCTCCTCGATGTGCCGCGCCCGCCCGGCCAGGTCCTGCGAAACCATGGTGTCCATCGCCGCCAGCGCAGCTGCGCAGGCTACGGGATTGCCGCCGTAGGTGCCTCCCAGACCTCCGGGGTGGACGGCGTCGAGCAATTCCGCCCGTCCCGTGACGGCCGAGAGCGGCAGCCCGCCGGCAATCCCCTTTGCCATGGTGATCAGGTCGGGAACTACCCCCTCGTGCTGTACCGCAAACCATTCACCCGTACGGCAGAAACCGGACTGCACCTCGTCCGCGATGAAGACCACACCGTTGGCCTGCGCCCACTCCGCGAGCCGCGGCAGGAAGCCCTCCGCAGGAACAATGAATCCCCCCTCTCCCTGAATCGGTTCAATGAGGAGCGCGGCAAGCTGGTCCGCGCCGATCTGCTTCTCGATGGCCAGGATGGCCCGGTCCGCAGCCTCCGCGCCGGTAAGGTTCGGGTTCTCTTCACGGAACGGATAGCTCATGGGCATCCGGTAGATCTCCGGCGCGAACGGTCCGAACCCTGTCTTGTAGGGCATGGCCTTGGCCGTCAACCCCATGGTGAGGTTGGTGCGGCCGTGGTAGGCGTGGTCGAAAGCCACTACTGCGTCGCGCCCGGTAGCCGAGCGGGCAATCTTCACGGCGTTCTCCACCGCTTCGGCACCGGAGTTGAACAGCACGGTCCGTTTTTCGAAGTCCCCCGGAGTCACGGCAGCAAGACGTTCGGCGACGGCCACATACCCCTCGTAGGGCGTCACCATGAAGCACGTGTGCGTGAAGTGCTCCACCTGTTCCTGCACGGCGGCGACAACGGCTGGATCAGAGGCACCCACGCTGGTCACGGCGATGCCCGAGCCCAGGTCAGTGAAGGCATTGCCGTCCACGTCCACGATGATGCCGCCGTCGGCATCAGCGGCATACACGGGAATGCTCGAGGCAACACCCTTCGCAACAACTGCGGCACGCCGCGCCTCCAAGGCTGCAGACTTCGGGCCCGGGAAAGTGCCGGTAATCCGGCGTCGCTGTTCGATGCGGTAACTCGGGGTGGTGAGGGAGATGCTCATGGGATTGCCTTTCGAAAATACTGCCTGAGGAACAGGGTTCGGATGCCGGGGCTAGGCGTCCAACGCGCTCATGACGTGCTTAATGCGGGTGTAGTCTTCCACGCCGTACATGGAGAGGTCCTTGCCGTAACCGGAGCTCTTGAAGCCTCCGTGCGGCATTTCGGCGGTGAGCATGATGTGCGTGTTGATCCAGACCGCTCCGAAATCCAGGTCCCGTGACAGGCGCATGGCCCGGCCGTGGTTCGTGGTCCAGACGCTGGAGGCAAGAGCGTATTCGACGTCGTTGGCCATTTCCACGGCCTGCTCCTCGTTGTCGAACTTCTGCACGGTGATGACCGGGCCGAAGGTTTCCTTCTGCACCACGTCGTCGTCTTGGCGGGCACCGGTGATGACGGTGGGTTCGAAGAAGAAGCCCTTGGACCCTGCCCTCCGCCCGCCGGTCTCCACACGGCAATGCGCGGGCAGAGCTTCGATCACGGCATTCACAGCGTTGAAGTGGTTGATGTTGTTCAGCGGACCGAAGTAGTTTTCCTCGTCGTTGTCGCTGCCGGTCTTCAGCTCCTTGGCCGCAGCCACCAGCTTGTCCACCAGTGCGTCATGCACGGAATCCTCCACCAGAACGCGGGTGATGGCGGTGCAGTCCTGGCCGGCATTAAAGAACGCGAATTCGGCAATGGCCGTGGCGGTCCGGTCCAGGTCTGCGTCTGCAAATACGACTGCAGGGGCCTTCCCGCCGAGTTCCAGGTGGGCCCGTTTGAGGGTCTTTGCCGCACCGGAGGCCACGGCGATGCCTGCCCGCACGGACCCGGTGATGGAAACCAGGCCGGGCACGGGGTGTTCAACCATCAGCTCACCGGTGGCACCGGTCCCCAGGACCACGTTGAACACGCCGGCAGGGAAGATATCTGCCGCAAGACGGGCCAGGACCAAGGTGGATTCGGGGGTGGTGTCGGAAGGCTTGAGTACCACCGTGTTTCCGGCGGCAAGCGCCGGACCGATTTTCCAGACCGCCATCAGCAGCGGGTAGTTCCAGGGAGCTACTTGGGCGACGACGCCGATCGGCTCGCGGCGGATGAAGGAGGTAAAGCCTTCCATGTACTCTCCGGCGGATTTTCCCTCCAGAAGCCTGGCCGCGCCGGCAAAGAAGCGGAGCTGATCCGCCCCGACGGCCACTTCTTCTGCGGCAATCAGTGAGCGAACCTGACCCGTATTGCGGTGCTGGGCTTCCACCAATTCGTCGGAATGGGCTTCAAAGGCATCCGCCAGACGAAGCAGCATGCGCTGGCGTTCGCTGGGAGTGGTGCGCTTCCACGTACGGAACGCTGCCGCGGCTGCGTCCATGGCTGCGTCGACGTCCGCCTGCACGGATACGGGCGACACGGCAACCACTTCACCGTTGGTTGGATTAACGACATCCAGCACATCGGTTCCCCGGGACGGGACAAACTCGCCGTTAATGAAGTTCTGCAGTGTCTCAGCCATGCCGGACGTCCTTTCGGGGCGGGCGGGTGCGTATTCGATTACCCCAAACCTACTGTGAAGCGCAGGTCACACATACGGCCGCATGCACAGCCTTATGGGGAAGATGCAGTGCGATCGCATAAAAGTCCGCGGTCTATAGTGGTGCAATGTCGATCACACTCTCGGACCTGCTGGCGGCGGGCGGGTTGGAACTGACGCGCCACGGGTCGGCTCCCCTTTCTCCACGGCCTATTCAGTGGGTCGCTGTGACCGAGCTGGAGGATCCCTCTCCGTTCCTCGGCGGCGGAGAGGTGGTTCTGACTACGGGTTTGCGGCACGGCAGCAGTGCGGCCCAGCAACGCTTCGTGCAAAGCGTGGAGCGGGCCGGAGCGCTGGGGATCGGTTTCGGCACCGGCCTCAGCCACGCCTCGGTGCCGGCTCCCCTGCTCGCTGAGGCGGACCGACTCGGCATGCCCGTCTTCGAGGTCCCCTACGGCACACCGTTCATGGCTCTGGGAAAGCTGGTTGCGGATTCCCTCTCCGCCCAGCACGTCGCCCAGCTGCATCAATTGCTTTCAGGCCATCAAGTGCTGGCAGAGGCGCTGCTCAGCGGCAAGGGACTGCCACGGCTGCTGGCACAACTCTCCCGACTTGTAGAGGCCGACGTTGCCCTCTTCCAATACGGCGCACCGGTCTTTGCCACCTCCGACCCCGATCCTTCCTGGCGGCGGATCCCTGTCCCCACCGGAATGCGGGACCGTTGCACCTTGGCCATTGCCGAACCGTCTGTACAACCGGACATCATTGCCTACGCGCAGAGCCTTATCGGCGTGGAGCTGAGCAACCAGGCCGCCAGGCGGGCCAGCAGCAGGGCCGTCACCGGCCAGCTCCTGGGTGACGTTGTGGATGGCCGGCTCGCAGGTCAGGACGCTGCTGTGAGGCTGCAGGCAGCGGGTATTGACTCGGACCTGCGGCAAGCCGTGCTTCTCGTGGAAGTAGCGTCCGGCCAGATCCGCACCCTGCCCACTCTCCCGCTGCCGGCCGGATTCAACGGCGCACCTACGGCACTTCATGAAAACCGGCTGGCTTTGGTGGTTCCCGCTGCCGATGCGAACGAGCTGGCCGCTGAGTTGAGCGCGTATCTCTTTGGAGCCGGGCTGACGGCAAAGGTGGGGATAGGCGGTTCATACACCGAAACAGCAGGGCTGCGCTGGAGTTATTACGAGGCACGGGAGGCACTCCGCAACGGTGCAGCAGTGAACGAACCCGACCGTTTGAACCTCACGTCCCTGCTGATGGCCAGCCGCGATGTTCCACTATCGGATCTGGCAGCCGAAGCCCTGGACCCTCTGGTCGCCTTCGACAACAGGCACGGCGCGCAACTGATCCCTACCCTGGACACCTACCTGCTCCTGAACGGATCCGTGGCCGCCGTCGCCGCGGATCTTGGCCTGCACCGCAACACCGTCCGCTACCGCCTTGCACAAATTGCCGAGCTGACCGGATACGACCCGGCGGTGACCGCCGACCGGGTACACCTGTACCTTGCGCTAAACGTCCGACGCTTGGGCGGTTAACCTGTAGGGATGACTACCACCGCGCAGGCCAGGACCGTCCACTGGCAGGGACAGGACGATCCGGAGCGTACGGACACGGCAGTGGTCTCCTTTCGTGACCGGGAACTCGCCGCAGCCGGCACCTCTGTCACCGCCGGATACAGGGCGTCCTGGACACTGTCTACCATCCCGGGGTGGGTCACCCGGCGGCTGACGGTAGAGGTGACGGGGAAGGGCTGGTCCCGGAGCCTGGAGCTCGAACGCAGCACCGAGGGCAGATGGAGCGCGGAGACAACCACGTCCGGGCTCACCGACCTGCCCGCCCCCGGAATCGCCGACCCGCGCAGCCTCGACGAAGCCCAGGACTGTGACCTCGGGCTGTGCCCGCTGACCAACACCATGCCGATCCTGCGGCTGGACCTGCTGAACGATTCCGCTCCCCCGGATGAGACACAGCTGACAATGGCCTGGGTGGAAATGCCCAGTCTGCGGGTCCTGCCCAGCAAGCAGGTGTATTCACAGGTGCGGGCCTATTCCCCCGACCCGGGCCACGCCGTCGTCCTCTACAGCTCCGCCAACCGTGGGTTCACCGCCGAACTCACCGTCGACGCCGACGGCATGGTCATCGACTATCCCGGACTGGCGACGCGTCTGCCCTAGGCTCCAAGGGTCTAGGGCTCCAGACCCCAGACCCCGCAAAGGCTCCCCTCGTCCGGACCGGCTCCGTGTCCCGGCTAGGATTGGAATACACCCACTCAACGCACGCTTGGAGACCACATGAGTGAAATTTTCCTGGATCGGTTCCGCGCCTTGGTCCCCAAGTACCTTGAGGACAACTGGCGGGAAGAGGACGGCATCCCCGAACGGGAGCTCGATTCGATGCTGGCCGTCCACGATTTCAACATCCCGCTGGTACTGCGTGAGTTCTACCTCGCCCTCGGCGGATGCGAAGACCTGATGGAGGCCTTCCATTTCTTCTGGGATCCGGACGAGCTGGAGATCGAAGACGGCTACCTGCTCTTCCTCGAAGATGAGGACGAGAAGTTTGTCTGGGGCATTCGTGCCGACCAGCTGGACGTTCCGGACCCCATCGTGTGGCGACGCAATAACGCGCGCGGTGACTGGCAGAGCGAAGAAGGCACCCTGAGCGAGTATGTCCTGGACATGTTCGAGTGGATCTTCGAAGAGGATGAAGACGAGGACTGAGCCGTCGATGAAGGACGTTTTCCGCGAAGCAGCTTGGAAAAGCCACGCGCCGGACGGGTATGAGTGCCCGTTCTGCGACATGGCGACAGGCGAATTCCGGTATCCCGGAAACCTCTGCGAGCCCGGGGACCTGATCTACTCCGATGAGCTGGTGCTTGCGTTCATTGCTTCACACGGTTTTGACCCTGAACCGGGCCACGTCCTCGTCACACCGCGTCGGCACTACGAACTGCTCTATGAGCTGCCCGACGACGTCGCGGCGCGGATCATGCTCGTGACCCGGGATATGGCAGTGGCCATCAAGAAGGCCTGGAACCCCGACGGCGTCACCACCCGGCAGCACAACGAGCCAGCAGGGAGCCAGCACGTGTGGCACTACCACCAGCATGTACTCCCTCGCTGGACGGACGACGGGCTCTACTTCACGCCCAAGCGGCCTATCGTGCCGCCCGCTGTCCGTGCCCGCAAGGCCGCCGAGCTGCGCGCGGTCCTGTAGCCGCACTTCCAGCAGGAAACCTCAGCGGTTTGGGGAATCCCGGAAACTGCCGGCCCGGCAGCAGAACCTAGACCTCGCGGTTGACCACGGCGCGCGCAAAGGCGGCCAGGGCTTCCTTCACGACGGAGTCGGGCAGCGGTGCGAGGGCAGCTACGGCGTCTTCGGACCAGCTGCGTGCAACTTCCCAGGACTGATCCGTGACGGGGCTGCTGCGCAGGGCGGCTACGGCTTCGGCCAGCGCCTCGTCCGAGCTCAAGTCCCGTTCCACCAGTTCGAGCACGGCTGCGGCGTCGGCATCCCCGCCGGCTGCGGCACGTCGAAGCAGCAGCACGGGCAAGGTGGGAACGCCTTCGCGCAGGTCCGTGCCCGGCGTCTTCCCCGACTTCGCCTGCTTGCCGGTGACGTCAATGACGTCGTCGGCCAGTTGGAAGGCAATGCCCACCTTCTCGCCGTACTCAACCATGATGTCGATGGTTTCCTGGCCCGCACCGGAGAACAATGCACCGAACTGGCCGGAGGCGGCAATCAGTGATCCGGTCTTGTCCGCGATCACGGACAGGTAATGTTCGAGCGGATCCTGGCCTTCGGCAGGGCCGACGGTTTCGTGCAGCTGGCCCAGGCACAGCCGCTCGAACGTGTGTGCCTGGATAGCCAGCGCCGGGCCGCCCAGGGCGGAGACCAGGCTGGAAGCCCGCGCGAAGATGAGGTCGCCGGTGAGCACGGCAACCGAGTTGCCCCACAGTTCATGCGCAGTCGGCGCTCCGCGCCGGTACGGTGCCTCGTCCATCACGTCGTCGTGGTAGAGCGTGGCAAGGTGCGTCAGCTCGACGACCACGGCGGACTGGATAACCTTTTCCGGCGCATCCTCGGCACCGAGATGGGAAGCCAGGAGGGTCAGGAGCGGACGGATCCGCTTGCCGCCGGCCTCCACGAGGTGCCGGGAGGTGACGTCGGCGAAAGGATCGGAGTTGGCTACAGCTTCGCGCAGCCGCAGTTCCACCTGCTCCAGGGATGCGGCCATTGACGGGCCAAGCCTCGGGTCCTCAGCCAGCAGGGCGAAGCCCGGCGGCAGTGCGGAGGTGCCCGGCACGGTTTCCGGGCTGGTGTTGGTGGATTCAGTCACTGTTCAAGACTCACTATTTGTCGGAACGGGTGGACAACAGGCATAGAGGTCACGGGTGCTGCGCGGGCTGCCGGGGAGTTATCGGCGTTCCTTGATTGCTTGCCGGCGGAACCAGCATTTCCAGTAAGGCAATCACTCTATCCTCTATGCCCTTGGAACTGCTGTCCGTCAGGTTAGCGAGCATACGCACCACGAAACGCATAAGCACGGGAATCGGCATTCCTGTGCGCAGCGCCAGTTTCATGACTGCGGGGCGGCCGATCATGGCGGCGAAGATGCGGCCGAGCGTGAAGTGGCTGCCCCATTCTTCCCGCACGTGGCCTGCATAGGCGCGCAGTTCGACGTCGAACGCGGCCCGCGAAGTGAGCAGGCCCGGCGCCAGAGCGGCCCCTGAGCCCTCGATGATGTGTTCGGCCGCAAACCGCGCCGATTCCATGGCGTAGGAAATGCCTTCACCGTTGAACGGGCTGACCATGCCGCCGGCATCGCCGAGCAGCAGCAGCCCCGGCGAATAGTGCGGGGTGCGGTTGAAGCCCATGGGCAGGGCTGCCCCGCGGATCTCACCCACTTGGTTTTCCGGGGTGAAGCCCCATTCTGCGGGCATGCCGGCGGTCCAGTCGCGCAGGACCTTGCGGTAGTCCAGCTTTCCGAATTCCTTGGAGGAGTTCAGGATGCCCAGGCCAACATTGGACGTTCCGTCTCCCACTCCGAAGACCCAGCCGTAGCCGGGCAGCGGATTGCCGGAGGCATCCGGAAGCTCCAGCCAGCCTTCCATCCAGTCGTCATTGGTGCGCGGGCTCTCGAAGTAGGTACGCACGGCTACGCCCATAGGACGGTCGTCACGTTTTTCGATGCCCACGCTCAGCGCGGTCCGGCTCGAGTTTCCGTCGGCAGCCAGGACGACGTCGGCGAAGAACTCCCGCCGTTCGCCGGTGCGCCTCCCGTTTTCATCCAGGATGTTGGCGACAGCACCTTCCACGCGTCCGTCGTCGCCGCGGATGGCAGAGACCACTGTGTGCCGCTCAAGGATCTTCGCTCCGGCAGCCTGCGCGTGGCGGGCAAGGGCCTCGTCGAAACCGAGACGGGTGCGGATCAGGCCGTAATCGGGGAAATCCGAGAGCGCAGGCCACGGCAGTTCCAGTGTCCGGCCGCCGGCAATCAGGCGTAGCCCCTTATTCCGGCGCCACCCTTCGGCTTCTTCGTGCGGCAGGCCCAGGAACTGGATTTCGCGCACGGCGCGGGGGGTCAGGCCGTCGCCGCAGACCTTTTCCCGCGGGAAGGCGGTCTTTTCGAGAACGGTGACATCCACCCCTGCAGAGGCGAGGTAGTACGCGGCTGTGGAGCCGGCGGGCCCGGCACCGACAATAAGGACCTTCACTTGGCCGGATGCCCTCCGGGCTTGACGGCGCGGTGCACAGCCACGATGCCGCCGGTCAGGTTGCGGTAGGCAACATCCTGCCAGCCGGTTTCAGCAATCCAGGCTGCCAGGCCGTCCTGGTTCGGCCATGCCCGGATGGACTCGGCGAGGTAGACGTAGGCATCGGGATTGGAGGCGACCTTGCGGGCGATCGAAGGAAGGGCACGCATCAGGTATTCGGTGTACATGGTGCGCCACACCGGAATGACCGGCGAGGAGAATTCCGCAATGACAAGGCGGCCGCCGGGCTTGGTTACCCGGAGCATTTCCGCCAGGGCCTTTTTCGGCTCGTTGACGTTGCGGAGGCCGAAGGAGATGGTGGAGGCGTCGAAGGAGTTGTCCTCGAACGGGAGGTTGGTGGCGTCACCGGCAACGAAGTCGATGTCCGGGCGGCGGCGCTTGCCGACCTTAAGCATCCCGAGCGAGAAGTCGCAGGCGACGACGTCGATTCCGGCATCGGCGTAGGGCTCACTTGAGGTGCCGGTGCCGGCGGCCAGGTCCAGGACCCGCTGTCCGGGCACGGCTCCGACAGCGTCCACCACAATACGGCGCCAGCGGCGCGTCTGCCCCAGGGACAGCACGTCGTTTACGACGTCGTATTTAGGTGCCACGTCATCAAACATGGCAGCAACTTCATCCGGGCGTTTTTCCAACGATGCGCGGTTCACTCTGTCATTGTCTCAAACAATGGGAGGGCCGCCGAACCGGCCGCGGCGCTGTCGTGTTGCTCTCAGCCACGGACCCCCGATATCCGGCAGGTACCTACGGCGGAGTAGTCTGGAACCACTATGACCACCCTGCGTTCTGTGACAGTGCCCGTCGGTGAGCTTTCCGCCGCCATGGGTCTCCTGGAGTATCTGGTTCTTGACGAGCAACTGTGCTGGATCCGGCGCCAAGAGGGGCTGGTCGGCTTTGGAGAAGCGGCCCGCTTCACTTCCAGCGGCCCCGAGCGCTTTGCGCGCGCACAGGATTGGTGGCGGTCCCTCCTTGCGGAAGCCGACGTCGAGGATCCTCTTGCCGCTCCCGGCACCGGCATCGTCGCCTTTGGTTCCTTCGCTTTTTCCAAACGCTCCCCCTTTGAATCCCGTCTGGTGGTTCCGGAAATCATCGTCGGGCTGCGCGACGGCGCCGGCTGGGTGACGTACACAACCGCGGATCCAGAAGCAGAACTAAATGCGGAGACCGCGAAGGCCGCCTTGGCCCGTTATCTGGACGATCTTCCGCTCTACCGGGAAAGCGATCCTGCCGACCGGGTCCTTCCGGGCATGCTGAGCGAATCGGAGTGGAAAAATGCCGTGGCACGGTCGGTGGCCCATGTAGCAGCCGGCGATTTGAGCAAGATTGTCCTGGCCCGCGACGTTGCAGTGGAGTTGGGCAGCCCCCTCGTGGCTTCACAGGTACTGCGCGAACTGGCCGTGCGCTACCGCGACTGCTGGACGTATTCGGTGGACGGTTTGATCGGGTCCACGCCCGAGATGCTGATAAAGGTCGAAAACGGCACCGCCGAGGCTCGCGTGCTGGCCGGAACACTGGACCGCGCTACTGCTCCCGCCGATGATCCCCACTACGCAAAGCGAGTGCTGGCGGGTTCCGCCAAGCAGCAGCACGAGCATCAAATTGCCATCGATTCCCTCACCCGGTCCCTTGAACCTTTCACCTCGTCGATGACTTCCCACACGGAGCCGTTTGTCCTCGAACTGCCGAACGTCTGGCACCTGGCCTCCGACGTCACTGCCGAGCTCGCACGGGATGCGGGCGGACTGATCCCCACACCCCTGACGCTGGTTGAAGCACTGCATCCCACTGCCGCTGTCTGCGGCTTCCCCACCAGCGTGGCCGGCGAACTTATCAGTGAGCTTGAACACATGGACCGTGGCCCCTACTCCGGACCCGTCGGCTGGATGGACGCCGCCGGAAACGGTGAATGGGGTATCGCCCTGCGCGGCGCTGTGATCGAGAGCCCCACGGAAGTACGCCTTTATGCAGGCTGTGGAATTGTGGCCGGCTCCAATCCTGCGGCGGAACTAGAGGAAACCTGGAGCAAGTTCCGCCCCATGCTTGAGGCCCTGGGCCTGGACCGGCCCCGCGCCGTTCCGGTGCGTAACCCCGATTTCGCATCCTCTCCCGCCGGATCCTGAAGCCCCTTGACGCCTCCGTCGGAGACCGGCTGCATAACCGTTTGGTTCGTTGCATAAATTTACAGTGGGTAGAATAGAAACTCGGATCGTGCCTTTGTGGCCGTTTCCGCCCTATGCCGCTCTGGAGACGGTTTGGTTTCCGCCTGCGGCCTCTTCTGTTCCTGCCAACCTAAGGTTCTGAATCGCAATGCCGCACAAAGCCCGCACCACTCTTGCCGTCCTCCTCGCCGTCGGAGCGTTGTCCCTGACCGCCTGCGGCGGAGGAGACGACTCCGCGGAGTCCGGTCTCACGACCGTCAACGAAGGCACCCTCACGGTGTGCTCCAACGTTCCCTTCAAGCCGTTTGAATACGTAGTGGACGGCGAGTTCACCGGCTTCGATATCGAGCTCACCCGCGAAATTGCCAAGGGCATGGGCCTCGAGCATGAAGTGCAGAACGTTGGATTCGACGGCCTGCAGAGCGGAACCGTACTGGCTGCCCGCCAGTGCGATGTGATTGCCGCAGCCATGTCCATCACCGATGAGCGGGCCGAGAAACTGGCATTTTCGGACCCGTACTATGACTCGCCGCAGACCCTCCTGGTTCCTGCCGATTCCCCAGTTGCCTCCCTGGCAGACCTCAAGGGCAAGAAGGTAGGGGTCCAGCAGGGCACCACCGGTGAGAGCTATGCGCGGGAAAATGCCGCCGACGCAGAAATCATGTCCTTCCAGACCGATGCGGAGCTGTTCCAGGGACTGCAGGCAGGAAACATTGATGCGGTTCTCCAGGACCACGCGGTAAACCAGGACCACACCGAGGACGGCAAGTTCCGGATTTCAGCGAGCTTCGAGACGGGTGAGTCCTATGGCTTCGCCATGAAGAAGGAAGGCAGCGAGGAACTGGTTTCGAAGGTGAATGAACAGCTTGCTGAGCTGCGGGAGAATGGGAAGTACCAGGAGCTCCATGACCGGTTCTTCACGAAGTAGCCGCACTGGGAACCGGGTGCCGCAGTAAGGCACGCCACGTGGGCTTCTGTTTTACTGCCGGTAGTGGCGGACACGTTACCGAAATATGGACTACGTACGCTCTAGACTGCATCCCAATACCCAGCTACGGGTGAGACTGCTCACACCGTCCGACGTAAGGTTGTAAACCAATGCCGCATAAAGCCCGCACCGCCGCCTTCACCTTTTTGGCCATCGGTGCCCTCTCGCTGACCGCCTGCGGCGGCGACGACGCCGGAGCCTCCGACGACGCTGCCAACGGATACAACCTGGTATCCGAAGGCACGCTGACGGTCTGCTCGGACATCCCGTACGTTCCGTTCGAGTATGAAGAGAACGGCGAATACACCGGTTTCGACATGGACCTGGTCAAGGAGATCGCGGCCGGGCTTGACCTTGAGCTCGCAGTCCAGGACGCCGGGTTCGAGGGAATTGCCAGCGGCACCGTGCTCGCGGCGGGACAGTGCGACCTAGAGGCCAGCGCAATCACCATCACCGCGGAACGCGAAGAGGCCATGGGCTTCGCCGATCCGTACTATGACTCGCTGCAGTCGCTGCTGGTCCCCGTCGACTCGGACATCAAGAGCATCGAGGACCTGGAGGGCAAGAAGCTCGGCGTCCAGGGAAACACCACCGGTGAGTCCTACGCCCGCGAGAATGCTCCCGGAGCGGAAATCGTGGCCTTCCCGAGCGATGCCGAACTTTTCCCGGCCATCCAGTCCGGTAACGTCGATGCTGTGCTCCAGGACCTTCCGGTGAACATTGGACACACGGAGGATGGCGAATTCACCATCGCCGAAGAGTATGAGACGGATGAGTCCTACGGCTTCGCCATGAAGAAGGACAACACCGAACTCATCTCCGCCGTCAATGAGCAGCTCGCTGAGCTGCGGGACAACGGCAAATACCAGGAGATCTACGACAAGTACTTCACCGAATAACGCCTAGACCACTGCGTCGTCCCGGGCCGGATGCCCGGGACGACCCCTTTTCTTCCTTGGAAGGCTCCCCACTTTGAAACCCTCCACCCGCAGACGCCTGTTCCGGGGCGTCCTGTACGCCGTTTTCGTCATCGCGCTGGTAGCCGTAGTGCTGGCTGCCGATTGGGAAGCCATCGGCGAGAACTTCTTCGACGCCGAGGTGGCCCGTGAGGCCTTCCCGACCATCATCACGGTGGCGGTTAAGAACACGATTATCTATACCGTCATTGCTTTCGCGGGCGGGCTCCTCCTGGGCCTGCTGCTGGCCCTGATGAAGCTTTCCCCCGTAGCCCCGTACCGCTGGGCCGCCACGGCATACATCGAACTCTTCCGCGGACTCCCCGCACTGCTGGTGATCTTCGGGTTCGCCTTCGCCGTGCCGATCGCCTTCGACTGGCGTCCGCCGGGAGGCAGCGCAGGCGCAGGGCTCCTGGCCCTGATCATCGTTTCCGGCGCCTACATCGCCGAGACCATCCGTGCCGGAATCCAGGCAGTGCCCTCCGGTCAGGCCGAGGCTGCCCGTTCGCTGGGCATGGGTCCGACCTGGACCATGATTTCCGTGACCCTGCCCCAGGCCTTCCGGATCATCACGCCGCCGCTGACCAACGAACTGGTCATCCTGATCAAGGACACCTCGCTGCTTTTCATTGCCGGTATGGCGCTGCAGGACCGCGAGCTGACCACCTTTGCGCGTGACTCCGTGTCCCAGACCGCAAACGCCACACCCCTGGTGCTCGCTGCCCTGATGTACCTGATCATTACGCTGCCGCTGACCCAGCTGGTGGCAAAGCTTGAACGACACAACCAGAGAGGCAGGTAGCAGCCATGAGCGTCCCGAACACCAACGCCCCTGCCATCGAGGTCCGCAACCTTCACAAGTCCTTCGGAAGCAACGAGGTGCTGAAAGGCATCGACTTCCATGTAGACCAGGGCGAAGTGGTCTGCGTGATCGGTCCGTCCGGTTCCGGCAAGTCGACCCTGCTGCGCTGCGTCAACCGCCTGGAGGAGCCCACCAGCGGCACCGTCCTGGTGGAGGGCGTTGACATTACCCATCCCGACACGGACCTGGACAAGATACGCACCCGGATCGGCATGGTCTTCCAGCAGTTCAACCTCTTCCCGCACCTGAACGTGCTGCGCAACCTGACCTTGGCGCAGCGCCGGGCGAAGAAGCGCGGCCAGGAGGAAGCCTCCAAGGTAGCCCTGAAGAACCTCGCCAAGGTGGGTCTGGAGGACCGTGCCACGGCCTTCCCCGCACAGCTGTCCGGCGGCCAGCAGCAGCGTGTGGCCATTGCCCGCGCACTGTCCATGGATCCGGACATGATGCTGTTCGACGAGCCCACCAGCGCCTTGGACCCGGAACTCGTTGGTGATGTTCTCGCCGTGATGCGTCAGCTTGCCGAGGAAGGCATGACCATGATGGTGGTGACCCATGAGATGGGCTTCGCCCGTGAAGTGGGCGACCGCGTTGTCTTCATGGACGGCGGCGTGGTGGTGGAGCAGGGACGTCCCGAAGATGTCCTGGGCAACCCGCAGCACGAGCGCACCCGGGCGTTCCTTTCCAAGGTTCTTTAACCCGGTTCCCCGTGCCGCCGGCCTATCGCAGGCCCGGGGGCCAAGACGGAAGCAACGCACCCGCCACCGCGGCCTGCACCTCCAAGGTGCAGGCCGCGCTGTGTTTCCCGGTGTTGGTTAGCCGGGCTTGGTTGCCTGATTGGTTGCCCGGATTGGTTATTCCGGCCAGCTAGGCGCAAGACTCAGCCCAGTGCGAGTCCGTATTCGTCCAGGGCCTGCGCTATGAGCCGCAGCGCCTTAGGACCCATGCCGTGCAGCGAGGCGAGTTCCGCGTGCGGGACCCCGGCCAGCTGGCGAAGTGAGTCGTAGCCCGCCTCGGCGAGGGCACGGGTAGCCGGCGCACCGATCTTCGGTAGGCCATCGAGCGGCGTAACCATGCGGCGACGCTACGCTTCGCCGACGCGGGCGTAAAGCCCTACCCGCGCAGCACTAACCCCGCAGCACTAGCTCCGCACCGCTGCCCCCACAGCCGACTGCACCTGCTGATGCAGGCCGCGCAGCGTCTCCCGTGCGGTGCGTACCTCCAGCACCGACCGTCCGTGAACCGGTTCGGCCAATGCGGCTTCGAGTTCGTCGGCCGAACGGATCACTTGGTGCCGGACACCGTAGCCGCGGCACAGTGCGGCCAGATCGGCACGGTGCGGAGTCCCGAAGAAGCGTTCCACCAAGGCCGTGTACCGCGGGTCCTCCCCCAGTGCACCATGTTCGAGGACAGTGAAAATGCCGCCGCCGGAGTCGTTCAACACGATCATCTGCAGGTCCGGCTCGTCCTCTCCCTCTCCAAGGAGCAGAGCTCCGGCGTCGTGCAGGAACGTGAGGTCGCCCAGCAGCAGCCGGGTGGGAATGCCGTTGGCGAGCGCAATGCCCGTGGCCGTGGAAATGGTCCCGTCGATCCCGGCCAGGCCGCGGTTGGCGTACACGTCCAGCGGATGCCAGCCCGGAGAGGCAACCAGGTCCATGTCCCGGATGACGTTGGAGGAACCGAGTACCAGATTGGCGTCTGCAGCGTCCCACACCAGGTCCGCGACCTGCAGACCCGTGAGCCCGGCCTGCTGTTCCAGCAGATTGTTCAGCGTGTTCATGGCCGCTTCCGAGGCCGTCCGCCACTGCTCAAGCCAGCCGGGCGCACCGGTTCCCGCGAACTCGAAGAGTCCGGGGATGTCGCTGATGATGGTTTCCGGACGTCGTCCCTCGGTAAACCAGTTCACCGGCCGGGGCAGATAAAGGGCTTTTTCGATGTCGGTACGGGCCAGTAGTCCGGCTACCGGACGGGAGAGCGTTGGGCGGCCGAACACCACGACCCGTTCAATCATCGGGCCGAGTTCCGGCAGCAACAGGCGGTACGCGCCCACGGCGTTGGGACCGAAGCGGGCGTTGGAGGACGGTTCCGCCAGCAGCGGCAGCCCGGCACGCAGGGCAAAGAGCGCAGCGAGCTCCCCGGCCCCGTCGCCCGCCACCACCACGGTGCGGTGAACACCGGGGATCGGCGGATCGGCGGCAGGGACCCGGTCCTCCGCCGGAACCGGAGCGGAGGCAGGCAAAGCCTCCGGAACGGAATCGGATTCGAGGAACAAGGGGTCGGTTTCGCCGGGGGTCAGCGGCTCCCGGAACTGGAGGTTCACGTGCACCGGTCCCACCGGGATCCCGTTGCCAAGGCTGGCCAGAGCTGCGGAAATGGCTTCCGCAGGATCGGTGCCGGCCTCCACATCCGCAGCCGTCGCAGGGAAGTGGGCAAAGAGGCCGGGCTGCACCGTGGTTTGGTTGGCACCGGTGCCGTGCAGCTCGGCCGGTCTATCCGCCGAGAGGACCACCAGCGGAACACAGGCATGGTGGGCTTCCATCACGGCAGGCATCAGTTCACCCACGGCAGTGCCCGACGTCGTCACGACGGCTGCGGGACGGCGCCCGCCGCGCGCCAGGCCGAGGGCAGTAAAGCCGGCAACCCGTTCATCAATCCGTACGTGCACCCGAATCCGGTCCTGTAGTTCCGCTTCCGCCAGCGCGTAGGCAAGCGGTGCGCTGCGCGATCCCGGGGACAGGACGACGTCGCGCACTCCTGCGGATGCCAGGGCGGCGACGGCGGACCGGGCTGCCTGCAGGGAGCTCAATCCGGTCCGCGCCGCATCCGACAGGTCAGGGGTGCCGGCCGCAGAGGAGCCGGAAGCAGGCGCCCCGGAGGCGGAGGACGGGTTGGGAGACTTCGAGGTTCCGTTCACTCTTCCATCCTAGGGTTCGGTGCATCCGGACCGTAGCGGCCGCATTGCAGGGTCGCTGGGCAGGTGCTCCTGATCCAGGCTGCACACCGAGCCGAATCCCTACTTTCAGAACCGGACATAATGCTTTGCCCGGAAGGTCTAACCGTAGCTTCGCGCCGTCCCTACACTGTTGGAACCAGCACCTTGAGACTCGCGCGGCGCAGGTGCGCCGCGACCGGAAGGTCCGCTATGACGCAGACCCACAGAATCGCCACCATCGCCGGAGACGGGATCGGGCAGGAAGTGGTGCCCGAAGGGATGAGGGCGTTGGCTGCCGCAGCTGAGGCCTTTGACTTCACCCTGAAGAGCACAGACTTCGACTTTGCCAACGGCGACTACTACCTCAAGCACGGCAGGATGCTGCCCGACAACTGGGTTGAGCAGCTTGAGGGTTTCGACGCCATCTTCTTCGGTGCTGTCGGCTCCCCTGAAACGGTTCCGGACCATATCTCCCTGTGGGGAAGCCTCCTCCAGTTTCGCCGCCACTTCGACCAGTACGTCAACCTCCGACCGGTGAAGCTGCTGAACGGAGTCCGGAGTCCGCTGGCCGACCGCCGGCCCGGGGAAATCGACTTTTACGTTGTCCGTGAGAACACCGAGGGCGAGTACTCCAGCATTGGCGGGCGGATATTCGAGGGCACCGACAGGGAAACGGTGATCCAGGAAACGGTCATGACCAGGACCGGTGTGGACCGCATCCTCAAGTACGCGTTCGACCTCGCCGGCAGCCGTCCCAAGAAGCACCTGACCTCCGCCACCAAAAGCAACGGAATTTCGGTGACCATGCCGTATTGGGACGAGCGCGTAGCTCGAATGTCCGGCAATTACGCAGATGTGAGGATCGACAGCTACCACATCGACATCCTTACGGCGCACTTCGTGCTGCATCCCGAAAGATTCGACGTAGTCGTGGCCAGCAACCTCTTCGGCGACATCCTCTCGGACCTGGGTCCGGCATGCACGGGCACCATCGGCATCGCACCCAGCGGCAACATAAATCCTGAACGCCGTTTCCCGAGCCTTTTCGAACCTGTCCACGGATCCGCTCCGGACATTGCCGGTCAGGGTATCGCGAACCCCATCGGCCAGATCTGGAGCGCCTCCATGATGCTGCAGCACCTGGGCGAGCATGCAGCAGCAGCAGCCGTGGTTCAGGCTTTCGAGAACGTGCTGGCCCGGGGAGATGTTTCCCTCACGCCCGATCTCGGCGGCAGCGGGACCACCGAACAGCTGGGAAAAGCCATAGCCAATGAAATCAGTGCCGTAGCCGCCGGATGACCTGTAGGGGATTTCGGCGGTCGTATGTTGTGCCGATTTAGTTCCACAGCGGCACACCACGGGCCGCGGCCCGTCGAACCGAGAAAATGCACCCAAAATCGGGAGGACGAAGATGTCCCAGAATGTGCCGCTGTCCATGCCGGCCCCGAAGACGCCGGGGTTCACCGATGTCAAAGCCGCCCTGCTGGGCGGGAAAACGTTCCGGAGCCTAAGCGAACAATCCCTCTCTCCCCGTGAGGAGAAGTTTGAGCGGGCACGCCAGACGCTGGGGTTGTTCCTCGCACCGGCCGTTGCAATCGTCTTCGCCCTCCTGCCCACGGCCATGGACCCGACCCAGCAGCTGCTCGCTGCGGTCCTGCTCGGCGTGATCATCCTGTGGATCTGCGAACCGGTGCCCATCCCCGTGGGTGGCCTTATGGGGGTTGCCGCCGTAGTGATCCTCGGCATCGCACCGGCAGCGGAGGTCCTGCAGCCCTTTGGCTCCACCACCATCTTCACGTTTATCGGAGCCTTCATACTGGCCCAGGCCATGCTCAAGCACGGCATCGCGCAGCGGCTGGCCTTCGCCGTCCTGTCCGTTCCCGGAGTGGCAAAGTCGACGTACCGTATTATCACCGCCTTCGGAGTGATCACCTGCCTGCTCTCTGCCTTCGTGTCGAACACCGCAACGGTGGCCATGCTTCTGCCTACGGCTCTGGGCATCCTCACAGTCATCGGCGAACTTCTGCAGAACCGTGGCGTAGTCAAGTCCGACTTCGACCCGTTGCGCCTGCGTGTCGGTGCCGCGCTGATGCTGATGCTGGCCTACGGCGCCAGCGTGGGCGGACTGCTCACGCCTGTGGGTTCCCCGCCGAACCTCATCGGCCGCGGCCTGATCGAGGAAGCGACGGGCGTGCGCATCTCGTTTGCCCAGTGGGCCGCCACTGCTGCACCGCTCTGCCTCGCCATGTTCATCGTGCTCGCCCTCGTTATGTTCCTGCTCAATAAGCCCGAGATCCGCAGGATTGAAGGTGTTGACGGGTTCATCAGCGAGAAAAAAGCCGAGCAGGGCAAAATGAAGCGGGCAGAGGTCAACACCCTGATCGCCTTCGGTTTCACCGTGACCCTGTGGCTGCTCCCGGCATTCGCGAGCCTTATCTTCGGCACGGACTCCGGCCAGTACATTTTCCTGGACGACAGGCTGGACGAAGGCATCGTGGCAGTTCTCGGGGCCTCGCTGCTGTTCATCCTGCCCACCGATTGGAAGAAGCGCGAAGCCACCCTCACCTGGTCCGATGCAGCCAAGATCGACTGGGGAACCATCGTCCTCTTCGGCACGGGCATCATCTTCGGTTCCCTGCTGTCGGCCACGGGCCTGGCGGAAACCATCGGAACCACCGCCTCCGACACTCTGGGCGTCACCAGCGTTATCACCATCACCGCCTTCTCAGTGATCCTGGCTATCCTCATCTCGGAAACCACCAGCAACACCGCCTCTGCGGCCGTCGTCGTGCCCATCGTGATTCCCCTGTGCGTAGCGATGGACGTGGATCCGTTCATCCCTGCCCTGGCAGCGACTTTCGCGGCATCCTTCGGCTTTATGCTCCCGGTATCGACGCCGCAGAACGCCATTGTCTACGGCTCCGGGACCATACCGATCACCAGGATGATCCGCACCGGGCTCGTCTTCGACATCCTCGGGGCAGCGCTCATCATCGGCATTGTCCCCATCATGGTTGGCGTCACCGGTATCGGAGGCTGACGCCGGCCTAAGACACACATGCGGATCGAAAGCCTAGCGCTGCTGGGCCGTCACCAACTGCGCATGCACCCGCTCCAGCCGGTCCAGCCACCACTGACGGCGCTCCGGCGGTGCGGCAAACCGCTCCAACAGCTCCTCGGACACGGGCACGTCCCGCACGGCCAGGGCACCACCGTCGGGCACCAGCGATTCTTCCGTCACGTCTCCGGCCATGAGCGACAAGGTGCCCAGCCCGCAGGCATAGGGCAGCTCCGGCAGCGCAGCGGCCAGGGCGACGCCGGTACGGATCCCCACGGAAGTGTCGATGGCGGAGCTCACCACAGCGGGCAGCCCGGCCTGCGCCACAATCTCGACGGCCCGGCGCACCCCGCCCAACGGGGCCGCCTTGATGACGATCAGGTCCGCAGCGTCTTCCCGGGCGACCTTCAGCGGGTCGCTTTCCTTCCGCACGCTTTCATCGGCGGCGATCAGCACGGGAACCCCGCGCCGGCGCAGCTCGGTCCGGACGGCACGCAGGCCGTCAATGCCCGCTACGGGTTGTTCGGCGTATTCCAGCCCGGCCTCAGCCAGCAGGGTCAGCGTTTCGACGGCGGTGGGCACGTCCCAGCCAGCATTGGCGTCCACCCGGATACCGGCGTCGGGCAGCAACCGGCGGACCTCGGCCACCCGGGCCAGGTCCTGAAGCGGAGTCTGGCCAGTTTCAGCCACTTTGACCTTCACGGCAGGGACATGTCCGAACCGGGCCAGCACGGCCTCCACCTGGTGCACCGGCACGGCGGGCACCGTGCCGTTCACCGGGATGGACTTCCGCACCGCTTCCGGATAGCCCTGCCAGGCCGCTTCTAAGGCGGAGGCAAGCCAGGGTGAGGCCTCTGCGTCGGAGTATTCCGGGAACGGGGCAAACTCGCCCCAGCCCTCCGGCCCCTCGATCAGCAGGGCCTCGCGGTGCAGGATGCCGCGGAACTTCACCCGCATGGGAATGGAGACCACGCGGGCTCCGGCTAGGAGGGCAGACAGGTCAGGGTTGTTCGGCACCCTGCCAGCCTACGCTTTGACGCTCACCGGCTGCCCGCTTCGGGTCGAACAGGTAAGGACCACGATGATGTGGCAATCTGGATGCAATGGATACTCGCAACTTGCTGGCACAGCGCGCCCGTGCCGAACGACCGGCTGCGCATAATCCGGCGCTCTTTCTGTTCGCGGCCCTCCTCTGCGCTGCCGGCGTTGCCGCAACGTATTGGTTCTTCGTCCGCACCACCACCGGCCAGCTCGCCGATGAGTCCGCTTTCCAGGAAGCGGAGCTGATTGCACCTGCCACCGAACGGCCGGTGATCGCCTTCCTGGACGAGCTGCCGCTGATCTCCGTCTTCATCGCCGTGATTGTGGTGGTGTTTGTATCCATCCTGCGGCACCGGATTTCGCCGGCGGTGATTGCCCTCGGCACTTTCGGAGCAGCAAATGTCAGCAGCCAGCTGCTGAAACGGACCGTGCTGGACCGGCCGGACCGCGGGGTGGTGACCCTGGATTTCAACTCCCTGCCGTCCGGCCACACCACGCTGGCAGCCTCCGCAGCTGCGGCGGTCTTCCTGCTCGCCTCCCCGCGCTGGCGGCCCCTGGTTGCACTCTTCGGCGGCAGCTACGCCGTGCTCGCGGGCGCAGCCACCTTCCTCAACCTCTGGCACCGGCCGGCCGACGTCGTCGCCTCGCTGCTGGTGGTGGCCGCCTGGACCCTTGTCGGCGGCCTCGTGATGATGCGGACCAACCCGGACTGGAACCGCTGGCCGGCCAACGGTGCGGCACAGGGAACGGCGAAAGTGATTGCCGGAATCTGCGCCGTGCCCGGAGTGCTGGCTACGGCTGCCAGCCTGGGACTTTACTTCTATGCCCGCTGGGACCCGACGGCGGTGAGCACTTCCGCACCGCTGTACTTCTGGGCGGGCCTGACACTGATAGTGGGTGTCGGCTTCCTCGTCAGCGCCCTCGCCTGCTGGCTGTTCAACCAGCAGGCCGGAGACCCCGCACGGGCAGCGGGCGGTTCCCGGGGCAATCGCCGCTAGCGAGCCTCGCCGGCGGTAAGCGGATTGCCAGCGGCCTTCCGTCCGGGAACCCAGATCCAGAGCACGACGGCGCCCAGCAGTCCCAGGACAGCGGTGGCCCCGATCCCTGCCGAGAGCGACACGAGGGCAGTCACTCCGGAGAGGATGCCTGGGCCGCCCATGGTCCCGAGGTCGGCCAGCAGCCGCCAGATGCCCAGGAACTGCGGGCGTCCGGGCGAAGGCGAGAAGTCCGCCCCGAGGGTCATAACGATCCCGGATCCGATGCCGTTGCCGAACCCGATCAGCAGCGCAGCCAGCAGCAGTCCGGTTGCTTCGGAAGCCAGCGGCAGCAGCCCGAGGCCCAGCCCCATGATCAGCATGCAGGGCACCGCCACCGAACGCCGCCCCCAGGTGTCCATGGCTTTGCCCGCGGGATAGAAGATCAGCATGTCGATGGCTCCGGAGAGCCCGTAGATCAGCGCCGTGGTGGTGGGGTCCAGGCCGATGTGCTGGCCCCAGAGCGGAATCACTGCCTGCCGCGTCGCACGGACGGCAGCGATCAGCAGCACCCCGATGCCGATGGTCCGGAAGATCCGTGCATGGCTTCGCAGGATGGACCGCACGGTGGGCGCGGGGACGGCGTCGCCCTTGGACACCAACCCCGATCCGTCCCTACCGGAACGGACAGCAAGATCCGGCACCTGGAGGCTGAGGATCCCGGCGCCGACGGCGGCCGCGGCACCCACCCAGTACGCCCCGGTGGTGCCGAAGAAATGGATTGCACCGGCGGCTGCGAAGGGACCGATGAAGACGCCGATCCGGTTCACCCCGCCGAGCGTGGACAGGGCCCGCGCACGGAAGTTCACCGGTACGGCTTCCGTCAAATAGCTCTGCCGGGCCAGCCCGAAGACCGACCCCGCCATGCCGATCATAAAGACGGCCAGCGCGAAAACCGCCAGCACCGGGACCGCAGCGGCAAGGACCATCGCCAGCGCGCACCAGGCCGAAGCAGCCACAAGCGCCCATTTCTCCCCGAAACGCGTGGTCACAATCGTGGCAGGCACGTTCGTCAGGAGTGAACCGACTCCGGTAAGGGTGATGACCAGCGCCGCCAGGGCAACGGTGGCGCCCAGGTCGCGGGCGCTGAGCGCGATGACCGGCAGGATGGCTCCGGTCGCCAACCCGTAAAGCAGGGTAGGCCCGTAGGCCGGGATAGCTATTTTCCGAAGGCTGAAATCGTCCGCTGGCACGGCCCTAGACTATCCGCAACCGGTTCCGGTTCCGGGGAGGTGATTACTGCTTGAGCCACTTCCACCGGGCAAGGGTCCGCAGGCGGGTGAGCAATGCCCTGGACTGGTCCGGCCCGTACGGCAGGATGGGAATTGCCTTCGTCATGTCCACCGAGGCCTGGTCCATGGCGCTGCGGGTGACGGCGACGGCGGTGCGCATCTTGTGCATTTGCGTGGTCACGAAATCCACCGTGACGGGTTTGCCGTGTCCGGGAACGAAAATCGTGTAGAGGTCCTCGAGCGCCGAGATTTTCCCCAGCGTGCGGATCCAGTCCTTGGGAAAGGAGTCCTCGAAAGCCGGATCAGCGCCCTGTTCGACGAGATCGCCGGTGAAGAGCACGTCCCCGGCTCCCACCAGCAGGTCGTGGTCCGTGTGGCCGCGTCCGAGGTGGAAGAGGGTCACGGAGATGCCGCCCAGGTCCAGGTCCACCGGTGCGTCCTCCACCAGTTTCGTGGGTTCGGCGATTGCCGTGTTTTCGCCCGTGGCCGCCGCCATCTCGGGTTCGACGTCGGCGGCCTGCGGGCGGTGGCTGTTTCCGTTTTCACGGATACTCGCGGCGCATCCGGCGGTACCCCAGATATCCTCCACACCGTTGGCGAGCATCAGGGCGTTGCCGAAGTAATGGTCAAAGTGGGCATGCGTGTTGACGGCCGTGAGCGGCAGGTCGGTCAGCATCCGGGCGGAATCGTAAATCTCCTGCGCCATGCCGGGGCCTGCTCCGGTATCGATCAGCAGTGCCCGATCGTCCCCGATCACCAGCCCGGTGTTGACGGCAAAGGCAGCATTGGCGCGCACCCAGACCCGGGGTGCAACCTCCTGCCAGCTGCGCTGGGTGGGGATGTGCTGCTGCGGTGTTTCTGTCATGTCAGCTTTCCTTTTCGCCGGCCGGTTTCCAACCTATCGCGGGTGGCTCTCTGCGGCACGTATTACAGGTCCGCCAGCACGCGGCCCGGGTTTTCGACGGCGTCGGCGACGTAGCGCAGGAAGCCGCCGGCGGTCGCGCCGTCGCAGACGCGGTGATCGAACACCAGGGTCAGCTGGGTGACCTTCCGGACCGCGAGCTGGCCGGAAACCACCCACGGTTTTTCGATGATGCGTCCCACGCCGAGGATGGCCGACTCGGGGTAATTAATGATGGCAGCGCTGCCGTCCACCCCGTAGACGCCGTAGTTGTTGAGCGTGAACGTGCCCGAGGAAAGTTCGGCGGGAGTTGCCCGGCCCGCCTGGGCGGCAGAGGTGAGACGGCGGATCTCCGCGTTTAGTTCCCGAGTGGACAGGGTGTCTGCCCGCCGAACCGAGGGGACCATCAACCCGCGCTCAGCCTGCACGGCGATGCCCAGGTTCACGCCGTCGAAGGCCTCAATCACGGCCTGTTGTTCGTCCTGGTCCTCGCCCGCGTTATCCCGGGGGTCCTCCCCCGGGCCCGCACCGACTCTTTCCTCCGCAGGCACAAACCGGGTGTTGAGTTCCGGGAACCGGGTGAGTCCGGCCAGCGTGAAACGGGCCAGGAAAGCCAGCAGCGACGGTGCGTCCTCCCGCTGGCGGGAAAGGTCCGCGCGCAGGTCCATCAGGGCCGTGGCATCCACGTCCACCCACACGGTCGCCTCGGGGATCAGGCTGCGGCTGCGGCTCAGGTTTGCGGCGACGGTGCGCCGCAGGCCGCGCACCGGAGTGCGCGAGGTGACGGCGAGCCCCGTCCGCGCATCCGTTGCGGTCCCGGAATCGCCGGCTGTGGCTCCGGCATTCCGGACAGAATGGACTTCCCGGCCGGCCCCGGCCCCGGTTCCGCCGGCACTACCTCGGGCCGCCCCTTCGCCGGCAGTGTCTTCCGCCCGAGCGGGCGCCACGGCGGCTTCGACATCGCGGCGCAGGATCAGCCCGTCGGGACCGCTGCCGGCCACATCCTCCAGCTTCAATCCGGCGTCACGGGCCAGGCGGCGGACCAGAGGGGATACACAACGCGGAGCTTCCGTTCGAGCGGTGGGGCCGGCAACCTGGCCTGCAGCTTGGGCAGCAGCCGGGACGGCAACCTGGCCACCAGCCGCGCCGATCCGCAGCCGGGGTGCACGGGTGCGCCGCGGGGACTGCCCGTTGGCCGGGGTTCCGTAGCCGATGAGGACGTTCCCGGACCCTGCCTTCTCTTCCTCCCGGTAGGCATCCCCCGCCGCAGTCTCACCGGCCGATTCCGCAGCCGCTACTGCTTCGGCCGCTTCGGCCGGTCCCACGGCTGCCGCAGGTGCCATCGTCTCCCCGGTTCCCGTGGCTGTCATTCCGGCGGCCAGGCCGGCCCCCGCTGTTGCCGCAGCCGCGGTGTCCACCGAGATCAGCGGACGCCCGACGTCGACGCTCTCGCCGGCCTGGCCGTGCAGCTGCGCCACGCGGCCCGCAAAGGGGGACGGAACTTCCACCAGGGACTTTGCCGTTTCCACTTCGGCCACCGGCTGGTCCACCACAACCGTGTCCCCCACAGCCACGAGCCAGTTGACGAGTTCCGCCTCGGTCAGGCCCTCGCCCAGGTCCGGCAGCAGGAAGGTACGCACACTCATCGGGGATCCTTCGAAGCAGAGATTCGGACGCCCGTGCCGGAACCGGGAGCCTCCGGCTCTTCCCACTGCAGTTCGTCCACGGCGTCCAGGATGCGGTCCACGCCGGGCAGGAACCAGTGTTCCAGCTTCGGCGCCGGATACGGCACATCGAAGCCGGTCACCCGCAGCACCGGTGCGGCGAGGGAATGGAAGCAGCGTTCGGAGATGCGGGCCGCGATTTCCGAAGCGACAGAAGCAAACCCCGGTGCTTCGGCAATGACCACTGCCCGACCGGTGCGCCGGACGGACGCGTCCACGGTGGCGTCGTCGTACGGAACAATCGAGCGCAGGTCGATGACTTCCAGGGACCGGCCCTCTGCTTCGGCGGCTGCCGCTGCAGCCAGGGCCGTCGACACTGACGGCCCGTAAGCCACCAACGTTGCATCCGTTCCGGTGCGTGCCACGGCTGCGGTGCCGATACCGCCCGAAACCGAACGGCCCGTGTGCAGCGCTTCATCGGCGGCTCGGCGCAGGACGGCCAGATCCACTGATTCCTTGCTCCAGTAGAGCTTCTTCGGTTCCAGGAAAACCACGGGATCATTCAGCCGGATCGCGTCGCGCAGCAGCGTGTAGGCGTCCGCTACGGTGGCCGGCGCGACGACGGTCAGGCCGGGCGTGTGCGCGTAGTAGGCCTCGGAGGAATCGCAGTGGTGTTCCACCCCGCCGATCCCGCCCGCATACGGAATGCGGATCACCAGCGGAAGCTTCACCTTCCCCCTGGTGCGGTTGGACATCTTCGCCACGTGGCTGACCACCTGCTCGAACGCGGGGTAGGCGAAGGCGTCGAACTGCATTTCCACCACCGGACGCAGACCATTCATCGCCATGCCCACGGCCATGCCCATGATCCCGGATTCGGCCAGCGGAGTGTCGAAGCAGCGGCCGGTTCCGAACCGCGCGGTCAGCCCGTCGGTGATCCGGAAGACCCCGCCGAGCGGACCCACGTCCTCTCCGAAAACCACCACCGTGGGATCGGCCGCCATTTCGTCGGCGAGCGCGGCGTTGAGCGCCTTGGCGAAGGTCAGGATTTCCGGTCCGGACTCTGTCCCGGCTTCGGTCATCTCCCCCGCCTGGGGCGGAGTGACCGTTGGAGTTGCTGCCATGGTGCTGCCTTTCGGATCAGGAGGTGTCACCGCGAAGCGCCGGGATCTGCGGGGTTCCCGGCGCCGGCCGGGCCTGCGTCGGCGTTGCGGACAAGCGCATCGCTTTCGAACCCGTCCCGCTGCAGCTCGCCGCGCAGCAACTCGGACTGCTCCGTCAACTGCGGCGTGCGCCGGGTATAGACGTGTTCAAACAGCGCCAGCGGGTCCGGTTCGACGTCGGCATTCAGGCCCTCACGCATGGCTGCCGCAAGCGCTTCGGCCGCCGCGGCCAGTTCATCCTCGCGTGCATCATCGAGCAGCCCGCGGCCGCGCAGGTAGGTGCGGGTCCGGGCCAGCGGGTCCCGGGGCAACCAGTCCTGCACTTCTTCCGCCGAACGGTACCGGGTGGCATCATCCGCGTTGGTGTGGGCCTGCATGCGGTAGGTATGTGCTTCCACCAGTGCCGGTCCGCCGCCTTCGCGCGCCCGCAGCACTGCCGCGCCCAGGACGGAGAGGAGGGCGGCGACGTCGTTCCCGTCAACCCGCTCCCCCGGCATGCCGTATCCGACGGCTTTGTGGGCCAGCGACGGCGCCGCGGACTGGTTTTTCAGCGGCACCGAGATGGCGTATTCGTTGTTCTGGATGAAGAACACCACGGGCACGTGGAACACCGCGGCAAAGTTCAGGGCTTCGTGGAAGTCGCCCTCGCTGGTGGCGCCGTCGCCGCAAAGTGCAAGCACCACAGTGTCCTCCCCCTTGAGTTTCCCGGCGTGTGCGACGCCGACGGCGTGCAGCAGCTGGGTGGCCAGGGGCGTGGCCTGCGGCGCCACCCGGTGTTCGTACGGGTCATATCCGCTGTGCCAGTCACCGCGCAGCAGCGTGAGCACCTGCAGCGGGTCCACACCGCGGGACATAACGGCAACACTGTCCCGGTACGTGGGGAACAGCCAGTCCTGCGTTTGGAGCACCGCAGCGGCGGCTACCTGGCAGGCCTCCTGCCCGTGGGAGGAAGGGTAGACGGCCAGCCGTCCCTGCCGCACCAGGGCGTTGGCCTGGTCATTGATCCGCCGGCCCGCCACCAGACGGGCATAGGCATCCAGCAGCATTTCATCTGCGGGCATCGTGTACCGGGAATCCCGGCGGGCTGCGCCGCCGGCATCTATCAGCTGGACGGGGACGTCCGACGGCAACAGGGCATCGACGCTCCCGGAACCGCTTTCGGTGCCAAAGGCAGCCTGGCGGGTCCTGTCGGTAGAGATGGTCATCGCGAGCCTCCGTCCGCAGTGCCGCGGCATCTTTGCACACGGAACTTCTGTCTTGCCAGTATGCTTTCGGGCGCCGAATCGTTACCAGCATTCCCCGAAATCTTGGACGCCAGCGGCCTGCGAGGGTAATCTGATGGACACCTTGCAAATGTGACGCAGATTACTTGGGGAGAGCGTGGACATTATGACTACAACGCAGGTGCAGGCACTGGATGACATTGACCGGAAGATCCTGGCCGTCCTGCGGGCCGACGGCAGGGCTTCGTTTACGGCCGTCGCACAGGCGGTCCATATCTCCCGGGCGCACGCGTACTCGCGGATTGCCCGGCTCACCGAGTCCGGAGTCCTCAGCCGGTTCACCGCGCTGGTGGATCCGGAGAAAGCAGGCCTGGGCTCGTCGGCGTATGTGACACTGAAGGTCCGCCAGCACGCCTGGCGGGAATTGAAGGACCGGCTCAGCGAGGTGCCGGAGATCCACCACATTGCCCTGGTGGGCGGCTCGTTCGACGTTATCGTGCTGGTCCGGGCCGAGGACAACATCCACCTGCGCAGGGTCATTTTCGACCAGCTGCAGTCCATGCCGGGCGTCCTGGACACCCAGACGTTCCTGGTCTTCGAGGAACGCGATACCCGCTGAAGGCGCAGCAGTAAGAGGTAGCAAAAAAGCAGGGCCTGCAGCTGCAGGCCCTGCTTTTTATGTCAGCCCGGGCGGTTCATCCAGTCCGGGTGCTTCCTTGGCCCAAGCGGTTCATCCAGTCCGGCAGGTCAGTTTTCGTCGTGGCCCTGGTCGGTGCTCATCTGGTCCTCGGCCGGAGGGGTCTCTCCCGGAGGAACGCCGCCGCCGGGCTCGAGGCCGGTAATGTTGCCGTCCATCGGGTCAGGATTGGTGCTCCCGGCCTTGGCCTCGCTATGGGCGTGGTTACCGGTGCCCTCCTGCGTATCGGAGCCCTTTTGCGCATCCTTCGGCTTATCCGGGTTCGCCGGGTCATTGTTCGGGTTGTAGCTGTCGGCCATGTTCTTACCTCCTCGGTGTCTCAAGGTTCTCTAGCGTCGGCAAGCACCTGTTATAAGCATGCTTACGAGTTACCTCCAAGGTAGTCCGGTGTCCACCGCATCACAAGCCGACCGGCGGCCGGTGAGCGCAGCCGACAGGTCAGCCCTGGAAAACGGGCTTGCGTTTGGCCAGGAAGGCTTTGAACCCCTCCGCATAGTCGGGCGTTCCGCTGAGCTTTTCCTGCACGGTGTTCTCCGCATCGAGAGCTTCCCAGAAACCCAGCCTCCGGTCGCGGATCTGGGCCACGAGTTCCCGGGACGCGGTAAAGGCCTGCGTGGGACCGGAGGCGACGCGCAAGGCCGTGGCACGGGTGCGGTCCAGCAGTTCGGCGGGGTCCATGGCGCGGCTGAACAGCCCGGCAGCCACCGCTTCCGCACCGCTCATCAGATCCGCCGTGTAGATCAGGTCCAGCGTGCGGTGCGGCCCCAGCCGCTCCGTGAAGAGCCAGTGCCCGCCCGAATCCAGCGCCGCACCCAGATTCGCGAACGGCGAGCCGATCTTCGCGTCGGCAGCCACGTAGACGACGTCGGTGGCCACCAACAATCCGAGCCCTACTCCCAGGCACGCACCCTGGGCAGCAGCGAACGTCGGCGCAGGAAAGGCGGACATTTTCTGCAGCAGCGGCAACAGGTCATCCACGAGGTAGCCGCGGGCATCGTCGTGGTCCGGCGAGACAGTGGAAAGGTCCCGCCCTGCACAGAAGCTCCTGCCCTCGCCCCGCAGCAAAAGCGCGCGTACGCCCGAGGCAGCGGCGTCGTCGTACGCCTGCCCCAGGTCCGCCAGCGCGGGGCCGTCCAAGGCGTTGAGTTTCTGCGGGGCGTTCAGGACCACTTCGGCCACGCCGTCGTGGATGTCGAGTTCAATCAACGGGTGCTCCTAGAAGTCGTAATCAACGCTCACCTCCGGGCTGGTGGGCCGGCTCTGGCAGGTCAGCACGTAGCCGCGTTCCAGTTCCTCCGGTTCCAGCGCGTAGTTCTCCTCCATGTCCACGGTGCCGGCGACCAGCTTGGCCCGGCAGGTTCCGCAGACGCCGCCGGCGCAGGCGAAGGGCACGTCCGGGCGGACGCGGAGGGCTGCGTTGAGAATGGATTCGCGGGCGTGCACCGGGCTGGCCACCTTGCCCTGCAGTCCGTCCAGCCGGAAGGTGATGTCGAAGTTCTCGCCCGAGCTGTCGGGCAGGACCGGACGGCCGGCCGAACCTTCCGGACGGTCGGGACGCCCGGTGGTGAAGAGTTCAAAACGTACCCGCGCCGGATCGACGCCGCGTTCGGCGAGCGCATCACGGCACAACTGCACCAGGTCGAACGGGCCGCAGAGGAACCATTCATCCACGGCTGCTGCCGGGAGCACCGTGTCGATCAGGGTGGTGAGTTTCCCGGCATCGAGCCGTCCGCTGAGCAGCGGCGAAATCCGCTGTTCGCGGGAGAGGACGTGGTGCAGGGCAAACCGCGACGGGTAGCGGTCCTTCAGGTCCGCCAGCTCCTCGAGGAACATCACATCCATGGCCGCCTTGTTGGCGTAGACCAGGTCAAAGCGCGTGCTGTCGGAGGACGCCAGCACGGTGCGGGCAATTGCGATCACGGGGGTGATGCCGGACCCTGCGGCTACGGCGGCAAACACCTGCCCGTGCACTGCTTCCAGTCCGGGTTGGCCCGGGGCGTGCCGGGAGATGAAGCTGCCGGCCGGGCTCATCACATCCAGCACGTCACCGGCCCTCAAATGCTCGTTTACCCAGGAGGAAAACAATCCGCCCAGGTCCCGTTTGACGGCCACCCGCAGTTCGCCGGGCTTCGGTTCGGCGCAGATGGAGTAGCTGCGCCGCAGTTCCGTGCCGTCCAGCACCGTGCGCAGGGCAACGTACTGTCCCGGCAGATAGGAGTAGGCGTCCACGAGTCCGGACGGCACCGCGAAGGTGACCTCGACGGCGTCTTCGGTCAACCGGCGAACGGCGGCAACGGTCAGTGGATGGAAGGCGCCGCGGCGGGTCGGCGCTTCGGGAAGGGCGGTCATGGCTTCAGAGCACCTTGAAGTAGTCGAACGGTTCCCGGCAGTCGCCGCACACCCACAGCGCCTTGCAGGACGTGGATCCGAAGCGGGTCAGCTCGCGGGTATTCAGGGACGAGCACTGGGGGCATTTCACGCTCAGGCCCACCCGCACCGGCCCCGCAGCGGCCCGGCCCGACGGCGGCGCGATGCCGTAGGCGTCCAACTTCGCTTTGCCTGCACTGCTCATCCAATCGGTGGTCCACGCCGGAGCCAGCTCCAGGGAAACGTGGACGCTGGGATAACCGGCAGCGTCGAGGGCGGCTGTGACGTCCTGCCGGATGGCGTCCATGGCCGGGCAGCCGGAATAGGTGGGGGTAACGGCCACGTTCACCCGCGCGCCGATGACCTCCACCCGCCGAAGCACACCCAGGTCCTCGATGGTCAGTACGGGGATTTCGGGGTCGCAGACCGTGGCGGCGATATCCCAGGCCGCTGCCGCGGCAGGGTCCGCCGGACGCAGGGAGGATTCCATCAGGCTCACCACGATGCGCCGGGATGTTCGCGGGCCAGCACCTGCATCTCGGCCAGCAGATACCCCAGATGTTCGCTGTGCTGTCCGCGCCGGCCGCCGCCGGGAGCAGGCGGCACCGCGGGCAGGTCCAGTTCCGCTTCGCGCAGCACGGCGGCAATATTGCTGTCGAAGGCCGGCTTCAGGGACGAGGGCAGAACCGCCCGGTCGCCGAGCGAGACCAAAAGCTCGTCGTCGCCGAACAGCTCGGCCACGTACGGCCAGGTCAGTTCGAGCGCACGGATCATCCGGCGTCGGGATTCGTCCGTGCCCAGGCCAAGCCGGAGCACCCACTGTGCGCTGTGGTCCCGGTGGTAGTCCACTTCCTTGACTGCCTTCGCCGCGATCGCGGAAAGGGTGGGATCAGTGGAATGCTGCAGTGCGCCGTACAGCTCGAACTGGTAGAAGGACACCACCAGCTGCCGGGCAATTGTCCGGGCAAAATCGCCGTTGGGCTGTTCCACCAGATGCACGGAGCGGAATTCGGTGTCCTTCCGCCAGTACGCGAGATCGTCCTCGGTACGGCCGTCGGCGCTGCCGGCATAACTGAGGAAGGAACGGGCATGCCCGATCAGGTCCAGGGCAATGTTCCCCAGTGCCACATCCTCTTCCAGTTCGGGTGCCCGGGAGATCCACCAGCCGAGCCGCTGTGCCAGTACCAGTGCGTCGTCGCCCAGGCGCAGGGCGTAAGCCGCGGCGTCGGGATCCGCTCGCGTTCCAGCGGCGGCAATGTCCTCCGGCCGCAGGGCGTTGCCGGGTGTAATCCGGGTGGCGCTGTCTGAACTCACAGGTGCTTCACCCCTTCCGACTTGGTGTAGTAGGTGGCGTGGCGGTAATCCTTGCCCTGCGGGGATTCGAAGAACTGTCCCTTGGCATCGGGATCGCTGGCGATGATGGCCGACGCCGGCACCACCCAGAGCGAAACACCCTCGTTTCGCCGGGTGTAGAGATCCCTGGCATTGCGTACCGCCATATCCGCGTCGGGTGCATGAAGCGAACCGGCATGCACATGGGACAGGCCCCGGGAGGAGCGGACAAACACTTCCCACAGCGGCCAGGCCGCAGTGGAGGTCTGTGCGGCCGTTGGCGTGCCCGCAGGCTGCAGGCCCCCATCGCGTACGGTACCCGGCGTCGCGCCGCCGTCGTTCGCTGCGGCCGTACTTGTGCCCGAGACAGCCGGCTTCGAACCGTCGTCGCCCGTAGTTGATCCGCCCGTCATGGCTACGCTGCCCCCGCTTCGCTGGAGAGAACCCCGGCGCCGGCGCGGCCGGTCTGGCGGGCGGCATAGGCAGCCGCTGCTTCACGCACCCAGGCTCCGTCTTCGTGGGCCTCCCGCCGTCGGGCCAGCCGCTGCGAGTTGCACTGGCCGCGCCCGGCGAGGATTTCGGAGAACTCGTCCCAGTCCAGCGGCCCGTGTTCCCAGCGCCCTGTCTCCTCGTTGTACCGGATATCCGCATCGGGAAGGGTCAGCCCAAGGACCTTCACTTGCTCGACGATCATGCCGACAAAACGGGAACGCAGCTCGTCGTTGGAGAAGCGTTTGATGTTCCACGCCATGGACTGCCGGGAGTTCGGTGAATCCTCGTCCGGCGGCCCGAACATCATCAGCGACGGGGCGTACCAACGGTTGATTGCATCCTGGGCCAGCTCCCGCTGCGCAGGGGTGCCGTTGGCCAGTTCCAGCAGGATTTCGAAGCCCTGCCGCTGGTGGAAGGACTCCTCTTTGCAGATCCGCACCATGGCCCGCCCGTAGGGACCGTAGGAGGCACGGCAGAGCGGGACCTGGTTGCAGATGGCGGCGCCGTCCACCAGCCAGCCGATGGCACCCATATCCGCCCACGTCAGCGTGGGGTAGTTGAAGATGCTCGAGTAGCGCGCCTTGCCGGCAATGAGGTCGGCAGTCATTTGATCCCGCGGAGTGCCCAGGGTTTCAGCGGCGGAGTAGAGGTAAAGTCCGTGGCCTGCTTCGTCCTGCACCTTCGCCATCAGGATCGCTTTGCGTTTCAGGGACGGCGCACGGGTGATCCAGTTTGCTTCCGGCTGCATGCCGATGATTTCCGAGTGTGCGTGCTGGGAGATCTGCCGGACCAGCGTCTTTCGGTACCCGTCGGGCATCCAGTCCCGCGGCTCCACCCGGGCATCCGCTGCAATGAGTGCGTCAAAATACTCTTGCCCGCTCATGGTTTCTCCGCTTCCAATTGCGCCGAACAGCAGTCATTTCGACCAGTAGCCGCCCGCTGAATAATTACCGACCGTTCGTTCAGGATATGGAGGCGGAATGGGCGCGTCAAGAGGCAGGCTATGTAAAACTGGTGAGTAGATGTTGCGGTGCGGAAAGGACAGTTATGGGTGTTCCAGAGCCCGACGCCGGCCGTCGGGCCATCCGCGCGGGCGCAGCTTCGGGCAGCAGCGGATCCTCTGCGGAGCAGGCGGGCCTTGAGGAGGTCGGCGCAGGTCCGGCAGGCGCCGGGCTGGCAGGAACCAGACCGGCAGGTGCCGAGCTGGCGGGCTCCGAGCAAGTAGGCGCCGAGCCGGCAGGCGCCGAAGAGGCGCGCTCCGAGCAAGCAGGTGCCGAGCAGGCGGAGACCGGACCGGCAGAGCGGACATCCGCCGCCGTCGTCATCGTCCCTACGCTTTTGGGACTGCTGGGTTTCTTCGCCGTGTCGGCAGCTGTGACTGCTGAAGAAGCGACCGTCAGCGTCACCGTTCCGGGGTTGCTGCTGGCCCTTACCGCCATGGTGGTGGCCGGAGTCAGCCCGCTCTACGCAGTGAATCCCACCTGGGGATCCCTGCGGCGGCCTGCCTTCTTACTGGCTGCCTGTCTCCTGATGGAGACCGTATTGTTCCTGTTCGCGCCGGAGGTGATCCTGTTCTCGCTGCCGGCGCTGCCGCTGGCTCTGTGCGGAGGAGGCGTCCTGCTGTCCACGAGCCTGTGGGGCCAGTTCCGCAAGGGTCCGGCACCCGAGCCGGTGCTGCTTCCCCGGCACCAAGCCGCCGCACGCTCCTTCACCTCCACTTTGCTGGTGGTGGCAGTGAACTGGGCACTCTTCCTCGCCGCCGGTGCACTCTGCGCCTGGCTGCTGCTCGGGGACTAGCCTGCCCGGGGATTAACCTGCCCGGGGATTGGCCCACGGCCAACCCGGCGGCTGCCGCGGGGCTAAGCCGCGAGCATAACGGCAGCGCGGTCCTTCGACGCCGCCGCCGGGATGGATATATTCGAAGCATGACTACTCCCCTTCCTCCGGTTGCCAAGAAAGTCCCCACCGGACGTACCCGCCACGGTGACACGTTCATTGACAACTATGAGTGGCTCCGGGAGAAGGAAAACCCGGAGGTGGTGGAACACCTCAAGGCAGAGAACGCCTACTCCGCCGCGATGACGGCAGATCAGGAAGAGCTGCGCGGGCAGATCTTCAACGAAATCAAGAACCGCACCGAGGAAACGGACCTGTCCGTTCCGGCACGCAAAAAGGGCTGGTGGTATTACACCCGCACCGAGGAAGGCAAGCAGTACGCCATCCACTGCCGCACGGCCGCGCAGGACACCGGGAACCTCGACGCCGATTGGACGCCGCCCGCCGTCGTCCCCGGTGTTCCGGTTCCGGGCGAGCAGATCCTCGTGGACGGCAACGCCGAGGCCGAAGGCAAGCCGTTCTTCTCGCTCGGCGGCCTGGCGGTCACCGAAGACGGCAACCTGCTGGCCTACTCCGAGGACAACGCCGGAGATGAGCGGTTCACGCTGCGGATCAAGGATCTGCGCACCGGCGACCTGCTGCCGGACGTCATTTCCAACGTCTTCTACTCGTTGGCCTTTTCCCCCGACGGCCGCCGCGTCTTCTACACCGTGGTGGATGATTCCTGGCGTCCGTACCAGGTCAAGGCCCACACGCTCGGCACCCCGGTGGAGGACGACGTCGTCATCTACCAGGAAGACGACATCGCCATGTGGACCGGCTTCGATCTCTCGGCGGACCGCCGGCAGCTGCTGATCGGCATCAGCAGTTCCGAGTACAGCGAATACCGGGTCCTGGACTTCGACGACCCCTCCGACACCGTCCGCACGCTGATCCCGCGCAGCGAGCGCATCCTTTACGAAGCCGAGCCGCTGACCCTGGACGGCGCACGCAAATACCTGGTGACGCACAACCGGAACGCCCTGAACTCGATGCTCTCGCTCGTTGCCGAAGAGGAATTCGCCAAGCCGCTGGCGGACCAGCACTGGGACACTGTCATTGCCCACGATGACACCGTGCGCGTCAACGGTGCCGCCGTAACCCGCACCCATGTGCTCGTGTCGGTCCGCAAGGACACCACCGAGCGGGTGCAGATCCTCCCTGTGGAAGGTCTGGGCACCCCGGCGCAGAGCGCGCCCGTGGAACCTGCCTTCGACGAAGAGCTTTACACGGCCAACCTGGCCAACGCCGAGTTTGATTCCCCGATCGCCCGCCTCAGCTACACCTCCTACCTCACGCCTCCGCGCGTCTACGACTACGTGCTGGCCACCGGAGAGCTGGAGCTGCGGAAGGAAACCCCTGTGAAGGGCGGTTACCGTTCCGAGGAGTACGTGGCCGAGCGGGAATGGGCGACGGCGGCGGACGGCACCCGCATTCCGCTCTCCGTCATCCGCCGGGCGGACCTGCAGCAGGACGGCAGCAACCCGGCACTGGTCTACGCGTACGGCAGCTACGAGCTGAGCATGGATCCGGCGTTCAACATCGCCCGGCTGTCGCTGCTGGACCGCGGCGTCGTCTACGTGGTGGCGCACATCCGCGGCGGCGGCGAGATGGGCCGCGCCTGGTATGACAACGGCAAGAAGCTGAACAAGAAGAACACCTTCACCGACTTCGTGGATGCCACGGACTGGGTTGCCGCCTCGGGCTGGGCGGATCCGGACCGGATCGCCGCAATGGGCGGTTCCGCCGGCGGGCTGCTGATGGGCGCCGTCGCAAACCTGGCCCCGGAAAAGTACCGTGCCATCGTGGCACAGGTGCCTTTCGTGGATGCACTGACCACCATCCTGGATCCCGAGCTGCCGTTGTCGGCCCTGGAATGGGAGGAATGGGGAAACCCCATCACCGATCCGGAGGTCTACCGGTACATGAAGGAGTACAGCCCGTACGAGAACATCCGGGCCGTGGACTACCCGCAGATCGCGGCGGTCACCAGCTTCAACGACACCCGCGTGCTGTACGTCGAACCGGCCAAGTGGGTGGCGCAGCTGCGCGAGACCACTACCGGCAGCGAACCGATCGTCCTGAAGATCGAAATGGACGGCGGCCACGGCGGAGCATCGGGCCGGTACGAGGCGTGGAAGGACCGGGCGTGGGACTACGCGTTTATCCTGTCCGCGCTCGGCGCCCGGGAACTGCTCCCCGCCGACCGCCGGGAAAACGCAGCCTAGGCGGACGGGGCATTCTGCGTAGCCCGCATCGCCGAGCGAGGAACGAGCGAGGTGTCGAAGGGCGGCAGGATGTCCCGGTAGCCTAGGCGGACTCCCGGACCACCAGTTCCGGCGGGTAGACGACAGGCTCCAGATGTGAACCCGGCTCTTCGATTTCGCGCAGCAGCATCTCTGCGGCCCGCCGGGCCATCTCGACCATCGGGTTGACCACCGTGGTGAGGCCCGGCGTGCTGGAGGATGCGAGCCGGTGGTTGTCGTATCCCACCAGCGCCACGTCGCCGGGCACGGACAGTCCGCGCCCGCGCAGCACCTCCAGTACGCCCAGCGCCATCGGGTCGGAGGCGGCAAAGATGGCGTCTATGCCCGGGTCGGCGTCGAGCAAGCGGGCCGCGGCAGCTGCACCGCCCTCGGTGGTGAAGTGTCCGGATTCGACGCCGGCCGGTTCCAGGCCGGCCTCGGCCAGTCCCAGCCGCCATCCTTCGGTCCGGTCCTGGGCGGCCGTCATGTCCGCCGGCCCGGTGACCGTGGCGATCCGCCGGTAGCCGCGGCCCGTAAGGTGCCGGGCAGCGAGCAGTCCGCCGGTTCGGTTATCCGTATCCACGAAAGCCAGCCCGGCGCGGTCCTGCCACGGCCGGCCGATGAACACGGCGGGCAGCGTTGCGTCCGCCAGTTCGGTTTCCAGGGCATCGGCTTTGTGGTGGGAAACGATGATGGCTCCGTCCACGTGTCCGCTGCGCAGGTATCGGATGAACTGCCCTTCCTTCTCCCCCTGCCGGGCAATCAGCAGTACCAGCTGCACCTCGGTATCCTTCAACGCCTCCGTGATTCCGTTCAACGTCATGGCGAAGAAGGGATCCACCAGGACCCGGCCATCCGGCTCCGGGATCACCAGGGCAATGGAATCGGCGCGGCTGGTGGCCAGGGAACGGGCCGCACGGTTGGGCGTGAAACCCAACTCCCCAATCGCCGCGTCGATGGCGGCCTGCGTCTGGGCGCTGACCCGGGCACCGCCGTTGATGGCTCGGGAGACGGTCGAGCGGGAAACACCGGACAGCGCCGCCACGTCTTCCAGCGTGGGGCTGCTGCGTCGGGGTTTCACCGCCCCGTTCCGGGGCCCGGGCTTAAGGCTGCTCATCGTTTCGACGATACGACATACGCAGGTGTAGCGGTGCCCGGCACCGGCAGGGCCGGGGGCAGGGCATTGGCGGCCGCCGCTTCCGCGTACCAGAGCCCGCTCGCCTTGGGCGTGCGCTGCAGTGTTTCGTAATCGACGTGCACAATGCCGAACCGCTTGGCGTACCCCCAGGCCCACTCAAAGTTGTCCATCAGCGACCAGGCAAAGTAGCCGCGGACATCGACGCCGTCCGCCGCCGCCTCCTGCACCGCCGCCAGATGCGAACGGATGAAGTCGAGTCGATCCAGGTCCTGCACGGTCCCGTCGGCCACTACGTCATCATCGAAGGCTGCACCGTTCTCGGTGATGTACAGCGGCACGCCCGCCGGACCGGTGTAGTCGCGCTGCAGCCGGTTCAGCAGCCGCCGGAGTCCCTCGGGCTGGATCTCCCACCCCATGTTCGTTCGCGGTAGTCCGCGCGGCACGGCATGGATCCCGTCCGCGGCAGGATACGGGCTGGCCGTGGGACGGGCCGACGGCGCCGCCGTCGTCAGGGGTGCCGTCGGCGGGGTCTTGGTGAGGGCATCACCGTGGTAGTAATTCACCCCCAGGAAATCGATGGGCGAACTGATGATGGCCAGGTCTCCGTCCCGGACGTGGGACTCGAAACCATAGGGAGCGAGGTCCGCCACCACATCCTCGGGGTACTTCCCGTGGAAGACGGGGTCCGCGAACATCCGGTTGAACTGCCCGTCGATCCGGCGGGCTGCGTCGACGTCGTCGGGGTTCCGCGGATCGGCGGGATCGGCGACCGTGAAGTTCAGGGTCAGGCCGGTGTCCAGGCCAGGATCACGGCCCTTGAGCGCCTGGACGGCAAGTCCGTGCGCCAACAAAAGGTGATGGTTGGCGGCAACCGCGAGTTTTCGGTCCTGCAGCCCGGGTGCGTGCTCGCCGCTGGCGTAGCCCACATAGGCGGAGCACCAGGGCTCGTTCAGGGTGGTCCAGGCCCGCACCCGGTCGCCCAGCACGTCGTGGACGCTGAGGGCGTAATCGGCAAACCGATAGGCAGTGTCCCGGTTCGCCCAGCCGCCCTGGTCCTGCAGGGCCTGCGGCAGGTCCCAGTGGTACAGGGTCAGCCACGGCTGGATCCCGGCGTCGAGCAGCGAATCCGTCAGCCGGCTGTAGAAGTCGAGCCCCGCAGCGTTGACCGGGCCGCCGTCTGGCCGGATCCGCGCCCAGGAGGTGGAGAACCGGTAGGAGTCCAGGTTCAGTGACTTCATGAGGGCCACATCATCATCCATCCGGTGATAGTGGTCGCAGGCGACGTCTCCGGTGTCACCGTTCACCACTGCCCCGGGAATACGGCTGAAAGTGTCCCAGATGGAATCCTTCCGGCCGTCTTCCGAAGCAGCGCCCTCCACCTGGTAGGCGGCGGTCGCCGCACCCCACACGAACCCGGACGGGAATGATGCGTTGTCCGTGGTCATCCCTTCACCGCTCCCTGCATGATTCCTGCAACCAGATGCCGTCCTGCGAGGGCAAAAACGATGAGCAGCGGAATGGTGGAGAGCACCACGCCGGCCAGGACCACCGAGTAGTCCACAAAGCGCGCTGACTGCAGTTGCTGCAGTGCCACCGGCAGGGTGGGGTTCTGCGCATTGAGGACAATGAACGGCCAGAAGAAGTTGGTCCAGGTGGCAACGAAGGTGAACAGTGCCAGCATCGCGGCGGCCGGCCGCGCTGCGGGCAGGGCCACGTGCCAGAAGGCCTGCCACATGTTGGCGCCGTCCATCCGTACGGCTTCGATCAGTTCGTCCGGCAGCGCGTCCTGCAGGTACTGGGTCATCCAGAAGACACCGAAGGCGGTGACCAGCCCCGGAATGATGACGGCTCCCATGGTCCCGGTCCAGCCGAGCTTGGACATCACGATAAACAGCGGAATGACACCGAGCTGGGTGGGTACGGCCATCGTGGCCACTACGAAGACCAGCAGTGCCTTGCTGCCCCGGAAGCGCAGCTTCGCGAAGGCGAAACCGGCCAGGGAGGAGAAGATCACCACGGAAGCGGCCGTCACGGTGGAAACCAGGATGCTGTTGCCCAGGGCTTTCCAGAACGGGATGGTATCCAGCACGGTGGCCGCGTTTGCGAAGAAGTTGCCGCCGGGAATCAGCGGGACTCCCTTGACGATCGCCGTGCTGTCATGGCTGGCCACCAGGACGGACCAGAGGATGGGGAGGGCAGAGCCGAGAATCACGGCCCCCAGCAGCCCGTAGGTAACGAAGCCCGGTCGCCGGTTGTATCCGCCGGTTTTCCGCCCGCCCCGTGCCGGGTGCGGCGGCTGCGCACCGCCGCGGTTCCGACGGCGCCGGGCGGTTTCGGCGGCGCGTTTGCCTGCCGTTTGTTCGACCATGGGTACGGAGGTCATTTCCGTCCTCCCTGCGAGGCAATGCGGCGGGTGATGAGGAAATTGAGGGCCGCGATGAGCACGATGATGACGAACAGCAGCCAGGCGACGGCGGACGCGCGGCCAAGGTTGCGCTGTCCCCAGCCCAGTTCCCAGATGTACATGGTGAGGGTCTGCCATTGCCGGTCGGCCCCGCCCAGGCCGTAGGCGTCAAAGACGCGCGGCTCGTCGAAAATCTGCAGGCCGCCGATGGTGGCGGTAATGACGACAAAGATGATGGTGGGCCGCAGCATGGGAACGGTTACCGAGATGAACTGCCGCCAGCGGCTGGCGCCGTCGAGAATCGCCGCTTCATACATGTCCCGCGGCACGGCCTGCATGGCAGCCAGGAAGATCAGGGCGTTGTAACCTGTCCAGCGGAAATCGACCATGGTGGCGATGGCGATGTGGCTTGCCAGGGTGTTGGAGTGCCACGGAACGGGATCCAGGCCGATGGACGTCAACAGCCCGTTGATGGCGCCGGACTGGTCAGCGAAGACATTGCCGAAGATCAGGCCCACTGCCACGGGGGCAACCACGTAGGGAACCAGCACGCCCATACGCCAGAACGTCTTGGCACGCAGGTTCGCATCCAGGACGGCGGCAATGCCGATTGCCAGGATGATCTGCGGAACCGCCGAGATCAGGAAGATGCTGAAGGTGTTGCCTACCGCATTCCAGAAGTAAGGCTGCGAGAGGACGAACGTGAAGTTCTCCGCGCCGCTGAATCCAAGGTTGCCGCCGATCAGGTTCCAGTTATGCAGCGAGACCCATCCGGTGTAGATCAGCGGGAACAGCCCGACAATCGCAAACAGGATGAAAAACGGTGAAATGTAGAGGTACGGGGAGACTTTTACGTCCCAACGGGCCAGCCGGCTGCTGAACCCTACCCGGCGTACCGGTGTCCGCGCTGCCGGCGGTTTAACGGTGACAGCCATGGCTATCTTCCTAACGTCCAAGGGGTGTCGAAGTGTGGTTCCGGTGCCTGCGGCCGCTCTTACGCGGCCGCAGGCACCGGACGCCTGTGGATGCTACTGGAGCGCTTCGACTCCGGTGACGAACTTCTTCCACGAAGACTCGGGGTCATCGGATTTGAGGACGTCTACCCGGTCCAGCGCCTGCTGCATCGAGTCATTGATGGCGAAGTAGTTCTGTCCCTTGAACGGGGTAACAGTCACGGCTTCAGCGCGGTCGGCAAGGATCTCGCCCACCGGAGCGTCATTGAAGAACGCGTTGGTTGAGCCCGTCAGCTCTTCCATCTCGTAGGCCTCGACCTGGCTGGGGAAGGTGCCCTTGGAGGCAAAAGCCTTGATCTGCTGCTCCGGAGCGGTGAGCCACTGTGCCAGCTTGATGGCCTCTTCCTGGTTCTTTCCCTGCGTGGGAACGGTCAGGTAGGAGCCGCCCCAGTTTCCGCCGCCGCCCGGGAAGACGTTGGCGATGTCCCAGCCTTCGACACCGGCAGCGTTGCCCTCGATGCTGCCCAGCATCCAGCCCGGGCAGAAGGTGGTGGCGAAGGCACCGCTCTGGAAGCCTGCCTCATAATCGTCGGACCACAGCTGCAGGTGAGCGGAGAGATCCTTGTCCACGGAGTTCTCGAGCACCTGGTTGTAGATGTCCTTCACTTCGGGGTTCTCGGTGGCGATGACCGTTCCGTCGTTTTCCTCGTAGGCGTTCTCGACCTGGTTGATCATGCCCTGGTAGGCGGACATTGCGGAGTCGTACCAGGCGGCGTCGGACTTCGCCGTGAACTGTTCGCCGATTTCGAAGTAGTGGTCCCAGTCGCCTTCGAGCAGCTCCGCAACTTCCTCGCGGTCCGTCGGCAGGCCCGCTGCTGCGAACAGGTCCGAGCGGTAGCAGATAGCCTGCGGGCCGACGTCGGTGCCGTAGCCGATCAGCTTTCCATCCTCCGTGGTCGCGCCCTCGACCTTCCAGTCCAGCCAGCGGCCTTCCACCTCGGGGCTGGCCAGGTCCGCGAACTGGTCCGGGTACTGCTTGAGTTCCGGCAGCCAGTCCACTTCGATGCCCTCGATGTCCGAGAGGCCCGAACCGGCAGCGAGCTTGGTGTTCAGGTTGTCCCGGGCATTGTTGGAGGTGGCCTTCTTGTCATGCACGATCTTGATGTCGGGGTTCGCCTCCTGGTACTCCTCGAGCAGCTCCTCGTAGCCCCACTCGTTGAAGGTGCTGATGCTGAGCGTGACCTGGCCGTCCCCTCCTTCGGAAGCTCCGTCGTCTCCCCCGCCGCATGCGGTCAGGAGAAGGGCTGCGGCTGCAACGGATGCGGCAAGCGCAGGTCCGCGGCGTGCACGGCCGGCGGAAGTGGGTTTGGTACTCATTGCTGACTCCTTTGTCATAATCCGGGTGTCGAAGCACGAGTGTCCGCGGTACCTCCGCGTTCCGTGCCGCTGCCTTACGGATGCGCCCTGCTGCCGAACCGGCCGCCAAGAAAAATGGTGGGAGCGCTCCCACAAGCGATGAGCCAATCGTGATGTGTGCTGAATCACATGTCAAGTGGGAGCGCTCCCACACTTTTCGTAGAAGTGATCCCAGCTGCGTATCCGCAGGTCAAACCGCAGATGGCGGCCCGGCGGTTACAAAATCGTTACCGAGGGATGCCTCCGCGCACGGCTCCTGCGGGCGCAAAAAGGCCCGGACCAATCGGTCCGGGCCTGCTTGCGCTGAACATTCTCCAGCCGGGGCTTCGACGGCTACTCGACCGCGCCTGCACCTTCCACGTTCGGCTTCGGTGCGGTGACGCGGCGGCCCTCCGCGGGACCGGTGTGGCGGCCGGAGTGTTCGACGACGTCGGATGCACGTGCGGTCTCGGCGTTGCGCTCCGGTACGGCGCCGGCTTCGGTTGCTGAAGCAGTGGCTTCGGTGCTGCTGTCCTTGCCGTCGTCCTCCTCGTCATCATCCTTGGTTGCGGCCTTGTGGGACTGGCGCAGAACCTCAATGACAATCGGAATCACGGAGAGCACCACCACGGCCACGAAGATCAGGTCGAGGTTTTCCCGGACAAAGGGCACACGGTCACCGAGGACGTAGCCCAGGAGGGTCACGCCGACGCCCCAGACGAACGCGCCCACCGCGTTGAACGAGACGAACGCCTTGTAGTTCATCTCGGCAACACCGGCCACCACCGGGGTGAAGGTCCGAACCACAGGTACGAACCGGGCCAGGATCACGGCTTTGCCGCCGTGGTGGTCAAAGAACACCTGGGCGCGTCTTACGTTCTCCCGTTTGAAGAGCCTGCTGTCCGGCCGGTTGAAGACGGCGGGGCCGGCCTTCCTGCCAATGTAATAGCCCGTCTGGTCCCCTACGAAGGCGCTGATGAAGACCAGGACAGCAAGCAGCCACACGTTAATGTCGATGGTGCCCGTAGCCACCAGGAGCCCGGCGGTAAACAGGAGGGAATCCCCCGGCAGGAAGAAGCCGATAAGCAGCCCGGTTTCTGCAAACACGATGCCGCAGACCATCAGGACCACCCACGGTGCGAGGGCCGGGTCGGCAAGGAATACCTGGGGGTCCAGCCACTCAGGCAAAAGGGAAGACGTTGGAGGGCGGACAGGACCGGAGACGGCTGTGGCCGCAGAGAGAGTCACCTCACTAGGGTACGCCACGGCCTCCGGCCGATCCCCGACTGTCTGTAAGTTCGGTCCGCAGGGCGGTCTGCCTACCGGGACCGCCGGAATCCTTGACAGCCGAACGCATGGCGGGATTACCTAATGAACATTCGGTAAAGAAAAGAGGTCCCATGGCTGACACCGAGGTTCCCCGGGTCACATCCCCTGCCCATCCTCTCCTGGTCGACGACGCCGCCTCGGCTTGGATGGGCATCGATGTGGTGGAAACCGGCTCCGGCACGGCACGTATTTCGATGCTTCTCCGCCCGCAGATGGTCAACGGTTTCGGCATCGGGCACGGCGGGATGGTCTTCGCGTTTGCCGACACGGCCTTCGCCCTGGCCTGCAATCCGGAAGACGGCGGGCCGGCACGGGAACGGGAACACATCACGGTGGCTGCCGGTGCCGACGTCACCTTCCTGGCTCCGGCCAGGGCGGGTGACCGGCTGACTGCTTCCGCCGAGCACCGTGCCGGCAACGGCCGCAGCGGCGTCTACGACGTTGAGGTGCGGTCCGAACGTCCCGACGGGACCGCCGCCGTCGTCGCCCTCTTCCGCGGACGCTCGCGCACCATCCCCAACCCCGCCCGGACACCGTCCGGCGCCTCGACCGAAGGCCGCCCATGAGAGCCCCCTCCGCTCCGATCAAGTCCGCCGCAGCCGATCCTTCGACGCTGGACCCGGAGGAACGCATGAGCCGGGACGAACTGGAGGCCCTCCAGTTGAAGCGTCTGAAGCAGACCGTCGCCTACGCGTACGAACGGGTTCCGCTGTACCGGCGCAAGTTCGACGACGCCGGCGTGCACCCCTCCGACCTGGGCGAACTGAGCGACCTCGCTCGGTTCCCGTACACCACGAAGGAGGACCTGCGCTCTACCTATCCGTTTGGCATGTTCGCCGTCCCGCAGCAGCAGGTGGCCCGCATCCACGCATCCTCCGGAACCACGGGGCGGCCCACCGTCGTCGGCTACACGGCCGGGGACCTGGACCGCTGGAGCTCCCTGGTGGCCCGTTCGCTGCGTGCCTCCGGAGTGCGTCAGGGATACAAGGTGCACAATGCCTACGGTTACGGTCTCTTCACCGGCGGGTTGGGGGCCCACTTCGGCGCGGAGAGACTCGGCTGCACGGTGATCCCCGTTTCCGGCGGGCAGACGGAGCGGCAGGCCCAGCTCATCGTGGACTTCGAACCGGACACCATCCTCTGCACGCCCACCTACCTGCTGGCCATTGCCGATGCGATTGCAGCGGCCGGCATCGATCCGCGCTCGACTTCGCTGAAGAACGCGGTTCTCGGGGCGGAGCCGTGGACCGAGGAAATGCGGCACGAACTCGAAACGCTGATGGACCTGGACGCGTGCGACATTTACGGACTCTCGGAAGTCATGGGGCCGGGCGTGGCCGGCGAGTGCGTGGAGAGCAAGGACGGGGCCCATATCTGGGAGGATCACTTCCGGCCGGAGATCATCGACCCGTTTGACGAGACCCGGGTCCTGGGCGACGGCGAACCGGGCGAGCTGGTTTTTACCTCCCTGACCAAGGAGGCGCTGCCGATCATCCGCTACCGGACCCATGACCTCACCCGCCTGCTGCCCGGCACTGCCCGGCCATCCATGCGCAGGATGGGACGCATCACCGGCCGCAGCGACGACATGATCATCCTGCGCGGCGTCAACCTCTTCCCCACCCAGATCGAGGAAATCGCCCTGCGCATCCCGGCCCTGAGCCCGCACTTCCAGCTCGAAATCACCCGCCCGGGACGCATGGATGAGCTCACGGTCCGGATCGAGCGCCGTGAGGATGCCACGACGCCGGACTCCGCGGCGGCGGCATCGGAGCTCGCCGCGCAGGTCAAGATCCACGTCGGTTCCTCCTGCCTCGTTGAGGTGGTCGACCCCGGGACGCTGGCACGCTCCAGCGGCAAGCTCCGCCGGATCTACGACCTGCGCCGCGGCACCGATACCGCCTCAGCGCAGTGAACCGCCCGTTGACGTGGGAAAATAGCGCCATGCCTGCCGCCGCCGGAGCTTCCTCCGAACCTGCTCCCGTTCCCGCTGCCGATGCTGGATCCGCCGCGTCCGCCGCCGCCGTCGGCCCTGCCTCCGACCCGGCGTCCGGGCCGCGCCGGGGCCGGCCGGGATACGACCAGCAGACAGTACTGAACGTGGCCGTGGACGTCTTCAACCGGCACGGCTATGAAGCCACGTCCATGGGAATCCTGGCCGAAAACCTGGGCATCACGAAGTCGGCGATCTACCACCATGTGCCGTCCAAGGGTGATCTGCTGCGCCTGGCGCTGGACTATGCGCTGGACGGGCTCGAGGCGGTGCTGGATGATCCGCGGGCTTCGGCCGGTGCCGCGGATGCCCGGCTGGAATTCGTGCTGCGCGGCACCATCGAGGTGCTGACGGAGCGACTGCCGTTCGTCACGCTGCTACTGCGGCTCCGGGGCAACACCGACGTTGAACGCAGTGCGTTGGCCCGGCGCCGGGAGTTCGACCACCGGGTGGCGGGACTCGTGGACGCGGCCCGGCGCGAGGGTTCGGTGCGGAGCGACATTGATCCGCGCACCACCACGCGCCTGCTGTTCGGCACCATCAACTCGATCGTGGAATGGTACAAACCCGGCGGTCCGCTGCCCGCGCAGAAGCTCGCGGACAACATCATCACCATGGTCTTTGACGGGTTGCACACCCGCCGCTCTTGAGGGCAGTGCTTTCCACTAAAAGACAGGTAGCCTCCCTGTCCCTGCCTTGAATCCGAAGCGCTTAGCCTGCTCTTACCGAAGCATCGTGCCGCGGCACGCGTATGTGAGGAGTATTCATGAAACTGCCTGCCCGGATCGCCGTTGCCTTTTTATGTTTTCTCGCCGTTGCGGCCTTTCTGGCCTTCGCATCGGACAACAAGGCATTGATCGGACTTCCTGGTGCCCTTTTCGTGGGCTACGTGTCCGCACAGACCTACCAGCACCGGCAGAGCCCCAACAAGTGAGCCGGAAGAGGAGGGTGGCGTTGTGGGCGACCCGGCGCGGCAGCTGCTGAGCCGGTCCGGCGTGCAAGGATGGGCGCATGATGTCGCCGGCAGAACAGCTCGTTGAGGGACCGCGCGGACGGCGCCTGTGCCTTGAACTTGCGGCCGAGCTGGATCCGGATATCCGCTCGGCGGTGTTCTGGCTGGGCTACGAACTCGACCCCGGGAAAGGAACTTCAACGGTATTGTTCGGCTCCGCCGGCCCCGGTGACCTGCCCTCGCCCGATCACCTCGCAGCCGGGATTCTGTCCCTGGATCTCCGCCGCCTGGATGGCGAACAGATCCAGGCGGCCCTCCAACGGTCCGTCGACACGGCACGGTACTGGCAGGAACCCGACGGTGAGGATGCGCTGGCCGCACTCCCGGTCATCCGCAACGCCCTTCACCACGTGGCTGAAGGGGCGCTGGGCGCACCGGCGGCACAGTGGTGGGGCCGACCCGGCCCGCCGGAACAGTGGGCCATCGACTGGCGGCCGGCGGAGGACCCGGCACCCCTGCCCCGGGATCCCCAAGGCACCCTGCAGAAGTGGGGCACAGCTGTCCGCACCGAGGAAGCGCTGGCCGCCAAGGACCGGCCGCAGGATCCGCGGGCACCTTTCAGCGGAAGCTGGTGGTCCATCCCGCTCGGGCTGGTCCGCACCGTCGGGCAGATTCCCGCCGGATTGAGCCTCGTCGAGGACTCGAGTGATGTGGAAGAAGCGACCGCAATTCCGGTTAGCGGCATCGGCAGGATCCTCCACATCCGCTCCCCCGAGGACTGGACTGCCCTGTGCCGTGCCTATCCGCTGGAGGTCACTGCCTCCCGCCGACATGACTGGTTTCGCACCACGGGACGCGCCGGCCGCTGGGTGATCCCGGACTGGGAACGCGCAGCAGGACAATGGGACGCCGTGCACCTGACTGTCCTGGGCTACCTCGGCAGTGCAGGGCATGCCCTCCCCGTCGACGCCGGCACCTCCTCAGTGATCGCAGGGTGGGACCCGGACAGCACCTTGTGGCTGACTGACCGCGTCCGAGAGAACGGCGGGCCTCGGCAGGTTTGGCGGCGGGAACAAATGGGTGACGTCTGGTTCCGTGTCAGCTGACCCTGTCCCCGGCCCCTGCAGGCCGGGACGTTAAGCGGCGGCCGGGACTAGGGATGGTACGGAGCCGCAGGAACGCGGGGGTGAGCATCGGAACCGCGGAGAGCACCAGCCCGACGGCGCCGACCAGGACGCCGGCGCGGACCCCCAGCGTTTCGCCGACGACGCCGGCCAGCAGGGCGCCCAGCGGAATCGAGCCGTACATCACCTGGGTATAGGCACCGGCGGAGCGGGTGAGTTCATCCCGCGGAATGAGCTGCTGGCGCATCGTCAGCGAGTAGACATTGGCGTTGCCCTCGCCGATACCACGCAGCAACATGACTGCAGCAATGACCCCCGCCATTGTCCATCCGGTTAACGGCCAGACCGGCAGCAACAGCGGAACCGCGCAGGAGAGCACCAGCGAAACGGCGAATGCCGGGCCAAGGCCTGCTTTGTCGGCCAGGCGGAGCGCAACCAGGGTGCCGAGCAGACCGCCGACACCGGCTCCGGCCAGCGCCAGGCCGTACGCACCAACACCGACGTCCTGCTGCTGCACCGCCCAGAGAATCAGGTTCAGCATCAGGATCTGTTCCGCCGCGTTATAGGTGGCCGCATGGACGGTCAAGGCGCGCAGATGGCGGTCACCGAACAGGATCCGCAGTCCGGTGAGGAGGGTGGGCCGCTTCTCCGGAACCGGGCTCCGGCTCTCCTCCCCCGCAGGCATCGAGGCCCTCGACGCCGGAGCCGCCGCAACGGCACGTTGTTCCCGGGGGCGGCTCGAGGCCACTCCCGCAGCGGAAGCCAGATGTCCAAGCATGGTGGCGATCAAGGCGCCGGGAGCACCCACCGCCGAGACCAGCAGACCGGCCAGCCCCGGGCCGCCGATTTCCGTAACGGTCCGAGTGGCTTGGACGGCACGGTTGGCCGGCGCGAGGTCCTGATCCGTAACGAGGGCGGGGACAAAGGCGAAGGCCGATAACCCGAAGATCAGGGCGCAGCAGCCGCTGAGGAAGGTGACTGCTGCCAGCAGGGGGACGCTGAGCCATCCCCCGGCCCAGGCCAGGGGAATCTGTGCCAGTAGCACGCATTGGGCAAGATCGGCCGCCACCATGGAGCGCCGCTGGTCCCGACCCTGCAGGAGATGGCCGGCCACCAGCGAGAACAACAGGTACGGCAGCGTGCCGGCCGCAGCGACAAGGCTGACCGCCGCCGGCCCGGCATCGAGGGCGATGGCTGTAACCAGCGGAACGGCGATGCCCGTGATCTGGGCGCCGGCACTGGCAGCGCCCTGCCCCAGCCAGTAGCGGCGGAAACTGCGGTCGGTGCGCAGCAGCACCCAGCTTGGGTCCTTCATACCGAGACCCTCCGCTGCACTGCGTTTGCGGAGGTGACGGGCAATAATGAAGGCATGTGCCGGATATGGAGACCCACTGCGACGAAGAATCGAGTCATGCGGTCGGGACGACGAGCCATCCTTGATCGCGCTGATGCGTGCATACCTGGGTCCCCTGCCGGCTTGTCCTTGTCCGTTGCTCCGGCATACGTTACCGGCAATCGACTATGAGCGGTAACACTTTGGAACAAAATGTTCCTGCGGACAGCGGATACCCGGAGCCGGGCGGGCGCGCACCGGCCCCTGCTCCCCTGCGGCTCCTCCAGGTGTTCGCCAATACTGCGGACCGGGAAGCCGGGAAGGACGCACTGGACAACCCCGGCGGACTGGCGGACTGGCTGGCCGGCTACGGGCTGGTCGGGGCAGGCACGCAGGCTACTGAGGAGGATCTTGCCCTGGCGCTCGACCTACGGGAGGGGCTGCGCTCCCTCTTCCTCACGCACCACGACGGCGGGGACCGCGCGGCTGCGCACGACGACGGCGGGCACCTGCACGGCACGCCGGCACCCGACGTCGCCACCGGCCTGCAGCGCCTTGACCGTGCCCTGGAGCAGCTTCCGGTTCGGGTCATGGTCGCCGGAGGAGAGCCGCGCGTCGAGCCGGTGCCCCAGCCTCCGGTGCGCGAAGCACTCGCCCGCATCGGTGCCGTCCTGGTCCATGCCGACCCGGCCCAGCTTCAGCGCCTGAAAGCGTGTCGCCGGGACGTCTGCCGCTGGGTCTTCTTCGACACTTCACGCAACCGGGGCGGAACCTGGTGCGCCATGGAGATCTGCGGCGCCCGCACGAAGATGCAGGCCTACCGCAAACGGAATGCCTAGCCCGAACTCCTGGCCCGCCCCCTTCCGGGGACTTACTTCTCCACCAGGGTCAGCACGTCGTAGGTAGCCACCAGTTCGTCGTTCTGGTTGGTCAGCACCGCGTCCCAGGCCACCTCGCCGTACCCGTCCGTTTCACGCGGCGTGATCTTCTTGGCGGTCAGCGTCACACGGATGGAGTCCCCCGCGGCCACCGGCGTCAGGAACCGCAGGTTTTCCAGTCCGTAGTTGGCCAGCACCGGCCCCGGCGCAGGATCCACGAACAGGCCCGCACCCCAGGACAGCAGCAGGTAGCCGTGCGCCACGATGCCCGGGAAAAACGGATTCGCCTCCGCGGCTGCGGCGTCCGTGTGGGCGTAGAACGTGTCCCCGGTGGTCTCCGCAAAAGCGGCGATGTCCTCAAGGGTCACTTCCCGCAGATCCGACCGCACGGCGTCGCCCACCCGCAGCTCACTGAGGTGCTTGCGGAACGGATGTCCGGCGTCGAACCGGCGGTCCGCCCCCGGATGCCAGATACCGGTGAGGGCGGTGAGCATATTGGGTGAGCCCTGCACCGCGGTGCGCTGCATGTAATGCCGCACCGCACGGATGCCACCCAGCTCCTCGCCGCCGCCGGCACGGCCCGGACCGCCGTGCACCAGGTGGGGCACGGGCGAACCGTGCCCGGTGGAGGAACGGGCGTCTTCGCGGTTCAGGAACAATACCCGACCGTGGTGTCCGGCGATGCCGGTAAGCACTTCCCGGGCCACGTCCGGGTCATTGGTGCATACCGTAGCGACCAGCGATCCTCCGCCCCGCGCGGCCAGCCGGACGGCGTCGGCGACGTCGGTGTAGCCCACCATCGAGGCCACGGGGCCGAACGCTTCGATATTGTGCAGGGCATCCGCGTCGTTGTCCGGCCAGGTCAGCAGCAGCGGCTCCATGAAGGCGCCGTCCGGCGAGGTTCCCTCGCTTCCGTCGGCACGGACGACGTCGGGGGCGTCCAACGACCCCAGCGCCAGCTGCGCGCCGGCCGCCAGCATCCGCTGCACCGCTTCCCGGACGCCGTCGAGCTGCTCCCGGGAGGCCAGGGCACCCATGGTCACGTTTTCGGCACGCGGATCGCCCAGGACCACGCGCCCGCGGATGCGCTCCCCGGCCGCGGCAACCACATCATCGACCAGCCCGGCAGGGACGATGGCCCGGCGGATTGCGGTGCATTTCTGGCCGGCCTTGGCCGTGATCTCGGTGACCAGGGAGCGGATGAAGGCGTCAAACTCGGGGGTACCGGGAACGGCGTCCGGACCCAGGATCGCCGCGTTCAACGAATCCGTTTCCGCCGTGAAACGGACACCTCCTACGGCGATCTGCGGATGGGCACGCAGGCGTTCGGCGGTGGAGGCCGAGCCGGTGAAGGAGACCATGTCCCGGTAATCGAGGTGGTCCGGGAGGTCCCGCGCGGAACCGGAAATCAGCTGCAGGGATCCGGCGGGAAGGATGCCCGAGTCCACGATCATCCGCACGGCCGCTGCGGTGATGTACCCGGTGGGGCTGGCGGGCTTGACGATGCTCGGCACCCCGGCGAGGAATGCCGGGGCCAGTTTTTCCAGCATGCCCCAGACCGGAAAGTTGAAGGCGTTGATCTGCACTGCGACGCCCGGGATCCGGGTGTAGATGTGCTCACCGAGGAACGAGCCGTCCTTGGCGAGCTGTTCCACGGCGCCGTCAATGATCGCGGTGGAGTTCGGCAGTTCGCGGCGGCCCTTGGAACCGTAGGCAAACAGGACGCCGATCCCGCCGTCAATGTCCACCAGGGAATCGGTCCGGGTGGCGCCGCTGCGGGCGGACACGGCGTACAGCTCATCGCGTTGCGCATTGAGGTGCACTGCGAGTTCCTTGAGCAGCAGGGCCCGCTGGTGGAAGGTGGACTTCCCCAGTTCGGCCTGCCCTACGGTTCGGGCATAGTGGACGACGGCGGCGGTGTCCAGACCCTCACTGCTGACCAGCGCCAGCAGCTCGCCGGTGCTGGCATCGTGCACTTCGGTTCCGCGGACTCCTGCGGGATCCGGTGTCCACCAGGACCCCCGAACGTAGCTGGGAACGGTTTCGACGTCGATGGCGGTGGCCGTCATTTCGCTGCCTTTCGAAACGGGAAGAAACCGCAGCCGTCCTCCTGCAGGCGTCACTGCCGCGGGATTACTGACCATGCGGTCGGTATATCGACACCCTAGCCGAAAGCGGCCCTTCCCACACCCGTTGGACTTTAAATACTGCTGCCGTGCCGACATGGTGTACCTCTGGTTGCCGCGGGTCCCTCCCCTGCGCCAGACTCGTGCCCTCGAACGTTTGCAGCACCCCCGCTAAGGAGCACGAGATGAGCCCCAAACCGCTGCTGTCCCGACGTCTGGCTGTCCTGGCAGTGACTACCACTGCCCTCCTGGCCGGAGGTGCTGCCCCGGCCAGCGCCGGCGGTGCCCACGGGCCCGATTCCCGCGGCGGGCATACGGTTGAGCACCGCGGCGGGCACGGGTACGGCGGCGGACACGGGCATGGGGGTGGGCACGGCGGCGGGCACGGGTACGGCGGCGGACACGGGCATGGGGGTGGGCACGGCGGCGGGCACGGTCGGGGGCACGGCAGTGTCGACTACGTGGCGTTCGGTGACTCCTATGCCTCCGGCTTCGGCGGCGGCCCCGTACTGGACACCTGCGGCCGGACGGCACAGGGCTACCCCGTGCTTCTGGACGCCCTGGACCGGGTAGAGCTGGACGGTAATGTCACCTGTTCGGGCGCCACTGCTCTCACAACCCCGCCCGACGCTCCGGTGGACCTTCCCGAGCAGATCGACGACGCCGCTGCCCGGGGCCTGCTGAATCGAAAGACGGACACCGTCACCGTGACCATCGGCGGCGATGACGTCCGGTTCGCTTCGGTGGTAGCCGCCTGCGCCGGGGCACAGCTGCCGGCCACCTGCGCCCCTGCCATCGATCAAGCTGCCGCTTACGCACAGACCGTCCTGGCACCACAGCTGGCAGCGGAGTTTGCCCGGATCGCTGAACTGGCTCCAAGGGCAACCCTGGTGGTGACGGGGTATCCGTACCTGTTTGAGCCCGGAACCCCCGGACCGCTCAGTACCGAGGCGCAGGCCCTCTTTACACGGGGTACCGATGCCTTGAACACGGTCATCGCGGAACAGGTTCCGGACAACGGGGTGTTCGTGGACGTGGTGGATGAGTTCGCCGGGCACGGCGTAGGGTCCACGGATTCCTGGATCATCTTCGATCTCCTAAGCCCGTACAACCTGCATCCCACGGAGACGGGATACCGGGAGGGCTACACCGCGGCCATCCTCGAGGACGCGGGCAGCGAGTTCGGGGTCGGCTGCCGCGGACGGCGCTAGACGCGGATGCCGCCGGGCGGCACCTCCCGGCCCAGAACCTCCCGTCCGGGCCGCCGTCAGGAGACCGGCAGCGGAACCGCGTGGCCGAACCGGAAGAGGTTCTGCGGATCGTAGGCGGCCTTGGCCGCCTGCAGCCGCCCGAAAACCTCCGGATCCCACGCAGGCCGGGCGCCTGCCTCCGTGCGTGCCGGTCCGCTGAGGTTGACCAGCGCGCCGGCAGCGTAGGGGCCGACGACGACGTCGAGCCGATCGAGGGCGGCTGCTGTGGCGTCCGCAGCCGGCGGGACGTTGAGTCCCACGGAGTAGAGGTTGAAGGCTGCCTCCCGGCCTGACACCGCATCCTCGAACGGAGGATCCAGAGCCAGTGATCCGCCCATCAACCGGATTTCCGTCATCATCAGCGGAGTATACGAACCCGGCCCCACCTGGCCCAGCACTCCGGCCGCCAGTTCATCGGGCAGCTCGGCCAGCAGGGTCCCGCGGTCCAGGGCGGGCACCGGTTCGTCCGGATCCATGTGGATGCTGCCCACTGCCCCGTAGTCCATCGGTCCGGCCGTATCCATGAAGGGCGCGGAGACATGCCGCATGGGTTCCAGCAGCGTGTCGCCCTCTTCCCGGCTGCCGAACACCGCGAACCGCAGGTGCACCGGCGCGGTACCGCGCAGTTCCTCGGGCAGGAAAGGGGCATCCGGCAGGTGCAGGAAGGCCAGGGACGCTGAAACATTTGTCGGCAGCTGGGGTGTCCAGGCACGGAAGGCGGCCAGGGCCTCCGGGCCGGCATCTTCCGGGTACATGATGCCGCCGCCGTAAAATTCCCGGAACGGGGTCAACCCGAGCGTCATGGCCGTGATGACGCCGAAGTTGCCCTTGCCGCCGCGCAGTGCCGCGAACAACCCGGCGTCCTCGGCGCTGCCTGCTTCGAGGTGCCTCAGGCTGCCGTCGGGGGTCACAACATCTATGGCCTGCACGTGGTCGCTGGCGAATCCCAGCGCCCGGCCCATCAGCGGCAGCCCCCCGCCGGACGCGTAGCCCACCACTCCCACCGTTCCGGAGGAGCCGTGCGGGCCCGTAAGCCCGAGCAGCACGGTCTTCTCCAGCACCGAGCGCCAGCTGACGCCGGCACCCACGGTGACCGTGCCTGCGTCGGAGTCCACCGCCAGGTCCTGCAGCCGGGACGTGTTGATCAGCAGGCCCTCGTCCATGGCGGCGGCAGCACCGTGGCCGGTTGCCTGCATCCCGACGGGGATGCCCCGCTCAGCGGCCCAGCGGACGGCGTTCTGTACATCCTCGACGTCGGCTGCACCGAGCACGGCATCGGGATGCTGGATCAACGAGGGGTTGAAGCCGGCGGTGTCTACGGCGTACCCGGGCTCCCCTGGACTGTTCAGCGGACCATGGACAACGCTGCGCAGGGTTTCGAGGTCGGCTGCCTGGATCATCTTCGGCTCCTTGTGGGCGGGTGTCCGCGGCCGCCGGTCCAGCGGACCGGAGATGCTGACAAAAAATGCTAGGCATCGATGTGCTTCCCTGCCTAGCCCCGCCGGACAGTTTCCGCTAGCTCCCGAGCACCTCCGCCAGATCGAACTTCACCGGCTCCTCCAGCTGCTCATAGGTGCAGGATTCGGGCGTCCGGTCCTGCCGCCAGCGGGAAAACTGGGCCACATGGCGGAACCGCTCCCCCTCCATGTGGTCGTAGCGCACCTCCACTACCCGTTCCGGGCGCAGCGGTACGAAAGAGAAGTCCTTTTTCCCGCTCCAGCGGCTGCCCTCGGAGTTGCGCGGGGTGCGCGTGCCCTTCTCCTGCTCCCCCTCGGCCCAGGGGTGTCCGTCCTCGACGGCGACCAGCGGCTGGAGTTCCTCGAACAGTTCCCGGCGGCGGTCCATCGGGAAGGAACTTGCTGCGCCCACGTTCACCAACACGCCGTCGTCGTTGTAGAGCCCCAGCAGCAGGGAGCCGATCAGATCGGGGCCGGATTTGTGCACCCGGTAGCCGGCGAGCACACAGTCCGCAGTGCGTTCGTGCTTGAGCTTGGCCATCGTGCGCTTGTTCGGCGCGTACGGGCCGTCCAGCGGTTTGGCCACCACGCCGTCCAGGCCGGCACCTTCAAAACGGCCGAACCAGTCCTGCGCCTGGTCGGCGTCGTCGGTGGCGGCGGTGACGGACACCGGTGCCTGTGCCGTTTTCAGCGCCTGGACCAGGGCCTCCCGGCGTTCGGAGAACGGCCGGTCCCGGTAGTCGACGTCGCCCAGGGCCAGCAGGTCGAAGGCCACAAATCGGGCGGGGGTTTCCTCCGCGAGCAGTTTCACCCGGCTGGCGGCGGGATGAATCCGCTGCTGCAGCAGTTCGAAGTCCAGCCGTTTGCCGTCCGGAGCCACCATGACGATCTCGCCGTCCAGCACGCACCTCTCGGGCAGGTTCGCTTTGAGGGCTTCGACGATTTCAGGGAAGTACCGCGTCATTGGCTTCTCGTTCCGGGAGCCGATCTCGACGTCGTCGCCGTCCCGGAAAATGATGGACCGGAATCCGTCCCATTTGGGTTCGTACAAGTAGTCCCCGCGGGGCAGGGCGCTGACGGATTTGGCCAGCATCGGGGCAACCGGGGGCATCACTGGAAGGTCCATGTGCCCATTCTTATCCGATTGCGGCCGGTTCCCCCAGCCCTGCTGTGAAGGCCGTGAGCAGGTCGCGGCCCTGCTCCCAGTAGCCCACCCCGCTCTTTTCGTTGATGTGGGCCAGCTCGCCGGCATCAATAACGGGCACCTTCCAGGCCGCGGCGATGCTTTGCGCGGCCGGCAGCGCACAGTACGGATCGCTCTCGCTGGCAATCAGCAGGCCGGGCACGGGCAGTTCCTGCATCCGCGGAGACCGGAACGTTCCTGCGGCCTGCGGAAACGAAGCGGCAACGGGATCGGGCGGGCTGACCAGGAACACCCCGTGGGCGCCGTCGGGGTTGCGCAGCAGCCATTCCACCGCCGCCAGGCAGCCCAGGCTGTGTGCCACCAGGACCGTCTGACCGTTCTGCGCGCCGGCGGCCCGGTCCAGCGCCGCCATCCAGTCCTCCAGCTCGGGTTCATCCCACGACGACGGCGCGATGCGGGTGACGTCCGGCAGCTCCGCCTCCCAGCGGCTCTGCCACTGCTCCGGTGGTGAGCCCTGATAGCCCGGGACCATGGTGATGTGCACTGGGGCTGTTTCCTTTCACTGGTTCGGCGCAGGTGACCGGGAATACTGCCGGCGTTTCCGGCGCTGGAGCTTGTATGAAGAAAATAGGATTCCTGTCCTTCGGACATTACCGGAATGCCGTGGGATCGATGACTCCCAGTGCGCAGGACGCAATACTGCAGCAGATTGAACTGACGGTCGCCGCCGAGGAAATCGGCGTCGACGGCGCGTACATGCGGGTGCACCACTTCGCCCCGCAGTTCTCCGCCCCCTTCCCCATGCTCTCCGCCATGGCGGCACGGACCAGCCGGATCGAGCTGGGCACGGGCGTGATCGACATGCGCTACATGAATCCGCTGGCGATGGCAGAAGACGCCGCAGTGGCGGACCTGATCAGCGGCGGCAGGCTGCAGCTCGGCATCAGCCGGGGATCCCCCGAGCCTGCCCTGCGCGGTTATGAGTCCTTCGGCTACGTTCCCGGCCCGGATTCCTCCGACGCGGAAATGGCCCGGCAGCACACCGAAGTGTTCCGTGCCGCCATTGCCGGCGCCGGGGTGGCGCAGGCTGATCCGGCCATGACCGGCAGCACCGGAGCCATGGCCATTGACCCGCTGTCCCCCGGACTGCCGGAGCGGATCTGGTGGGGGTCCGGGACCCGGGCCACCGCCAAGTGGACCGGCGAGCAGGGCATGAACCTGATGAGCTCCACGCTCCTGACCGAGGACACCGGGGTGCCGTTCGACCAGCTGCAGGCCGAGCAGATCGCGGTGTACCGGAAGGCCTGGGCCGACGCCGGACACCAGGGCACCCCGCGGGTGTCCGTCAGCCGCAGCATCATTCCGCTGGTGACCGGGCAGGACCGGCACTACTTCGGGCTGCGGGCGCAGGCCGAAGGCCGGGACCAGGTGGGCCACCTCGACGGCGGCTTGGCCCGGTTCGGGAAGAGCTACATCGGGGAACCGGACGTCATTGCCGCAGAGCTGGCCGCGGACGCCGCGGTGCAGGAGGCCGATACCGTCCTGGTGACCGTGCCGAACCAGCTGGGCGTGGAGTACAATGCACATCTGCTGGAGAGCATCGTCAAGCTTGTGGCCCCGGGGGCCGGCTGGCGGTAAGTCTCGTCCCTGGGGCCGGACCCGCCCCCCTGCGGGCGGTCCCCCTAGAGTTCGCCCGCCCCCTGCGGGCGGTCCCCCTAGAGTTCGTCCCCTGCGGGCGGTCCCCCTAGAGTTCGTCCCCTGCGTCCGCCCCCTGCGGGGCTGGAACGGCGGCAACGAAATTCCCCGCTCGCAGAGCTCGCGGGAAATATTAAAGCCGCCTTCCTCCAGCCCCTCCGGCGGCGGCGTGTGGTGTCACCTTCCGGCGGCGCATGGACCCCAGCTCCCCAGTGTCTCCGGTGGCGGGATGTGGCCCCAGTGTCTCCGGTGGCGGGTTCTGACCCCAGCTCCTGCGGCGGCGAGCGTGAGGATGTTCGTCCAGCGGTCTCCCGGGGTTGATGGCAGGTGAGGTGCGAAACGTAGGCGCCGGACGGGCCGGGTTAGGCGGCTTTAATAATCCTTGCGAGCTCTGCGAGCAGGGATTTTCGTTGCCGCCGTTCCGGTCCGCCCGGCGCACCCACCGGAACGTACCCCCATCGCACCGCCCGGCGCACCCACCGGAACGCGCACAACCGCACCCCCGGAAACGGTCCTCTGTCGAAATGTCAGTGGCCTCAGCTACAGTAGTTTTCAGCTTCACGAGATGTGGCCTTCGCCCGGTTTACCGGGCACAAAAGCTCCGACTGGCCCCACACCAACCCCACTGTTCGGCGGGTGGTTCGGATGACGAAGCGGCTTGCGTCATCCGTCGCAGGCAAGGACAACCTGCAAAGGAACCCACTGTGAGCATTTCCAGTGTCAGCAAATCCGGTCTCAGCAACTGCAGCGGCTTCGCCCCCGGGCACAACATCCATTGGATCCATCGCCGCCGCCTCGAGGGCTGGGAGCAGTGGTCGGACGTCGAAGTCACGGCCGATCCGCAGCTGGACCTCATCTATCTGGTGTCCGACGGAACCCAGCACCTGATGTGGTTCCACAACGTTCCGGCCGTCGCCACTGCGCTCGCGGCCGCCGTCGACACCCCGCAGTGGTGCCAGCGCTATTCCACACTGATGGTGCCCGGCGGATTCGATTCGGATGCCCGGAGTTCTTTTTTCTACTTGGCCCGGCCGGAGCGGGTGGTTCCATGCAACGGCTCCCTGGTTCGGGCCCCGGAAACTGAGCGGGTCGAAAAGGCCGGGTCCTAGCCGTTCGGCTCTGCCCCGGGATCCCAACGGATAACGGGGCAGAGCAAGCTACACGGAGGAAACCGGTCGCAGTGGAACGGCGGGGTGCGTGCCCTCCGCTACGAGGCCAGCCACGGACCCCGGCGTTAGCTGTCCAGAAGGCAGACGGCAGCTACTGCTGCAGCAGCTCCGGCGGCACGCTGTAGATGAGGATGACGCCCAGCAGGTTTTTGGCGGCGTGCACACCGTAGGAAAGCATGAAGTTGTTTCCGGCCCAGACGTAGATGCCCACAAGGGTGGCACCCATCGCCAGGTAGGGCATCAGCACCGGGAGGGACAGGGATTCCTTGCCCACAATGTGGATCGAGGCGAACAACAGGACCGACAGGATGCAGCAGCCCCAGAGATTCCAGTAGCGGCTGAGCTTGCCGATCAGCAGGTGCCGGAAAATGTACTCCTCGACAAAGGGCGCCAGCACCACCAGCAGCGGCACCACCAGCCACGGCGAAACGGACCCCACAAATCCCTCTACGGCTTCCTGGTTTACCGCCGTTTCGACCTGCCCGCTCAGCAACGCCCCGATCATGGTGACAATAAGCATGGCGATGACGCCGCCAGGAATCAGGGACAGGGACAGCACCGGCCGAGTGGCCAGGATCTTGGCTTCGCGCACCACGTAGGGCCGGGCCGCGAGGAAAGCCAAGAGGCCGGCAACCCCGTAAAACGCCAGGTTCAGGACGTAGGCAGCTGCAACCGGATCCGGAACCAGCATCACCAGGACAGGCATAACGAGTCCGGGCGCAAAGCTCAGGACCAGCAGGAACAACACGTAGAAACCTGCTGCCACGGCGTCACGGCGGGTGAAACGGTAGGAAAGCCACGGAATTTGGGCCGCAGGTCGCCCCGGAGGGCCGGTCCGGTATTCGTTCGCTGTCATTACCTCAGGATATGGGCCGTTCCGCCGGGATACAGCCCTCGCTAGCTCAACTCCGCGATCACCGGCGGCATGGCCTCGAGCAGTTCCCGTGCCAGGAAGCTGAGCGGTCCCCGCGAGGCGGAGAGCCGGTCCCCGCTCACCGCGTGCAGATAGGTGCCCCAGCACGCTGCCTGTTCCGGCGTCGCACCGCGGGCCAGGAACCCTCCCACCGCACCGGCAAGGACATCCCCGGACCCGGAAGTACCCAGGCCCGAGTTCCCGGCCGGCACTTCCCAGCTCCTTCCGTCAGGCGCGGTAATGACGTTGTGCGCGCTGACCACCGCGGAGTATTTCCGTGCCACCTCCAGCGAGGCTTTCGGCAGGTCCAGAGAGTCTTCGTCGGCATCCTCGTCCTCGAGGAGACGCAGGATTTCTGCACCGTTCGGGGTCAGGACCAGCCTGCCGGCCAGGGTGTCGTAAAGTTCCGGCAGCCCGGGCAGCACTCCCAGGGCAAAGGCGTCCAGTACCACCTGCGTCTTTTTCCCGAGCAGAGGAACCACTGACTGCAGGAGCGCTGCGGCCTGCTCGGCGTCGTCCAGGCCGGGACCGATTACCACTGCCGACGCCGTCGAAAGATCGGATTCGAGCACCTTGCCTGCCGCAGCGCCGTCAATCCCGCCGTCTTCCTCCGGCAGTCCCACCACCCCGGATTCGGGGATGGCCACGGCGACGGCGATCGCTGCCGATTCCGCCAACCCCATGGTCAGGCGGCCTGCGCCGACCCGCAGCCCGGCAAGCCCGGTCAGCATCACCGCTCCCGGAGTGCTCCGGGCTCCGCCGACCACCAGCACGGTGCCGCGGTCCTCCTTGCCGGAGGCCTCGGTGGAAAGCCGCCAGCCGCGCAGCAGCGCGGGGGTAACAAGCTCAGCGGGGGTGGATGTCATCAGTTTCTCCTGCATGTTCGGTTACCGGTGCTCCACTGTCCTGCAGGTGGAGCACGCTGTTGAAGGTGTGCAGCTTCCAGGGCCCGGTGCCGGCGGGGCGCACCAGCCGGGTCACTGAGCCGTTCCGCACGCTGTTGGCGGCGGCGGTGTCCAGCAGTTCCTGCTCGCTCATCCGTTCCAAAACGTAGCGGATCAGCAGGATCACGGCGTCGTGGCAGACCACTGCCACACGCTTGCCGTCTTCCTCGTCGTCAAGGTCCCGGAACACCGAACGCAGCCGCAGCGCGACGTCGGCCCAGGACTCGCCGCCCGGCGGACGGTAGGCGAATTTCCCCAGCCAGGACCGTCGTTCGGCTTCCTCGGGATAGCGCGCTGCGACGCCGGCGGAGGTCAGCAGGTCCAGGATCCCCAGTTCCCGGTCCCGCAGGCGCTCGTCAATCCGCATGACGCCGGTGAGGCCGGCCAGCCCCGCCAGTTCCGCTGTCTGCCGGGCCCGCAGGTAGGGCGAACACCAGACGGACTCGGGCAGCTCATCGGCGGGAAGCCCGGCAATCCAGCGGCCAAGCGCTGCAGCCTGCTCCTCGCCGTCGGAGCTGAGCGGGACGTCGGGGTCCCGCCAGGGAAGGTCAATACGTTCGGCGCCCTCGCGGCCGGCGCGGGTAGCGGCCACGTTGCCGGCGGATTCACCGTGACGGACCAGAATCAGTTCAGTTGCACCCATGCTCCGACTCTACCCGCCGGTATCCGGAGGCCAAGGGTCAGGAGGCACCGGAGCGAGTGTCCACCCTGCCGCCGTTGCGCACCGTGAACGTCAGCAGCAGGGCGACGGCGGCAAAAGCCGCAAGCAGCATCAGGCCCACGAAATAGCTGCGGTTCGCCGGGTCATAGGTTGCCCCCATAACCAGCGGCGGGAAGTAGCCGCCTAGCCCGCCGGCGGCGGCAATAATCCCGCCGACGGTACCCACATCCTGCGCCGGAGCGGCACGGCCCACCCAGGCGAACACTCCGCCGGTGCCCAGCCCCAGGAACAAGGCCATCAGGATGAACGCCGTACCGTAGACCTCCTCTTCCTCCGGGCGGAGGGCAACGATAACGGCCAGGACCGCCGTGCCGGCAAAGGAAACGAGCGTGACCAGCTTCGGCCCCACCTTGTCCGCGATGGTGCCGCCGATCGGCCGGGCGATGACGGCGGCCACGGCGAAGCCTGCGGTCCGGGTTCCTGCCGCGGTCGCGTCGTAATCGTAGACATTGCCCAGATAGGTGGGCAGGTAGTTGGAGAACGCCACAAACGCACCGAACACCACGCCGTACAGGAAGCACAGCTGCCAGGTGACGCGCAGGGTGAAGGCGTGGGTGATCTTCGGCAGCACCGGTTCCGTGGGTCGTGACCATGCCGGGGATTCACGCAGGATCAGCCAGCTCAGCACCGCCATGGCCGCGACGACGACGGCGATGGTGATGTGGGTGCCCATGTAGCCGACGGCGGCCACCAGCCGCGGGGTGAAGAACGCCGACACGGCCGTCCCCACCATGCCGGCCCCGAACACGCCGGTCGCGAAGCCCTTCCGGCTGCGTTCGTACCAGGCGGAGCAGAAGGGGATGCCGATCGCGAAGACGGTCCCGGCAATGCCGAGGAAGAACGCGATGACCACCAGGAACGGGAAGTTTCCCTGCTGGCCGACGATTCCGGTGAGCAGCACCAGCGGCGCCGTCACTCCCAGGATCACGGTGAACATAACGCGCCCGCCGTATCGGTCCGTCAGGGCGCCGACGGGGATCCGGGCCACCGAGCCGACCAGGATGGGCATGGCCACAAGGACTGAGGTTTGTCCGGCCCCCAGGTCCATGTCTGCGGCGTAGCGGCTGGAGAGCGGCCCGATGATCGTCCAGGCCCAGAACCCCACCGTGGAGGCAATGGTTGCCACGATGAGGTTCCGCAGCTGGCCGGACCGGAGGTCTGCGCCTGCGGCCGGAGGAGAAGATGCTGTGGACATGGGCTGCCTGCCTTCCGCCAGATGAACTCGGTTCTAAGGTGTGCCCGGGCGGTCCCGATCGGGGGTCCCCACGGGGTCCCAGCCGCCGCGCGGCGTCCTCGCACCGGGAACCGGCCGCCGGCCCCGCGAACGGTAGACGATGTAGGGCCGGAACAGATAGTGCACGGGCGCGGTAAACGCGTGGACCAGGCGGGTGAAGGGCCAGAGGGCAAAGAGCACCAGCCCGAAGACCGTATGGATCTTGAAGGACATGGAGGCAGCCGTCATTCCCGTGATGTCGGGCTGCAGGATGAAGATGGAGCGGAACCACGGCGCCACGGTGTCCCGGTAGTTGACGATGTTCGTGTCGAAAACGGAAAAGACCGTGGTCGCCAATCCGGTCAGGATCGCCGCCAGCAGGAAGATGTACATCCCCTTGTCATTGCGGGTGGTGGCCATGAATACCGGGCCGGTGGTCCGGCGTCGGTAAATCAACAGGACTATCCCCACCAGCGTGGCTATGCCGGCCAGGACGCCCACGCTCAGGGCGAAGAAATGGTAGGTGTCCTCGTTGAGTCCGATCGCGTCCATCCAGGTTTTCGGAATCACCAATCCGACGAAATGCCCCACGATCACCGCCAGGATCCCGAAGTGGAAGAGCGGGGAAGCAATCCGCAGCAGCCTGGATTCGTAGAGCTGGGATGACCGGGTGGTCCAGCCGAACTGGTCATACCGGTACCGCCAGATGGAACCGAGCACCAGGATGGCCAGCACCAGATACGGCAGCACGCCCCAAAGCATGACGTCGTCCACGCCCACCTGCACGTTCTCCGGCGGCGGCACGTCCAGCGGTGGAGGTACGGCAGTCATGGGTGGCTCCTTTCGCTCACCGGCAGCAGCCGCGAGCTGTACGGTTCCAGACCCACGGTTTCGGTGGGCGGACCGTAGCCCGCCGTACGCATCACGGCGGCCTGGGTCTCGGGGGACGCACCGGGAAGGGTGGAGCAGACCAGGGTCAGGACGCCTTCGTAGGGCAGGTCGTCGTCCCGCAGGGCCAGCCGGAGCAGTTCCACTGACGGACGGTAGCGCTGCAGCAGTTCGTACCCGTCCTCCGGAGAAACCTTGGCGGCGAATTCCAGCACCAGGGGCAGGTAGTCCGGCAGCTCGGTGCCTTCCGGCAGCACGCCGTGGGAGCGGTAGATCTCCTTGAAGGCGGCGAGCGCCTCGCCCCGGCGGCGGGTATCCCCGTCGGTCCAGTAGGTCAGGTGCAGGCTGTGCCGCTTGGACAGGTCGAATTCCTGCACATAGGCGGCCTGCACCTCCGGCAGCGGCCGGGACGACAGCCAGGCGAAGAGAGGTTCCAGCTCCCCTGCCGGCGCCCCGGCTTCAGCCAGGGCCGCGCGGATTCCCGGGATCAGTTCCACCAGCTGCTCGTTGGGGTATTCGAGCAGCAGGGCAGCCGCCTGCCGGATCACCCGGCTGCGGCCGGGCCGGGCATCGGCGTAGGGCTCGGGCTCAAGGGTGCCCTTCCCGGGTTTGCCGAGCAGTTTCTCCAGCAGGCTCATGGCTGCGGCCCGCCCCGGTCAGCCCTGCCTTGATCCGAGCCAGGCCCATCGCCCTCTGCCTGGTCGTATCCGGCACCCATGCCCTCGCCGGCACCCTCATCGGGTGCGCGCCGGTTGTTGTTGGCTGGGAACAGCCCCTGCGGCGAGCCCCGCCCGTCCCAGTTGAGCAGGTTCACCCGCCCGCCCAGGTTGCCGTTGCCCGTCGGGTCCTCCCCGCGCTGGCGGGCCTGCAGGGCTTCGAAGTTCTCCACAGCCACGGGCATCGGCCGCCCGGAAGCCTCACCGAAGACCCCTGTCTGTCCCATCCCGGGGCCGCCCTCCACATCCAGGGAGCAGCCAATCTCTTCCAGGTTGTGGGCGTCCTCCGCGTGCGCTGCGGGAATCACGTACCGCTCCTCATATTTCGCAATGGCCATCAGCCGGTACATCGCGACAATCTGCTCGCCGGTCATGCCGACGTCGGCCGCGATCCTCTCGTCAGGCTCATCACCCAGGGTGATGTTCCGCATGTAGGCGCGCATGGCGGCAAGCTTCCGCAGCACTGCGGTGACCAGGTCCGTGTCCCCGGCCGTGAAGAGTTCGGCGAGGTATTCCACCGGAATCCGCAGGGCCTCAATGGCGCCGAAGAGATTCTCCGCCGCCTCGCCGTCGTGCCCCTGCTCCTTCAGCACGTCCACGATCGGGGACAGCGGCGGCACGTACCAGACCATCGGCATCGTGCGGTATTCCGGGTGCAGCGGCAGCGCCACCCGCATTTCCTTGGCCAGGGCGTAGACCGGCGAGCGCCGGGCGGCGTCCAGCCAGTCCTCCGGGATGCCTTCGGCCCGGGCACCGGCAATGACCTCCGGGTCATTGGGATCCATCATCAGGTCCAGCTGCGCCTCGTAGAGGTCCTGCTCGTTGGGCACGGACGCGGCTTCGGTGACCCGATCGGCGTCGTACAGGAAAATCCCGATGTACCGCAGCCGGCCCACACACGTTTCGGCGCAGACCGTGGGGATGCCCACCTCGATGCGCGGATAGCAGAACGTGCACTTCTCCGCCTTGCCCGAGCGGTGGTTGAAGTACATCTTCTTGTACGGGCAGCCGGTGATGCACTGCCGCCAGCCCCGGCAGCGGTCCTGGTCCACCAGCACAATGCCGTCCTCTTCACGCTTGTAGATCGCACCGCTTGGGCAGGAGGCCATGCAGGAGGGATTCAGGCAGTGCTCGCAGATCCTCGGCAGATAGAACATGAAGGTGGAATCGAATTCCAGCTTCACCTTCTCCTCCGCGTCCCGGCGCATTTTCTCGAGCACCGGGTCCTGGCCGCCGGTCCGCTCGGATCCGCCCAGGTCATCGTCCCAGTTGGCCGACCAGGTGATTTTCATGTCCTGGCCGGTGATCAGGGACTTGGGTTTGGCCACCGGAAAGTCGTTGCCGGCCGGCGCGTTGATCAGGTTTTCGTAGTCGTAGGTCCAGGGCTCGTAGTAGTCGTTCAGCTCCGGCTGGACCGGACTGGCAAAGATGCCGAAGAGCTTGGCGAGCCTCCCGCCGGCTTTGAGCTTCAGCCTGCCGCGGTTGTTCAGCTCCCAGCCGCCCTTCCACCGCTCCTGGTCTTCGTACCGGCGCGGATACCCCTGCCCGGGCCGGGTCTCCACGTTGTTGAACCACACGTACTCGGTGCCGGCCCGATTGGTCCAGGCCTGTTTGCAGGTCACCGAACAGGTGTGGCAGCCGATGCACTTGTCCAGCGCCATCACCATTGCTGTCTGCGCCATGATCCGCATCAGTACTGCACCTCCTGGGAACGTTTGCGCACCACGGAGACAATGTCCCGTTGGTTGCCGGTGGGGCCGAGATAGTTGAAGGCCCAGGACAGCTGGGCATACCCGCCGATCATGTGGGTGGGTTTGACCAGGATCCGGGTCACGGAGTTGTGGATGCCGCCGCGCCGGCCGGTGGCTTCGGACTTGGGCACGTCGATGATGCGTTCCTGCGCGTGGTAGACGTAAATCACTCCGGCCGGCATCCGGCTGCTGACAATCGCCCGGCCCACCAGCACCCCGGAGTTGGACACGCATTCCACCCACTCGTTGTCCGACACCTCGATCAGCGCGGCGTCCTGCGGGCTCATCCATACCGAGGTTCCGCCGCGGGACAGCGAGAGCATCAGCAGGTTGTCCTGGTATTCGGAGTGGATGGACCACTTGTTGTGCGGGGTCAGGTAGCGCACTGCCACGGAGAGCTCCCCGCGGGTGCCCAGCTGCGGTTCCCCGAACAGGCGGTGCATGTCCAGCGGCGGCCGGTAGATCGGCAGGGCCTCGCCCATGTCCAGCATCCAGTCATGGTCGAGGAAGAAATGCATCCGCCCGGTGAGCGTGTGGAAGGGTTTGAGCCGTTCGATGTTGATCGTGAACGGTGCGTAGCGCCGGCCCCCGGTCTCGGAGCCGGACCACTCCGGGGAGGTCAGCACCGGCGTCGGCCGGTCCTGGGTGTCGCGGAAGGTGATCTGCCGGTCCTCGGCGCCCTCGGCTAGATCCACGAGCGGCGTTCCGGTCCGTTTCTCCAGGGTCCGGAAACCCTGCACGGCCAGTTCCCCGTTGGTGGTGCCGGAAAGCAGCAGGATCGCCTCGGCCATGCGGGCGTCGGTGTCCACCGCCGGGCGGCCCGCCGCCGCGCCCCGGTCAAAGACCCCGTGCTTGCGGGCCAGCTGTTCCAAGGGCCGCGTCACGTCGTACTTGACGTATTTGGTGGTGAATCCCAGTTTGTCCGCCAGCGGTCCGACGGCGGCGAACTTCTCGGCGATGGCCGTATAGTCCCGCTCCACCACGGCAAGGGAGGGCAGGTTCTTTCCCGGGACCGCCGGGATGTCGGTGCCCTTCCAGTCCGGGGCGTGCCCGCCGGGCTGCGCGATCTCCCCGGGCGTGTCATGCGTGAGCGCCGTGGCTACGAGGTCCCTGCGTACCCCGAGGTGCTTCGCGGCCTGCCGGGAGAACTCCTCGGAGAGCAGGCGGAACAGGTCGTAATCCGTCTTCGCTTCCCACGGCGGCGGGATCGCGGGGGTAAACGCGTGCACATAGGGGTGCATGTCTGTGGAGGAAAGGTCGTATTTCTCGTACCAGGTGGCAGCGGGAAACACGACGTCGGACAGCAGCGTGGAGCTCGTCATCCGGAAGTCGGCGGAGACGAGCAGATCGAGTTTGCCCTGCGGTGCGTCTTCCCGCCAGACGACGTCGCGTGGCCGGGACTCGTTGTGATCCTCGCCCATCACGTTGTTCAGCGTGCCGAGCAGGTGTTTCTGGAAATATTCTTCCCCCTTGGCGGAGGAGCCCAGCAGGTTCGACCGCCACAGGATCAGCGTCCGCGGCCAGTTTTCCGGGGCGTCAACGTCCTCCACGGCGAACCGCAGCCGCCCGTCCTTGAGTTGCTGCGCCACCCACCCCGGCTCGTCGGGTGCCTCGCCGCGGGCCACCCCTGCTGCCGCCTCGTCGGCGACATCGAGGGAGTTCTTTGCATCGAACTGCGGGAAGAAAGGCATCCAGCCCATCCGGGTGGACTTCGCGATGACGTCGGCGGTGTGCAGCCCGCGCAGGTGTCCGGCGGCCAGGGGCGACTGCATCGAATCGGAGGAGTAGCCGTCGGAGCGGAACTGGTCGGTATGCATGTACCAGAATGCGGTGCCGATCATAAAGCGCGGCGGCCGGTTCCAGTCCCCGGCTGAGGCCATGGCCGCCCAGCCGGTAATCGGCCGGCATTTTTCCTGGCCCACGTAGTGCGCCCAGCCCCCTCCGTTGCGGCCCTGGCAGCCGCAGAGCATCAGCATCGCCAGGATCGCCCGGTAGGTCACGTCCCCGTGGTACCACTGGCAGATGCCGGCGCCGAGGATGATCATGGACCGGCCGTTCGATTTCTCCGCGTTGGCGGCGAAGTCCCGGGCCGTGCGGATCACGGCGTCGGGAGTCACATTGGTGATCTCCTGCTGCCACGCCGGAGTGTAGGGGGTGCCGGCGTCGTCGTACCCGGCCGCCCAATCCCCCGGCAGGCCGTTCCGCCCGAGCCCGTACTGGGCGAGCATCAGATCGAACACGGTGGTGACGGTTTTCCCTGCCACGGTGGTCACCGGCACGCCGCGGCGCAGGACGGAGCCCGTGCCGCCGGGGTCCGTAAAGGCGGGCAGGTCCACCCGGCTGGTCCCCTGCCGGACGGTAGCGGCATCCGCGATGGACAGTGCCGGCACCACGCCCTGCAGGTCCAGGTTCCATTTGCCGGCGTCGGCCTCGTTGTACCGGAAGCCCACCGATCCGTTGGGCACTACGGGTGTGCCGGCCTCGCGGTCCAGCAGGACCGTCTTGAACGCGGAGTCGGAGGCCTTGGCTTCGCGGCGTCCCAGGTCCGCGGCGGTGAGGAACTTCCCGGGCACCACGGTGCCGTCGTCCCGCTCCTCGAGCGTGACGAGGAACGGCAGGTCGGTGTACTGCAGCACATAGCCCTCGAAGAACGGCACGCGCCGGTCCACGAAGTTTTCCTTGAGGATGACGTGTCCCATGGCCATGGCGAGCGCGCCGTCGGAGCCGGCGGCGGCAGGCAGCCATTCGTCCGCGAACTTCGTGTTGTCCGCATAGTCGGGGCTGACGGAGACCACCTTGGTCCCGCGGTAGCGCCCTTCCACCATCCAGTGCGCATCCGGGGTGCGGGTCACCGGGATGTTGGACCCCCACATCATCAGGTAGGTGGCATCCCACCAGTCTCCGGATTCGGGGACGTCCGTCTGGTCGCCGAACACCTGCGGGCTGGCCACGGGAAGGTCCGCGTACCAGTCGTAGAAGCTGTTCATCACCCCGCCGATGAGGTTGATGAACCGGGCTCCGGCCGCGTGCGACACCATGGACATGGCCGGAATCGGCGAGAAGCCCGTGCAGCGGTCCGGGCCGTAGTTCTTGATCGTGGAGATATGTGCTGCGGCCGTCATCTCCAGGGCTTCGGCCCAGCTGGAACGCACCAGCCCGCCCTTGCCGCGGGCCTGCTGGTACTTCCGGCGGCGCTGCGGGTCGCGGACGATCTCTTCCCAGGCCAGCACCGGGTCTCCGGTACGCTGTCTGGCTTCCCGGTACATTTCCAGCAGCACCCCGCGGATATAGGGGAACCGGACCCTGGTGGGGGAATAGGTGTACCAGGAAAAGGCTGCTCCGCGGGGACAGCCGCGGGGCTCATACTCCGGCCGGTCCGGTCCCACCGAGGGATAGTCGGTTTCCTGCGCCTCCCAGGTGATGATCCCGTCCTTGACGTACACCTTCCACGAACAGGAGCCCGTGCAGTTCACGCCGTGGGTGGAGCGCACCACCTTGTCGTGGCTCCACCGGTTCCGGTAGAAGGCGTCTCCTTCACGGCCGCCTTCCCGGAACACGGCGCGTCCGTCACCCGTTTCATCCCACCGGGTGAAGAACCTGCCGAGAGAGAGCATTGCATCGGAAGCGGGGCCATCGATCCCCGAAACGGAGCCAGCCATACCTACAAGCTTGGGGCAGTGCGCCCGAACCCGACAGTGGTAAGCGGAGAACTGACCCCGGACCCGGGCACTCCGGTGCCCGGGCGGGTGCTTCGCCGAACAGGAGCCCGCCGTCCGGAGGTTTTGCCCACGGGCGATAAACTCGGTTTGTGAGCACAGAACTTCCAGTACAGGTGTCCGATATCTTCGACCCGCAGCAGTGGCGTCTTGTTTCCGGGTTCGAGGACCTGCAGGACATGACGTACCACCGTCAGGTGGAGCGCGACGCCGACGGTGCAGTCGTGCGTGACCTGCCGACCGTGCGTATCGCGTTCAACCGGCCGGAGGTCCGCAATGCCTTCCGCCCGGGCACCGTGGACGAGCTGTACCGGGCCATGGACCACGCCCGGATGACGCCGGACGTCGCCACCGTCCTGCTCACCGGCAACGGCCCCTCCCCCAAGGACGGCGGCCACTCCTTCTGCTCCGGCGGGGACCAGCGGATCCGCGGCCGCGACGGGTACCGGTACGCCGAGGGAGAGACGAAGGAAACCATCGACCCGGCACGCGCCGGCCGGCTGCACATCCTGGAAGTGCAGCGCCTGATGCGCACCATGCCCAAGGTGGTCATCGCCGTTGTGAACGGCTGGGCAGCCGGCGGCGGCCACAGCCTGCACGTGGTCTCGGACCTGACCATCGCCTCGCGCCAGCACGGCAAGTTCAAGCAGACCGACGCGACCGTGGGCAGCTTCGACGCCGGTTACGGCTCGGCGCTCCTGGCCCGGCAGATCGGCCAGAAAAAGGCCCGCGAGATCTTCTTCCTGGCCCGGGAATACTCCGCCGAGGAGATGGTGGCCATGGGTGCCGTCAACGAAGCCGTGGACCACAAGGACCTGGAAAAGGTCGCCCTGGAATACGCCGCAGACATTGCCCGGCAGTCGCCGCAGGCCATCCGGATGCTCAAGTTCGCCTTCAACCTGGCCGACGACGGCCTGGCCGGGCAGCAGGTCTTTGCCGGCGAGGCGACGCGGCTGGCCTACATGACGGACGAGGCGGTGGAGGGCAAGGAAGCATTCCTGGCCAAACGCGACCCGGACTGGTCCTCATTCCCCTACTACTTCTAGGACCCCCTTGGAACTGCTCCCAGTCCTGATTACCCCCGGCTTCGACGCCGGCATGCTGCTCTCCCCGCTTGCCGATGCCCTGGCCGGGGAAGGCCCCGCGGTGGCACCGCACACCGACCCGGACCAGACGTTCGAGGGTGAACTGCCCAATGACGACATAGCCCTGGTGGTCAGCACCTCCGGCTCCACCGGCACCCCGAAGCAGACCATGCTCAGCACGGACGCGCTGGCCGCGTCCTCGATGGCCACCGCCATGGCCCTGAAGTCGGACGGGCAGTGGCTGGCGGCCCTGCCGGTCAACTACATTGCCGGAATCCAGGTCCTGGTCCGCTCCCTGTACGCCGGGACGCAGCCGGTCTTTATGGACCTTTCCGTGCCGTTCAGCGCCGAGGTGTTCACCCGTGCCGCCGAGGACATGACGGACCGCAACCGCTTCACCTCGCTGGTGCCCACCCAGCTTCACCGCCTGCTGCAGGATCCGGCGCCGGAAACCCTGCGCGTGCTGCGCCGGTTCAACGCCATCCTGCTCGGCGGCGCACCGGCCGGCGCTCCCCTGCTGGAAAAGGCCCGCGGCTACGGGCTGAACGTCGTGACCACCTACGGGATGAGCGAAACCTGCGGCGGGTGCGTTTACGACGGCGTTCCGCTGCCCGGCGTCGACGTCATCCGGTGGGAGGGGCGCCTCTGGATTGCCGGTGACGTCCTTTCGGACGGTTACATGGGCCGGCCGGACCTGACCGAGGACCGTTTCCGGTTTAACTCCGGACGCCGCTGGTTCCGCACGGATGACACCGGCACAGTGGACGACGCCGGCAGGGTCACCGTCTCCGGCCGGCTGGACGACGTCATTGTCAGCGGCGGGATCAAGGTCTCCGCGCAGGCCGTGGCCGAGGTAGTGGAGACGGTTGCCGGGGTCGAGCAGGCGTTTGTGCTGGGCCTGGACGACGCCGAATGGGGCTCCCGGGTGGGCGCCGCCGTCGTGGGCAGCGTGGACCCCGAACTGATCCGCGACGCCGTCCGCTCCCGGCTGGGCGCCGCTGCCGTCCCGAAGGTGGTCCTGCTGCTGGAATCCCTGCCCTTGCTCCCCAACGGCAAGGCGGACCGCATGACGCTGCTGCGGCTGCTGGCCGCCGCGCGGCACTGACCCGTCTTTTACGCACCTGTCTCAACTCAAGAACTAAGGAAAAACACCGTGGCTACAGCCGCCCAATGGTTAGAAGGCGCCCGTCCCAGGACGCTGCCGATGGCAATCGCGCCGGTCATTATCGGATCCGCCGCCGCGTACGACCTCGGCGGTTTCTCACCCGTCCGCGCCGTCCTGGCCGCCCTGATTGCCGTACTGCTGCAGGTGGGCGTGAACTACGCGAACGATTATTCGGACGGCATCCGCGGCACGGATGACAACCGGGTGGGGCCGCTGCGGCTGACCGGCTCCCGGCTGGCATCCCCGAAGCAGGTCAAGTACGCGGCGTTCGGCTGCTTCGCCGCCGCAATGCTGGCGGGCGTGGCCCTCGTGGTCCTGGCCGGCACCCCGTACCTGATCCTCGTGGGAATCGGCTGCGTTGCCGCTGCCTGGGGCTACACCGGCGGGAAGAACCCCTACGGCTACCGGGGGCTGGGCGACATCTTCGTCTTTGTGTTCTTCGGACTGGTGGCCACGCTGGGAACCACCTACACGCAGGCACTGGAAATCAACACAGCCTCGGTGCTGGGCGCCATCGGTACCGGCCTGATCGCCATGGCCCTGCTGATGGCCAACAACGTCCGCGACATCCCCACGGACCGGGTGGCCGGCAAGCGGACCCTCGCCGTGCGGCTGGGCGACGGCGCTGCACGGATCAGCTACGTGATGATGCTGGCCCTGGCGCTGCTGCTGCCGCTCTTCATCGCGGGCAGCTACCCGTGGATACTGCTGGTGCTGCTGCTCATTCCGGCGTGCATCCTGCCCTGCGGGCTGATGCTCACGGGTAAAAAGGGTTCCAGCCTGATCCCGGTCCTGAAGCACACCGGCCTGATCAACCTCGGCTTCAGCGTGCTCTACGGCGCCGGACTCGTCCTCACGCGGCTGCTGGCCTAGGTTTACCGCGTCGCCGCGGCAGGCTAGGCGTCGCGGCAGGCTAGGCGTCGCGGCGGCGGTCGTTGTCGATCTGGACGTCCGGGTTCTCGGCGACCAAGGTGTCCTCTGCCGCGGAATCATCCAGTTCGCCGCGGTTGCGCTTGGGTGCACGTTCCTCGGTGAAGCGCCGCTGTACCGTACGGGCCGCTTCGTCCCGCATATCACGGGCAAAAAGATAGGTGACGCACCACGCCAGCACGGCGGCGGCAAGCGCCGAAAGCACGATGCCGAGTTGCAGCAGCATGCAGATCACGAAGAAGACGGCCACCAAACCCAGGCGGAGAGCAGTAAATTTCCAGAAAGCCACGCCTTCATTCTAGGCGCTCGGCGTCCTCAGCGTTCCTTCCGTCCACCCGACGCCACGGACCGTGCCCTCCACTACAATGTCCGTATGCCCCGTCTTGTCTTGTTCGGCGTCATCATCGTCGCTGCCGTGATCATTTACGCCGCCATTGACTGCCTCATGTCCCGGGCAAACGAGGTGCGCAGCATCTCCAAGGTGTCCTGGATGTTCACCATCGTCCTGATTCCGGTCCTGGGCGCAGTGCTCTGGTTCCTGTTCGGCCGGCCCTCCGCAGGGCCCGGGCCGCGCGAGCCGCGGCGCCCCTCGGCGCCCGACGACGATCCGGAGTTCCTGCGCAACCTCGAGGTCCGGCGCCGCCAGGCACAGAAGGAAGCCGAGCTGCGGGCCCGGGAGGCCCAGCTGCGGGCCAAGGAAGAAGGCAGGGATAAACAGAACGACGACGGCAAGCCCGGCGCCTGAGGTCCCTGCAGCACTTCACAGACATAAGCTGATCACCGCATAAAAAAGACCCGTTCCGGATGTCCCGGAACGGGTCTTTCAGTGTCTGTGGGGCCGGGCGGCCAGCCCCTGTGGAGCTAGACCCCGGTTGAGTTAGACGCCGGAGTAGCTGTGCAGGCCGGAGAAGAACATGTTGACGATCGTGAAGTTGAAGACCACGCAGAGGTAGCCGACGATCGACAGCCAGGCGGAACGGGTCCCGGTCCAGCCGCGGGTGGCACGGGCGTGCAGGTAGCCTGCGTAGACCACCCAGATAACGAAGGTCCAGACTTCCTTGGTGTCCCAGCCCCAGTACCGGCCCCACGCCTGTTCGGCCCAGATGGCGCCGGCCATGAGGGTGAAGGTCCACAGGACGAAGGCCACTGCGTTGATGCGGTAGGACAGGTTCTCCAGGCTCTGCGCGGAAGGCACGATGCGCATGAACGGCAGCCGTTCCTTGCGTCCGGCGCGGATCCGGGTTTCCCGGTCAGCCTGCAGGAGCTGCAGGACGGACATGGCGAACGTCAACGTGAACAGTGCCGACGCAATCACGGCAACCGAAACGTGGATGATCAGCCAGTAGCTCTGCAGCGCCGGAACCAGGTGTGCCACCGGCGTCGGGAACCCGATGGTGGCGGCCATCATCATAACAAGCACCAGGCCCACCACCACGGTGCCGAGGAAGCGCAGGTCACGGCGGGTCAGCACCAGCAGGAACACCACGGCTACCACCAGGGCGCCCGTAGTGCAGAACTCGTACATGTTGCCCCAGGGGACGCGGTGCGCCGCCATACCGCGGGTTACGACGCCGGCCGCGTGGATGGCTGCCGCCAGCACGGTCAGGGCCACGCCTACCCGGGCTGCGTTGCGCCGCGGACCGGTGTAGCCCATGGCGCTGTCAGCGGTCTGTGCCTCGCGGCTGCCGTCGGCGTCCCAGTCCCGGGCGGAGCCGTTGCCGGCACCGGCGCCGGCGCCGGCGGGAACGGTTTCACGCACGGAGGTCTTCTGTTCCAGCCGGCTTTCCACCGATCGGATGGTTTTACTGCTCTTGGCAAGGTCCCACGTGAACGCCAGGAAGGCGATCGTGTAGGCAAATGCCGCCAGCAGCATAAAGAGCTCGCTGTAGCTGGCGAGGGTGTAATCAATGGAGGGCATTACTGGTCCTTACCTGATTCTTCTGTGGCGGTGCTATCTGCCGATGCGTGTGCGGAGACGGTGGCCCGTCCAACATTTTGTCCTTCTGCGTCCTGCCCTGCCAACCACTTCTCAGCGAACAGTCCGCGGAGTGCAGCTGCTTCACTGGTCAGGCGGGGATCTTCGCCCCGGGCCAGCAACCCGTATTCAACCATTACCCGTCCGTCGGGATGCTGGCCGGCCCGCACCCAGACCCGCCGGCGTGCCAGGAACAGCGAGGCAGCCAGACCGGACAGGGAGAGCACGGCAAACACGAGGACTCCGGTCTTTCCCGGATCGTAGTGGATGTCCAGGGCTGCGTACCGTTTGAGGCCGTCGAAGGTGATGGATCCCTTGCCGTCGGGGAGTTCATACGTCTCGTTGGCGCCCAGCACAATGCCGCCGGCGTCGAGGTCGCGGTTGTTCAGCGGCGTCAGGTCTTCGGTTTCCAGCACGTAGACGTTGGAAGGCACTCCTTCGTCCAGCCCCAGGTCCCCGTAGTAGGAGTTGAGGTTCAGCTGGGGATTGATCGGATCCGGGTCGCCGGAGTAGCTGACTCCGGCTTCGTCGATCATGGCGGTCGGCAGGAAGAACCCGACGAAGCCGAGCTGGTCCGGCTTGGCATCCGGAGCCTTGACCACGGCCAGGGAGGTGTACATGGCATCGGTGGGCACGGCCACCACCGGGCCTTCCAGCGCCACGTTGCCCTCGCCGTCGCGCACCGTCACCATCGGGGCGTAGCCGTTGCCCACCAGGTACACCCGGGTGCCGCCCAGCGTCAGGGGCGAGTTGACCTTCAGGACCTGTTCCTCGGCCTCGGCCTCGGGGTCTTCCTTCACCGTCACGTTCGCCGTGAAGTCCAGGGGCTGTCCGTAGTGGGTCTCGGATTCGCGGTCGAATTCGATCTCGAAGTCGTCCAGCGTCAGGGAATAGGGGCTCAGCTGGTCTTCGGTGAAGTTGGAGCCGGGCGTGAAGGTGTCATAGCTGACCAGGGTGTTAACGAAGGACTCGCCCTCCACCACGATCTTCTGTCCGCTGTAGCCGAACAACCCGCCCAAAGCCACGCAGGCCAGGACGCCGATCAGGCTGGTGTGGAACACCAGGTTGCCCAGTTCCTTGGCGAAGCCGCGCTCGGCGCCGACGGAAGGACGTTCGCCGTCCTCGTCCCGGATGTCCACGCGGTAACCGCGGCGGCGCAGGATCTTCGCGGCGTCGCGCACGGCATCCGCCGGTGTCAGTGACAGCTGCGCCGGAACCGTGAGCGTGCCGTACTCGGGCATCCGGGAAAGACGGCTCGGCGTGCGCGGAGGCTTGGAGCGCATGGCCTTGAAGTGGGCCTTGGCCCGGGGAATCACGCAGCCGATCAGCGAGATGAACAGCAGGAGGTAGATCGCCGAGAACCAGACGGAGGAGTACACGTCGAAAAGCTGGAAGCGGTCCAGCCAGGGCCCGGTTTCGGGATTGTCCTTGATGTACTGCGTGACTACCGAAGGATCGGCGGGGCGCTGCGGAAACAGTGATCCCGGCACGGCGGCGACGGCGAGCAGCAGCAGCAGGAACAGCGCCGTCTTCATGCTGGTCAGCTGGTTCCAGGCCCAGCGCAGCGTGCCAAGCAGGCCCAGTGCGGGCAGCGCAACGTCGTCCCGGCGTCCCTTGGCGGGGCGGGGGTTGGACGGGCGGGGCGTTGTTGCTTTGTCTGTCACGTCATCCGGTCCGGGGGTCAAGGTGTTCTCATTGGTCGTCTGTTCTTCACTGGGTTTCGGCATCAGATCGGCAGGGTCACGTTACCCAACCAACCTTGGAGCTGGTTGATCCACTGGTTCCAGACTCCGCTGACCATCAGCAGGCCCAGGGCAATCAGCATGCCGCCCCCGAAACGCTGCAGGGCCAGCCGGTGCCGGCGGAAGATGCCAAGGGCGCCCATGCCGCGGCGGAACCCGACGGCGATGAGCAGGAAGGGCAGCCCCAGTCCGAGGCAGTACACGAAGGTCAGCAGGGCTCCCTTTGCGGCGCTGGCGTCGCTGCCGGAGAAGGAAAGCAACTGGACTGCCGAAAGCGTGGGGCCGATGCACGGTGCCCAGCCCAGCCCGAAGGTGATGCCGAGCACCGGAGCTCCCCAGAGCCCGGCCGGCGGCTTGGCTTCGATCTTGCGGTCCCGCTGGAACCAGCTCATGCCGCCCATAAACACGATGCCCAGCAGGATCACGACGAGGCCCAGGACCTGCGAAATCCAGGCCTGTTCGGAGCCTTTCAACCACGCACCCAGCTGTCCGATTCCGGCGCCCAGGGCCACGAAGACCACGGAGAAGCCGAGCACGAACAATCCGATGCCGGCGAACATCCGTCCCCGCCGCTGCTTTTGCAGGTCGACGCCGGTCAACCCGGTGACATAGCCGAGGTAGCCCGGAACCAGGGGCAGCACACAGGGGGAAAGGAAGGATACGAGGCCGGCGAGGGCAGCCACGGGGATAGCCAGCAGTACGGACCCGTTCAGGACGGTGTCTGCAAAGGTATTGGCGGTGGACTCGGTCACCGGGGCCACGACGGCAGTAAGGAAGGACACTGTCCCTACGCTGCCAGCGAGTCGCTGATCAGGGCCTTCAAGGTGCCCTTGTCTGCCAGTCCGAGGATGCGGGCAGCCACGCGGCCCTGCCGGTCCAGCACCAGCGTGGTGGGTACGGCCGACGGCGGAACGAACTTGGTCATGGCCAGCAGTACGCCGCCGTCCTTGTCCCGGAAGCTGGGGTACGGAATATTGAAGTTCCGTTCGAACGCTTCCGCGGTGGCCTTCTCGTCCCGGATGTTCACGCCGTAGAAGCGGGCACCGGCACCGGCGAACTCATCGTGCAGCTCCACCAGGTCCGGGGCTTCCTTCCGGCACGGGGCGCAGGCCGCGTACCAGAAGTTGAGTACGACGACGTCGCCCGCCCAGTCAGCGGAGGTCACCTCGGTGCCGTCGAACAGGGAACCGGAGAACTGCACCGCTTCTCCGCGCTCGGCTGCGTCGTATTCAGTGACGGAGCCGTCGCCGGCAATGTAGTTCTTGTTGTCTCCAGCGTTGGCCTGTTCGGCCAGGGGGTCATCCGTGGAGCAGCCGGTGGCAGCTGCGGCAAAGGGGACGGCGAGGGCCAGCCCGGCACCGAGCCGAAGGAAGGAACGTCGCCCAAGGGCTTCCGGCTCAGCAGGGCGTGTGCGGTTCTTCAAGGATTTCCAGCTTTCATCGCGGCAGGGAGGAGCCACTTCTACAACGCGTAGTAATTCTATTATGCTCCCGGAACATTTGCTGCACCGGGAAGGAGGTCCGCGCTGGGCTCGGCGTAGCGCACGCCGGTGAGTACGGCGCCGTCGAACTCCAGGGTGGTGACGGACGTCAGGGTGCACTCGCGCTGGCGGGGGTCATGCCAGAGCTTCCGGCCCTCGGCTGCGAGCCGGGTGACCCAGATGGGCAGCTGGTGGCTGACCAAAACGGCTTCGGCATCATCTCCGCCAAGTTCCACGGCGCGCATCCGTGCATCATCAACGGCGGACATCACACGGGCAACCTGCTTGGCGTACGGCTCCCCCCAGGAGGGACGCATGGGATTGCGCAGGAGCGGCCAGTACCGCGGATTGCGCAGCTGGCTCTTGATGCGGGACATGCCCTCAAAGCGGTTTTCCGCCTCTATGATCCGCTCGTCCGTGGCGATTTCCAGGTTCAGTCCGGCCGCCAACGGGGCGGCGGTCTCCTGGGCCCGGGTCAGCGGCGAAGCAACCAGGTAGACCAGGTTGGCCCCCTTGCTGCGCTCTTCGATGAAGTGTTCCGCCACCCGGTCCGCCATCTGGCGGCCGAGGTCGGACAAATGGAACTCCGGAAGGCGTCCGTAAAGGACCTTGTCCGGATTGAAGACTTCACCGTGGCGCACGAGGTGTATGGATGAGCGGGACATGTGTCCCAGTTTCGCAGAGTTGGAGCCGTCAGCTAAATCTTCGAAATCGACGGACCCATTTCACTTGAACCTTTAACCAAACCGTGCAACACTGTATGCAAATGCATGAAAGTGCCGTCGGGGCCTCCCGGCAGCACCGCTACCAGAAGGAGCTCTCCATGATCCCCAGCGGCCTCACCACCGGAACCTGGAATTTCGACGCCTCCCATAGCGAAGTGGGCTTCACTGTCCGTCACGCCGGCATCAGCAAGGTCCGCGGCAACTTCGACAAGGTCGAGGCTACCCTCGTGGTCGGCGAGACCCTGGCTGACACCGTGGTCACTGCCGTGATTGCCGCTGACTCCTTCAACTCCAACGACGCCAATCGTGACGCCCACGTCAAGAGCGCGGACTTCTTCGACGTCGAGCAGTTCCCGGAGCTGACGTTCACTGCGACCGGAATTGAAGGCGCCGGTTCCACCTACAAGATCACAGGCGACCTGACGATCAAGGGCATCACCCACTCCGTCGTCATGGACACGGAGTTCAACGGTGTGGCCGTGGATCCCTTCGGCGCCACCCGCTCCGGCTTCTCCGCCAGCACGGTTATCAGCCGCAAGGATTTTGACCTGACCTGGAACGCGGCACTGGAAACCGGCGGCGTCCTGGTGGGCGACAAGGTCACCATCAACGTTGACGCAGCCTTCGTAGCAGCCTAGCCCCCCATTCCCCCCCCCCCACAGGGCGGCCCCGGACCCATTGGTCCGGGGCCGTTTTTTTGGGGCTGTTTTCCGGGACTGTCCTCGGGGCTGTACTCCGGGGCCGTCTTTCCGGGACTGTTTTCGGGGACCATCTTTCCGGGACCCCTGACCGTCCCGGACCCACCGCGATACGCTGGATGTTTGGCTGCGGGGGCGCCCCGGCCACGCCGACGGCACCTTCGTCCAGCCGCTTCGAGACACCAACCAGCAAGCAGGCGGACATGAGCACACCAGAGAACACTCCCGAGCCAGGGCGCGAGCCCAACCACCCGACCAATCCTGACGGCACAACCAGCCCCGAGGGTGCAGGCGGCGCTGCGAATCCCGATGGATTTACTGTTCCCGGAACCGGTCCCGGATCCCGTCCGGAGCCGCAGTACGGTCAGTATGCTCCAGGCGGCCCCTACGACAAGTCCGTCCCCTCCGGCTACCCCCAGCCCTCCGGCTACGCCCAGCCCTACTCCTATGCACCGCCGGTAAAACCGGCTAAGGGACCTGCCCCGCGCGAGGTCATCATCGGATCGTGGTTGATCCTTGCTGCCGGCGTGCTGAGCCTCATCAACAACGTCATCACCTCCTTCAGCCTGCCGTCGATCATGACTTCCCAGGAGCAGGAGGCGTTCGCCGAAACCGGTTTGGACGAAGAAGGCGTGAGCTCCTTCCTCATTTCCTTTGGCATCGTCGTGGCCCTGATCGGCTTTGCAATCTACGTGCTGATCGCGTTCTTTGTACGGAGGGGAAAAAACTGGGCCCGCATTCTGGGCACCGTGTTTGCCGCCTTCTCCTTAATCGGCATCTTCACCATGCTGGGCGCTTACTTCACCTCACCACTAAGCCTGATTTCGCTGGCCTCCAGCCTGCTGGGAATTGCCGGGATCGTGATGCTGTATCTGCGGCCGTCCACCCCGTACTTCCGCAAGGCTCCGCTGTACCCCTACTGAGTTCGCACAGTCCCGTCGGTTTCGGCGGGACTTCTCCCTTGCCGGATCGGGTTTCGCAGTGGAGGGGTCACACGCCGACCGTGCCCGCGTAGCGTTGTGTTCTCTTCCGGCGGCGAGTTGCTACGCAACGGCCCCGGAGTTCCGCCGTGAAGGGGAGGACCATGGCAGCTCTGCTTCCTAACCCGCAGCAACAAAAAACCCGTATTCCCCTGCGCAACCGGGCAGCCGATTCTCCGGAGTATGCAGGGCCCAACATCTTCATCCCGGAAGTACCGCTCCATCCCCCGACGGTATCCGGGGGCTCCCCGGCAGGCCCCGGCAGCGGATCCGGGAAACGGGAGGAACCTACCTCCCCTGAACCCGGCTCACCCTCAGGGATCGGGGAGAACGGCAGCGGCCACGCCCTCTACGTCTGGCTCCGGGCAGGGTTCCAGGGCGTCATCGCCTGGATTGGCAGCGGCCTTCATGGCACCTTTACGTGGTTGGGTGCAGGACTGCGGGGTATATCTGCCTGGCTTCGCGTCGGGGCGGGAGGAACCGCCGCCTGGCTCCGCACCGGGGTGCAGGGAACTTACTCCTGGCTCCGCAGCTTGGCACGCAGCGCATCCAATCATGTCCAAGCCGCGGCGCATGCCACCTCCAATCAAGCCCGGGCGGGAGCCCGGGCTACTTCTGCCGGCGTCCATACAGGGGTTGTCCGGGTCCGCGCCGGAGCACACGCCGTTTCGCTGCGGGTTCAAGCCGGGGCCCAGGCAACTTCTGCCGGAGTCCATGCCGGGGCGCATGCAACATCCATTCAGGTTCAAGCCGGCGCCCATGCCACCAGCGCTGCGGTCCAGTCCGGGGCCAACCGAGTTGGCGCCGGAGCCCGTGCCGCCTCGGCATGGCTCCAAGCCGCGGCCCATGCCGTCTGGAACTGGATACTTTCCGCTGCACACGCCGCATCGGCGGCGATTCAATCCGCGGTGCACTCGACTGTCGCCGGGGCGCGCGCTGCCGCCCATGCGGTGTCGGTGGCGGCCCGCGCCACGGCCCACGCCGTTTCGATGGCCGCCCGCACCACGGCCCACGCCGTTTCGATGGCCGCCCGCACCACGGCCCACGCCGTTTCGATGGCCGCCCGCACCACGGCCCACGCCGTTGCCGTCGCAGTCCGCACCATCGGAAATGCCATCTCCGTTGCCGCCCGGACAACAGCGCACGCCACAGCCGTAGGCGCCCGCGCCGTCGCCGACGCCGTTTCGACGGCCGCCCGCACCACAGCACACGCCACGGCCGTAGGCGCACGAACCACAGCACACGTCACGGCCGTAGGCGCCCGCACAACAGGGCACGCCACAGCCGTCGGTGCCCGCGCCGTCGCACACGCCGCCTCGGTGGTAGCCCACACCGTTGCACATGCCATAGCCGTTGCAGCCCGCACCACAGCGCACGCCACAGCCGTCGGTGCCCGCGCCGTCGCACACGCCACCTCGGTGGTAGCCCGCACCGTTGCACATGCCATAGCCGTTGCAGCCCGCACCACAGCGCACGCGATAGCCGTGGTGGTGCGGGCCGTACAGCGCCACCTGCCGGCGAACACCGGCAACCCGGTTCCTGCCATTGCCGCCGCATTCGCGCTGATTTCAGGTGCCGGCCTGCTCAATCTGTGGGGCACCATTACAACCGTTTCGCGGATGCCCATACCGGATTCGCTGCCGCCCGCCATTGCCCTCCTCGAGCGGTACGGAGTGACCGGCACCCACTATGCCAGGACGCAGGCGGCGGTAGAGCTCGCCTATGCCCTGGTGATCCTGGGATCCGCCCTCCTGCTTGCGGTTGCCGTTCGGGACCGGCACCGCTGGGCGCGGATAGCCACCGCGGTCCTTGCGGGCACGGCACTGTTCTACGCGACGAACGCAGGAACCGGCACCCAGTCTCTCGCGGCAGCCCTGGGCGTCGCAGGAGCCGTGATCACCTTCACCAAGGGAGCAGCTCCGTGGTTCCGCCCGCGGGTACTCTCGGCTGAGCCGTTCGCGCCGCAACGGCACCAAACAAAGCCGCACCAACACCTAGGAGGCCAGGCGGAACCCCTGCCGTCGGAACCGGTCCTAGCGCGCCAGGCGGGCCCGGGCGGCGATCTGCGAAACCTGTGAACGCTGTGCGTGGTAGGCAAGGATCTGCAGTTCGGTCGCCATGTCCACTTTGCGGATCTGGACATCTTCGGGCGCCTGCAGCACTACGGGAGCAAAGCTGAGGATGCTGGTAATGCCGGACTCCACGAGGCGGTCGCATAGATCCTGGGCAACCTCGGCGGGCACCGAAAGCACCGCCATGTTCGCCTCCGTCTTCGCGAGCACTGCTTCAAGCGAGTCCACCGGGCTGATCCTTAGCCAGCCCACCTCCTGGCCGATAACCATCGGGTCGGCGTCGAACAGTGCCACAACCTCGAAGCCCCTTGAGCCGAACCCGGGATAGCCTGCCAAGGCACGGCCGAGGTTGCCGGCTCCTACTATGGCTACCCGCCAATTCAATGTCAGGCCAAGCGCGGCGGAAATCTGTCCGCTGAGATACGGGACGTCATATCCAACGCCGCGGGTCCCGTAGGACCCCAGATAGGACAGGTCCTTGCGCAGCTTGGGCGAGTTAACTCCGGCCGCTTCGGCCAGCTCTTCAGAGGACACACGTTCTATCCCGTCGGCGAGCATGACGGACAGCGCCCTCAAGTAGATAGTCAACCGCGCCAGCGACGCCGGCGGTATGTGCCGTCCTGCACCCGCACCGGCCGACGATGGTCGGGCCGCCTCGCCGCTGTTGGCCGTTCCGCCCTCCAGGGCGGATCGTTCCGACCGGACTTCCTCGGGTGTCATCACGCCCCCAGCAGACGCCGCAGCCGTGTTTCGTCGATTTTCCAGAAGTCCCGTTGGACGCCGTCGATGAACAACACCGGGATCTCCTCGCCGAAGCGGACGGCGAGTTCCGGGTCATCCTCGGCGCTGCGTTCCTGCCAGGGAATGCCAAGGTCCTCCCCCACGCGCCGGAGCACCAGGCGGGCGTCTTCGCACAAATGGCAGCCCGGTCGGGTAAGGAGGACGACTTCCGGTCCGACGGATTCACTCATATGTCCAAAATAGCCCCAATACGTCGGATTTCCGCGCTCAGGCCGGGTTTTGCGTAGACTCGGACCATGCCCCGAGCCACTGTAGTCCGAGCCACCGGAACCACAGACGCCGCGGGCAAACCTGGCGAAGCCGCCTTTTTCGACGTCGACAATACGCTCATGCGCGGTGCCAGCCTGTTCCACGTGGGCCGGAAAATGTACCAGCGGAAAGTCTTCACGATCCGTGAAGCAGCCGGGTTCGCGAGCAAGCAGCTGAGGTTCATGCTCCAGGGTGAAAACCTCAAGGACGTCCACTCTGTCCGCGACGCCGCCTTGGCCTTCGCCGTTGGTCTCTCTTCGGAGGATGTGCGCACGCTGGGCGAAGAGGTCTACGACGAAATGATTGTCTCCAAGATCTGGCCCGGCACCCGGGCCCTGACCCAGCAGCATATGAAGTCCGGCCGGCCGGTTTGGCTGGTCACCGGAACGCCCATCGAAGTTGCTTCGGTCATCGCCAGCCGGCTCGACCTCACCGGTGCCCTCGGCACTGTCAGCGAGGTCACCGACGGCATGTACACCGGACGCCTGGTGGGTGAGTTCCTGCATGGGCCAGCCAAGGCTGCCGGTGTCCGGGCGCTGGCCGAGAAGGAAGGCCTGGATCTGCAAAGCTGCTGGGCGTACAGCGATTCCTACAACGACGTTCCGCTGCTGAGCCTGGTGGGGCATCCGGTGGCGATCAATCCGGACGCACGCCTGCGCCGTCATGCCCGTGAGCGCAACTGGCCCGTGTACGACTTCCGGTCAGGCCGGAGGGCAGCAACGCTGGGCCTGAAGTCGGCGACCGTTGCCGGGGCGACGTACGGACTGTGGCGGGGGTTCTCCTGGGTGCGGGCCCGCTGACAGCCCAGCAGAGCTGACCGCCCGGCGGCTGCTTAAAAACCGGAGCCCGCCTATCCCTAGGGACTGGCGGGCTCTGCCGTAGCGGACCCAGCACTGCATGTGCAGCGGGGGCCAGCTGACAACGGTCGCTAAGAAGGACCTACTTCTTATTGCGACGCTGGTGGCGGGTCTTGCGAAGCAGCTTGCGGTGCTTCTTCTTGGCCATACGCTTGCGGCGCTTCTTGATTACTGAACCCACAGAGTCCTCACAAACTTATTAGGAGTCACCGGTTCCCCTCCCCTGTTGCCGTGGGCACAGGAGCTGGTTGCCGGTAGTTACTGGCTTTCGGTTAAAACGTTCCTTAACAGGGTACAGCTTCGGGGCTGTGGAATTTGCCAGCCCGGAACAGCAGCCGGGAACGGCGCGTCCCGGCGCTGTTCAGTGAAGCGGTGTACCCGAGGCAGGGCTTAGGCAGTGTCTGTACGCCGGTCAATAACGGCGTCGCGGAGCACCTTCTGGACGGCCGATTCAGGCACACGGTAGGACCGGCCGAAACGGACGGCCGGCAGCTCGCCGGAATGGACCAGCCGGTACACAGTCATCTTGGAGACCCGCATGACATCGGCAACTTCCGATACCGTCAGAAACCGCACATCCGAGAAGTTTCCCTCGTCTGCCATTTAGTCCCGTTCCTTTGCTCATTGCCGCCGCTCCCGACAGCAAGCCATGTGGGAGCACCTGTGGCTGAAGGATATCGCGTCACCGGCCTGTTGCGACGTGCGTCACTGATGGCCCCGTATGGTCCCTACTGTAGTGGCAGGAGTAACCATAGTGGAAGTTCTTTCCGCAGCCACGGGGCCCGGGCCGTGCAAGCCGGCCTAGATCACGCCCTGGGCCAGCATCGCATCGGCTACCTTCACGAAGCCGCTGATGTTGGCACCCACTACGTAGTCGCCGGGCGAACCGTATTCCTCTGCGGTCCGGGCGCACCGTTCGTGGATGTTGACCATGATTTCGCTGAGCCGGCGTTCCGTATGCTCGAAGGACCAGGAGTCCCGGCTCGCGTTCTGCTGCATCTCCAGCGCGGAGGTGGCGACGCCGCCCGCGTTGGCCGCCTTACCCGGGCCGAACAGTACCCCGGCGGCTTGGAATGCGGTGATGGCGGCCGGAGTGCACGGCATGTTCGCGCCCTCGGCCACGGCCCGGACTCCGGACTTGATCAATGCCAGCGCGTCTGCTTCGTCCAGTTCGTTCTGGGTGGCGCAGGGCAGGGCGACGCCGGCTCCCGCGTTCCAGATGGAACCCTCCGTCACGTAGCTCACGGAGTGTCCGCGGCGCTCGGCATATTCCGAGATCCGGCCCCGCTCCGTTTCCTTGATCTGCCGCAGCAACGGAACGTCAATGCCCTTTTCGTCAACTATGTAGCCCGCGGAATCAGAGCAGGCCACCACCGTGGCGCCGAGCATCTGGGCCTTGTCTATGGCGTTGATGGCGACATTGCCGGACCCGGAGACGATCACCCGCTGCCCGTCCAGGCTCATGCCCTTGGTCTTGAGCATCTCCTCGACAAACATCACCGCGCCGTAGCCGGTGGCCTCGGGACGGACCAGGGATCCGCCCCAGCTCACGCCCTTTCCGGTGAGGACGCCCGATTCGTAGCGGTTCGTGATGCGTTTGTACTGTCCGAAGAGGTAACCGATCTCGCGGCCGCCGACGCCGATGTCACCGGCCGGAACGTCCGTGTACTCGCCGATGTGCCGGTACAGCTCGGTCATGAAGGACTGGCAGAAGCGCATTACTTCAGCGTCGGACTTTCCCCGCGGGTCGAAGTCCGAGCCGCCCTTGCCGCCGCCGATCGGCATGCCGGTGAGTGCGTTCTTGAAGATCTGTTCGAAACCGAGGAACTTGATGATGCCCAGGTACACGGAGGGGTGGAACCGGAGCCCGCCCTTGTACGGGCCGAGGGCAGAGTTGAATTCCACCCGGAAGCCCCGGTTGATCTGTACCTGGCCCTTGTCATCCACCCAGGGCACCCGGAAGATGATCTGCCGTTCGGGTTCGCAGATCCGCTGCAGGATCGCGGCCTCGGCAAATTCGGGATGCTTGCGCAGCACGGGGGCGAGGGAGTCGAAGACTTCCACGACGGCTTGGTGAAACTCGGTTTCCCCGGGATTGCGACGGAAGACGTCGTCGCGTACGCGTGTCAGTACACGTTCCATTTGCTGCTCCTTAGAGGTTGGATTCCCCGGTTAGGACTACGCTAGCCCCGCGGATGCCGGGGATGCGATGCAAGGCGGGCCAAAGTGCCTGCGGGCCGCGTCCCTAGGGCCGGCGGCGGCGGAATTTCGGGAACTGGCCGAACAGGTCGGCGGCCCGCTCTGCGGCCCGTCCCACGGTGCGGCCGAGGTTCTGCACGCCGGCGTCCACCGGCAGCGGGCGGGTCTCCGCGGCGCCGGGCACCAGCGCACCGGCCGCCGCGGCAGCCGCGGTGGCGGGTTGGTGGCTTGCCGAAACGGATGCCAGGCGGGACTCCGTCAGCGACGCGAGGTCAAAGGCCCGCAGCCACAGGACCAGTTCCTCGAGCGGGGCAGTTTCCAGCGAGTAGTACCGGCGCTGGCCTTCGGCCCGCATGGAGACGAGTCCGGCTTCGCGCAGCACTTTCAGGTGCTTGGAGACCGTGGGCTGGCTGACCTCGAGTTCCTCCACCAGTGTCCCTACGGACTTGTCGCCGGTACGCAGGGCGCCCAGGATTTCACGCCGCGTACCTTCCGCGATTACTGCAAACACATCGTCAAAGACCATGGCATTTACCCTAGCGGATATGGGACCGGGAGCATCCCGGAGGACCACCGTATGCTCGCTGCGGCCGGTGCCTCGTTGCACTGCAGGAGCCGCGGGTTGAACCAGCGGTTCTGCTGGTTTACCGTACGCCGACCGCGTTGTTGATCATGTCCACCAGCTGGTTCGGGTCATCAACCGTGATCACGAGACGGTCAAATTTTTCCGCGGGGTCCAGTGCGATGACGACGGCGCGGTCATATCCGGAAATATTCCAGAACTGCTTCCGCCCGCCCGCGTGGAAGGTGCCGGACAGCTTGCCCGGCAGGCCCAGGCCGGGACCCCGCCAGTTTATCCGTACCCTCAGCCGGGAGCATCCCGGAGGAACCGCCTAGTCGAACCACGGATCCAGCCCGTGCAGCGGGAACAATTCCTTGCGGGTCGCCATCACGGTCCGGTCGATCTCGTCATTCGGGTCGTAGCCCACTTCCCAGGAACGCCACCAGATATCCGCCCCGTCTCCCAGCGTCTCGCCGGACTTCACGCCGTGCTTTTCCAGCACGTACTCGCGCCAGGCCGGGGGCAGCGGGGTGGCGGGACGCACCCGCCCGTTGGCAGCCACTGACATCAGCAACGCCCAGGACCGCGGCACCACGGAGGCGACGTTGTAGCCGCCTCCGCCGGTGGCGATCCAGCGGCCTTCGCACAGGCGGCCGGCCAGGTCGCTGATGGTCAGGGCAGCCTGCCGCTGGGCCTCCACGCTGACCCGGAGGCTGGTCATGGGATCATCCGTGTGGCTGTCACAGCCGTGCTGGCTGACAATTACTTCCGGAGCAAAGGCCTCAGTCAGCTGGGGTACCACTGCGTGGAACGCCCGCAGCCAGCCGGCGTCGGTGGTGCGTGCCGGTACGGCGATGTTGACCGCGGTTCCTTCGGCTGCCTTGCCACCGGTTTCGTTGGCGAAACCCGTCCCCGGAAACAGGGTCAGGCCGCTTTCATGCAGCGAGATGGTCATAACGCGGGGATCGTCCCAGAAAATGTTCTGCGTGCCGTCGCCGTGGTGGGCGTCGACGTCGATGTACACCACCCGCTGCACACCCTTGGCAAGGAGCCGCGCGACGGCGGCCGCGGCGTCGTTATAGACGCAGAATCCGGACGCTTTTTCATAGCCGGCATGATGCATGCCGCCGGCGAAGTTGACCGCGTGTGTCGCCTCGCCGGACAGGATGGCGTCCGCAGCGGCCAGGGAACCGCCGACCAACCGGGCGCTGGCTTCGTGCATGCCGGCGAAGACCGGCGTGTCCTCGGTACCCAGCCCCAGCAGGGTGTTGCAGTTCGCGGGGTCGGCTCCGGCGGCCTGCACGGCGCTGATGTAGTCGAAGCCATGGACGGTCAGCAGGTCGGCTGCCGAGGCGACATACGGCTCGGTCATGGAGACCCCTTCGAGGTCGAAAAGTCCCAATTCACGGGCCAGCCGGGCCGTCAGGTCCAGGCGCGCCGGGCTCATCGGATGGCCTGCGCCGAAGTCGTAAGCCAGCATGGATTCATCCCAGACAATGCACGTCGGCATAATGGGAAGGCTTAGCCCGGAACTGATCATGCAGACAGGCTACGTGATGCGGGCGCTACTCTGATATTGGTGTCCGCGCCCATCTGCCGGATAAGTGCTACTACTGTGCGGAACCACCGCGGAAAAGAACTGGACCACCCATGGCAATCCCACGGCAATCCCTGCTGGAGAAAGAGCAGCACAGCGGTCCCGCCATCGTTGCCGGGATCCGCGAGTTTGTGGGCGGGCTGGTCACCGGCCGGCCGGCGCGGCTGGCGCTTATCGTGTTCAGCCTGGTCATCCTGCTCTTTACCGCCCTGCTGAGCCTGCCTGCCGCTTCCAGCAGCGGGGAATCCGCCCCGCTGCACGATGCCTTCTTTACCGCTGTATCGGCCGTCTGCGTCACCGGCCTCACCGTGGTCTCCACCGCCACCTACTGGTCCGCCTTCGGACAGGTGCTGATCCTGATCGCGATCCAGGTGGGCGGTCTGGGCATCCTGACCCTGGCCTCGCTGCTGGCACTGGCCGTGAACAAGCGGCTCGGCGTCCGCGGCAAGCTCATGGCCCAGGAAGGTATGAACACGGGCCGGCTCGGCGAAGTGGGCCACCTGCTGCGCATCGTCTTCAGCACCGCCGTCGTAATTGAACTGGCCCTTGCCCTGATCATGGCGCCGCGGTTCATGATCCTGGGTGAGTCCCCCGGCCAGGCAATCTGGCATGCGGTCTTCTATTCCATTTCCGCGTTCAACAACGCCGGTTTCACGCCGCACTCCGACGGTTTGGTGCCGTACGAAGAAGACCTGTGGATCCTGATTCCGCTGATGCTCGGTGTATTTATCGGCTCGCTGGGCTTTCCGGTCATCATGGTCCTGCTGCAGACCCGTGCGCGGGTCAGCAAATGGAACCTGCACACCAAGCTGACCGTGCTGGTGTCCTCCATCCTGCTGGTGGCCGGCGCGATAATCTGGGGCGCCTTCGAGTGGTTCAACAGCCGCACCATCGGCGACCTGTCCCTGGGGGACAAGATCATCCACTCGATCTTCGCCTCGGTGATGACCCGATCCGGCGGCTTCAACCTGGTCTCCATGACGGACCTGGATTCCAGCACCCTGCTCATAACCGACATGCTGATGTTCGCCGGCGGCGGTTCCGCCTCCACGGCAGGCGGCATCAAGGTCACCACCATCGCCGTCCTGTTCCTGGCCGTGGTGGCCGAGGCCCGGGGCGACTCCGACGTCCGGGCCTTTGGCCGCACCATCCCGCAGGGCGCCATGCGGGTGGCAATCTCGGTGACCATCCTCGGCGCCACCCTGGTGGCGGTGGCCACGTCGGCATTGCTGGTCATCACCAATGAATCCCTGGAGCCGGTCCTCTTCGAGGTTATTTCCGCCTTCGCCACGGTGGGGCTGAGCACCGGCCTCAGCGAAGCCCTGCCGCCGTCCGGAAAGTACGTCCTGTCGATGCTTATGTTCGCCGGACGCGTCGGCACCATCACCCTTGCCGCGGCACTTGCCGTGCGCCACCGCAGCACCCTCTACCACTACCCCGAAGAAAGGCCGATCATTGGCTGACAGACCTCCCCACAATGCACCGGTCCTGGTCATCGGACTCGGCCGATTCGGTGCCGCCACCGCCGAGCAGCTTGTCCGGCAGGGCCGCGAGGTGTTGGCCGTGGAACGCGATCCGGCGCTCGTCCAGAAGGCTTCCGGCCTGCTGACGCACGTGGTCCAGGCCGACGCGACCAACATCGAGGCACTCAAGCAGCTGGGCGCCGAGGACTTCTCCGCCGCCGTCGTGGGCGTGGGCACCTCGATCGAGTCCAGCGTGCTGATCACCGTGAACCTGGTGGACCTGGGCATTGAGCACCTGTGGGTCAAGGCCATCACGCCGGCGCACGGCAAGATCCTTACCCGCATCGGGGCGAACCACGTGATCTACCCGGAGGCCGACGCCGGACGGCGGGCCGCGCACCTGGTCGGGGGCCGCATGCTGGACTTCATCGAGTTCGATGACGGTTTCGCAATCGTGAAGATGTACCCGCCGAAGGAGACGCAGGGCTTCACCCTGGGCGAGTCCAATGTGCGGGCGAAGTACGGCGTCACCGTGGTCGGCGTGAAATCCCCCGGTGAGGACTTCACCTACGCGCAGCCCGATACCAAGGTCTCCAGCCGCGACACCCTGATCGTGTCCGGGCACGTGGATCTGCTGGAACGGTTTGCGGCCCGGCCGTAGGTCGGTTTTCCTGTTGCCTGCCGGGCCGCCTTCAGGGGAGGCTCCGGCGGCGGGGCACCTGCGGGTCGCCTCCAGGCATGGCTCCGGCGGCGGGCACCTGCGGGTCGGCTTCAGGCATGGCTCCGGCGGCAGGGCACCTGCGGGTCGCCTCCAGGCATGTCTCCGGCGGCAACGAAATTCCTCGCTCGCAGAGCTCGCTTGGAATATTAAAGCCGCCTCCGCCACGCCTTACGGCGGTTAGCACCTGCACGAGCGTCGCCTGCAGAGCAAGTCAGAGCTACGGGGTCAGTTGGTTCGTAGCTTCCGATGCCCGGGCCGCTGTGCACGGGCACCGGACTCGCTGATGCGTGCAATCACCCGAGGCATAGGCGCCAGCAGGAATCAGAGCAGCCCGCACAGCCGACAGCGCCGGTGATGCCTGTCGACCGAACGCAAAACCCTGCGGTTTGTGTAAAGACCCTGCGGTTTGTGCACTTCCCTCCGCCGCGCGGCGCAGGGATTGCCACAAACCGCAGGGAACCCGACAAACCGAAGGGATCCTGGGCGCAGTGCTGGCCTTGCAGCGTCACCCGTCCGCCCGAAGGGATCCTGACAGAGGCGGCAGCGGCACCCGTCCGCCCGAAGGGATCCTGACAGAGGCGGCAGCGGCACCCGTCCGGCCGCAGGGCCTGGCCGAGGCGGCAGCGGCACCCGTCCGGCCGAAGGGCCTGGCGGAGGCGGCTTTAATATTCCGAGCGAGCTCTGCGAGCGTAGGAATTTCGTTGCCGCCGGAGCCAGGCCCGAAGGCCGGCCCAGCCACCCAGCCGGCCCAGCCAGCAGACCTAAGCAGTCAGCTGCTTCGTGATCTCTTCGGCCCGAGCCGCTGCCGCACGGGCGCCGGCCTCGATCACGCCGGGCAGGTTCATCTCGTCGAAGGTCCGGATGGCCGCTTCCGTGGTGCCCTTGGGGCTGGTGACGGCTCGGCGCAGGGCCGGAGCATCGGCGTCGGGCTCGGCCAGCATGTATCCGGCACCGGCCACAGTTTCGCGGGCCAGCAGGGCCGAGAGGTCCGGGTCCAGACCGAGCTCGACGCCGGCCCGGGCCATGGCCTCGGCCAGGTAGAACGCGTAGGCGGGGCCGGAACCGCTGACGGCGGAAACGGCGTCGACTTGTTCTTCGGGCACCTCCACCACGGTGCCGGTGGCGGACAGCACGCGGCGGGCCAGGTCCATCGCGTCCGGACCGGCGGAACTGCCTGCGGAGATGGACGTGACGCCGCGGCCGAGGCGGGACGGGGTGTTGGGCATCGCACGGATAACGGACTGGCCTTCCGGCAGCAGCGACTCCATCAGGGCCAGCGGCACCGCGGCAGCCACGCTCAGGACGACGGCGCCGCGGGGCAGGTCCGCAGCGATTTCGCGCAGCAGGTCAGCCACGCCTACGGGCTTGACGCCCACAATGACGAGGTCGGCTCCGGCGACCGCTTTCCGGTTCGCGTCCGGATCCTCGCTGCCCGCAAGGACGGTGATGCCGTGGGCCGTGCGAAGCTCTTCGGCCCGTTCGGCCCGCCGGACGGTGGCGGTTACCTGCTCGGCGGCAAGGCCCCCGGCGAGGATTCCGCCGAGGATGGCTTCGTTCATCGAGCCGCAGCCAAGGAATGTCAGTCGGGGATTCTGTGCGCTTTCCATGACTTCGATTCTGTCATGCCGCGAATATGCCGCTTCTACGCCGGTTGCGGACCGCCGACGGCGGCCGGCTATCCGGCGTCGTGCCCGGCCAGGACTGTTTTGGGCCGGAGGTGCTCCCGCGCGAATTCCAGGGTCTGCTTCAACTGTTCCTCGCGCTCCCCCGCTCCCCGCGCCTTTCGGGTGCTGACTTCCACGGCCACCACGCCGTCGAACCCGCCGTCGGCCAGGTAGGACAACGCCTCGGCGCACCGTTGCGTACCCTCACCGGGCAGCAGATGCTCATCCTTGCCGTTGGGAGTTCCGTCCGTGAGGTGGACGTGCCGGAGCCGATCCCCGAGTTTACGGATCTGCTCAAAGGAGTCCATACCGGCGATGGCAGCGTGGGAAAAGTCCCAGGTGACGTTTTCATACGGCTCGGGGATCGGGTTCCAATGCGGCAGGTAGGCTTTTGCCTCACGCCCCCGGACCCGCCATGGATACATGTTCTCCACGGCGATGGTGACGCCGTATTGTTCGGCGATGTCCTTCACGCCTTCGGCGAAGTTCTCCGCATAACCCGTCTGCCACCGGAACGGCGGGTGCGCCACCACTGTGGAAGCACCTACTTCCGCGGCCATCGCCGCGGACAGTTCGATCTTTGTCCAAGCCGCACCCCAGACCTGCTGCGTCAGGAGCAGGGTGGGAGCGTGGATGGCCAGGATCGGCTGCTGGTACTGCTCGCTCAGCTCCCTAAGGGAGTCCGGGTCCTGACTGACCTGGCTGTTGGTGACCATGATTTCCACACCGTCATAGCCCAGGTCATGAGCCACCGCGAAGGTGTCATGTACGGACAGCGGGTACACGGATGCACTGGACAGCGCCACCGGAATAGCGGCGCGTCCGGGCAGCGGGAGAGACGTCGGCATGTCAGCTTGGCTTTCCATTGGACGAAGGACCCGCCCCTGCAGCCACGAGGAATTCCTCCCCTTCGGCGGGGCCGCGCGGCAGGTCGCCGGTTGTTTCAAAGCGAAGCGTGTCGAATCGGCGCAGGATCAAACCCTCGCGCAGGGCCCAGGGGCAGATCTTCAGGGACTGCACATCGAAGGCTTCCATGGCAGCCTGCGCCACCAGCGCTCCGGCAAGCATCTGCGGTGCGCGCAGCGCGGACACCCCGTCCAGTCCGGCACGGTCCCGGGCACTCAGGGCCCCCAACCGCTTGGTCCAGAGGGACAGGTCCTCCAACGTGAGCACGCGGGGCACAAACGGTCCGGCGGCCGACGGCGCGGCGCCGGCAATGCGCGCCAGCGACCGGAAGGTCTTGGACGTTCCGGCAACGAGGTCCGGTCGGCCGAAGGCGCTGAACTCCTCAGCCGCCTCCCCGACCATGCCGCGGATGTATTTGCGCAGCTTTTTGATGCTTTTGGGCGAGGGCGGATCCTCGGGAAGCCAGTCCCGGGTCAGCCGACCGGCACCGAGCGGCAGGGACCGGGCGATTTCCGGAAGCTCGTCCTGGCCCAGTGCCATCTCGAAGGAACCTCCGCCGATATCCAGGTCCAGGATGGAACCGGCACCCCAGCCGTACCAACGGCGGACGGCGAGGAAAGTCATCGCCGCTTCGTCTCCGCCGGAGAGTTCCTCCAGGTGCACCGGAGTCTCCCGGTGCACCCGGGCCAGGACCTCGGCGCCGTTGGCCGATTCCCGGATGGCCGAGGTGGAGAAGGCCAGCAGGTCCTGCGCACCGTGCCGGCGGGCGAAGTTCCAGGCCTCGTTGACGAACCCGATCAGTTCGTCCTGCCCGGCCTCGCTTATCGCGCCGTCGGCGTCCAGATAGGACACCAGCTGCAGCGGGCGCTTGTGCGAGGCGAAGGAGACGGGACGCGCACCGGGATGGGCGTCCACCAGCAGGAGGTGGACGGTGTTGGACCCGATGTCGAGAACGCCTAGGCGCATGATTCCATTATCGCTCTACCGGCCCCTACTTCTTCGCCGGAGCTTTCCGAGGCGCCGCGCGCTTCTTCACGGGTTTCTTCGCCGGGCCCTTCTCGCGCTTCTCCGCCAGCAGCTCAATGGCCTGCTCCCGGGTCAGCTCCTCGATGGCCGTGGAGCGGGGCACCGTGATGTTGGTGATGCCGTCCGTGATGTAGGGACCGAAGCGGCCGTCCTTCACCACAATCGGCTTTTCCGACACGGGATCAGCACCGAATTCCGCGAGCGGTGCCGCAGCCTGCCGGCCGCCGCGCTGCTTGGGCTGGGAATAGATCTCCAGCGCCTGCTCGAGCGTGATCGTGAAGATCTCCTCTTCGGAACCGATGGACCGTGAATCCGTGCCCTTCTTCAGGTACGGACCGAACCGGCCGTTCTGCACCGTGATCTCGTTACCCTCGGCGTCGGTGCCCAGGACGCGCGGCAGCTTCATCAGCTTCAGCGCCTCTTCCAGGGTCACCGTTTCCACGCTCATGGACTTGAAGAGCGAGCCGGTGCGCGGCTTGACCTTCACCGGCTTCTTCGGAGGCTTGGGCTTGCCGTTCTTGTAGTACTCCACCGGCTGGTTCGCCAGGTCCTCTTCGGTGGGTTCCGGGATCAGCTCGATCACGTACGGGCCGTAGCGGCCGTTGCGGGCCACGATGGTCCGGCCCGTCTCCGGATCGGTACCCAGCACGCGCTCTTCGGGAGCGGCGGTCTCCATCAGTTCCACGGCCTTTTCGGCGGTGAGTTCGTCAGGGGCCAGGTCCTCGGGAACGTTCGCCCGCTCGGGCTCGGTCCCTTCGGGTGCGTCTGCGGGCAGCGGACGCTCCAGGTAGGGGCCGAACTTGCCCACGCGCAGCACAATGCCGTCGGCAATCTCGATCGAGTTGATCGCCTTGGCGTCGATTTCGCCGAGATCGTTCACGATGGTGTGCAGGCCGGTCTGCACCCGGTCGCCGTAGTAGAACTGGTTCAGCCACTCCACGCGGCCGGCTTCGCCGCGGGAGATACGGTCCAGGTCCTCTTCGAGCTCCGCGGTGAAGTCGTAGTCCACGTAATCCGTGAAGTGTTCCTCCAGCAGGCGGACCACGGAGAACGCGATCCAGCTCGGCACGAGTGCCTGGCCGCGGCTGGTGACATAGCCGCGGTCCATGATCGTGGAGATGGTGGCGGCGTACGTGGAGGGGCGGCCGATGCCAAGTTCTTCGAGCATCTTCACCAGCGACGCTTCAGTGAAACGCGGCGGCGGGGAGGTCTCGTGGCCGCCGGCAGCGATGTCTGCAGCGGTCAGGGTGTCCTGGGCCTTCAGCACCGGCAGGCGGGCGCCTTCGGTACCCTCGGCCTCGTCGTCGTCGCGGACGGCGTCGCGGCCCTCTTCATAGGCAGCCATGAAGCCGCGGAAGGTGATGACCGTACCGGAAGCCGAGAACTCGGCGTCGCGCCCGTCAGCGGACACCGCACCGATGCGCACGGATGCCGTGGAACCCTTGGCATCGGCCATCTGGGAGGCGACGGTGCGCTTCCAGATCAGCTCGTAAAGCCGGAACTCGTCGCCGCGCAGCGAGGAGGCAACCTGTGCCGGAGTGCGGAAGGAGTCACCGGCGGGGCGGATGGCTTCGTGCGCTTCCTGGGCGTTCTTGGACTTGCCCTTGTAGACGCGCCGGGCTTCGGGCACGTACTCGGGGCCGTAAAGCTCCGAGGCCTGGCGGCGGGCGGCGTTGATGGCCTGGTCCGACAGCGCCGGAGAGTCTGTACGCATATAGGTGATGTAGCCGTTTTCGTACAGCCGCTGGGCCACCTGCATGGTCACCCGCGAGGAGAAGCGCAGCTTGCGGCCGGCCTCCTGCTGCAGGGTGGAGGTGGTGAACGGCGCGGCCGGACGGCGGGTGTACGGCTTGGTGTCGACGGAACGGACGCTGAACGCGGCCGATTCCAGGCCGGCGGCGAGCGACACGGCTGCTGCTTCGTCCAGGTGCACGGCGGTCTTGGACTTCAGCTCACCCCGGTCGGTGAAGTCCTTGCCGGTGGCTACGCGGGAGCCGTCAACGGAGACCAGGCGGGCCTTGAATTTCTCGGCGGCTTCCGTGGCGAAGGTTCCCACGAGGTCCCAGTACGACGCCGCGCGGAACGCCATGCGCTCCCGCTCGCGTTCGACCACGAGTCGGGTGGCGACGGACTGCACGCGTCCGGCGGACAGGCCGCGGGCAACCTTGCGCCACAGCACGGGGGAAATCTCGTAGCCGTAGAGCCGGTCAAGGATACGGCGGGTTTCCTGGGCATCCACCATGGCGACGTCGACGTCGCGCATTTCCAGCAGGGCGCGCTGGATGGCTTCCTTGGTGATTTCGGGGAAGGTCAGGCGGTGCACCGGGACCTTGGGCTTGAGCACCTGGAGCAGGTGCCAGGCAATGGCTTCACCTTCGCGGTCACCGTCAGTTGCGAGGTAGAGTTCGTCGGCGTCCTTGAGGGCCGCCTTGAGCTCGGCGACCTTCTTCTTCTTGTCCGCGGAGACCACGTAATACGGCTCGAAGTCATTGTCGAGGTCCACGGCAAACTTGCCGACGCCCGTCTTCTTCAACTCGGCGGGCAGGTCGGAGGGCTGCGGAAGATCACGGATGTGACCCATCGACGCCGTCACCTCGAAGCCTTCGCCGAGGTACCCGGCGATGGTCTTGCCCTTGGCCGGAGACTCGACAATTACAAGCTTCTTCTTGCCGGTCTTCTTGTCCGTTGCCTTAACTGGCACTGTTCTCCTACGTAACGGGGTGGTTCAAATAAGTTCGGGGCGCTTCGTTCCGGCGCTTTGGTGCATCGGCAGTCCGGTACATCCACAGACAGTATGCGCGATGCCCCAGCACTAGGGTAACCGGAAAGCACCGCAGGCATGATCTGCACCGGGACAGGCGCGGGGCCTACCAGCGGTCCGGAACGAGGAACCCGTCCAAGACCAGATTACGCACTTCCGCGATCAGGTTTTCGCCAAACTCAGGTTCCGGGCGGTCCAGCAGGGCGGCGAGGGCTGAGACTATCTGACCCACGGAGAGCTCGCCGTCGCAGGCTGACACGAACCCGGTGAGCTCCGTGCTCATGAGGTTGGTCCGCCGCAGTCCCGCGCCCTGACGGAGCAGAATCACCCCCGGATGCTCGGCCCCGGGGCGCTGATGGCGTTCCTCCGTCACGTCGTCGGCGACCAGAAGGTGCACTGTTTCCAGCTTGGTGCGGCTGCTGACCCAGTCGAACCGGCGTACGGCGGCATCCAGGTGCGGCCCCACGGGCTGTTCGATGGGGTGGGTGATTTCCTCGAACCTGCGCAGCGGCTCGGCGCCGGGCTTCCGCCGTCGGCGCAGCCAAAGTGAGCCGAACCCCACAGTGCCGACATCCCGGGAAGCAAAATCCTCCAGGTAGCCGGCGTACGCCGCAGCGTATTCCTCGCGTTCGCGGCCCTGCGCGGCGTCGCGGAGCCACATTTCGGCGTACTCCGTAGGGGTGAGCGTTTCGCGCTGGATAACCCAGGCGTCCGTCCCGTCCGGAAGCCATTCCTCGAGCCGGGCGGACCATTCCTCGTCGCGGCCGGCCGGGATCTCCCAGTTGCCCAGCATCTGGGCGGTGCCGCCCGGACGCAGGACCTCCTCGAGGCCGGCCACCAGGGCAGCGACGATGCCGTCACCGGCCAGGCCGCCGTCGCGGTAGGTGTACCTCTCATCGTCGTCGCCGCCCGTGCGCGGAGTGATGACGAACGGCGGGTTGGAGACCACCAAATCAAACTTTTCGCCCGCCACCGGCTCCAGCAGGCTGCCCAGCCGGAGGGTGAACCGATCCTCGGGCTGGTCCGGATCGATGTCCAGCTGGGGCGCGTTGAGCAGCAGGTTGAACCGGGCGAAGCCGAGGGCACGCTCGGAAATGTCGGTTGCCGTGACATGGTCCGCGTGCCGGAGCAGATGGAAGGTCTGGATCCCGCATCCGGTGCCCAGATCCAGGGCACGTCCCACGGGCGCGCGTACGGTGAGCTGGGCCAGGCTCAGGGAGGCCTGCCCGATGCCAAGGACGTGGTCGCGGCGCAGTACGCCGGGCCGCTGGTGGCTGCCCAGGTCGCTGGCCACCCAGAGGTCACCGTCGGGGTTCCCGGCGGAACCGGTGCCGCCGTCGTCGGTGCCGTAGGGTCGCAGGTCCACTGCTGCACGGAAGGTGCCGAAGATGCGTCCGCGTTCAATGAGCCCGAGTTCCAGCAGGCCTTCGGTGCCGGTGCGCGGGAACGCGCTGTCCAGTTCGACCCGCTCAGCTGTTTCCCCCAACAGCCAAAGCTGGATGGGAACCGCCACTCGACGCGGCGATGCCGCTTCCGCTTCCGCACGGCAGGCCAGCAGGGCCGGAACCAGCTGGTCCCGCTGCAGGGCCGCCGAGGCGGCCTCGCCAAGGAACCCGGCCACACCGTTTACGGTGTATCCGGCCTCCTCCAGATCGGCGGCGAGCGCCTTGAGGAGCCAGGTGTCGCGGCTCAGGGGGGCGGAAGGAACGGAAGAGAAATCAATCACATCCCCCAGTCTAGGGCCGCGCTATCGGCGGTCCGTGCAATCGGCGGACGGGCACCCCCTTCGCTTTCCGGATGCACCCGTCCGCCTGCCGGAGAGCCCGCTACCCGGCTGTGCCCTGCACTCCGGCCACCGACGCCGGTGCTTCTGCCGGTGCTGCTGCCGGTACCGCCGGTTCTGCTGCCGGTGCCGACATAAATGCCGCCGGTGCTGCCGCCGCAGGGCCCACAGCGGAGAGCCCGTGCGCAGCCGCGTGCCGGGCAGCGCGGTAACCGAAGACCACGGCCGGTGCGATGGTTGCCCCGGCCCCTGGATAGGTGCGGCCCATGACCGACGCAGTCGTATTTCCAGCGGCATACAGGCCGGGAATGACACTGCCGTCCTCGCGGAGCACACGCGCATCGGCGTCCGTCACCAGACCGCCCTTGGTGCCCAGGTCCCCGGGGTACAGGCGCACGGCGGAAAACGGCCCCTTTTCCAGCGGACCCAGGTTCGGGTTCGGCTTCACCCGCGGATCGCTGTAGTAGTTGTCATAGACGGTGTCGCCGCGATGGAAATCTTCGTCGACTCCGGTCTGCGCGAAGCCGTTGAACCGTTCCACAGTGGCCTGCAGGGCGGCCGGCGGGACACCCATCTTCTCCGCCAGGCCCGCCACCGTGTCGTCCCGAAGCAGCAGTCCCTGCCGCGTCCAGTCCTTGCGCCCGATCAGCAGGGCGTTGAACAGGTAGCGGCGGGCGTGCCTGGCTTCGAACACCAGCCAGGCGGGATCGCCCGGTACTTTTCTGTTGTTCTCGAGCATGTGGTGACCGAAATCCACGTAGGATTCGGACTCGTTCAGGAACCGCTTGCCCGTAGCGTCCACCACCAGGGAGAACGGCATGGACCGCTCCGCAAGGGTGAAGGTGACCTTCCCCTTGGGCCCGACGGCGGTCGGCCCCCACCAGGCATCGTCCATGAGCGCCAGCGCGCCGCCCCGGGAGGCCACAATGTCGATGGCCTGTCCGAGGTCGCCTTCCGGCGCCGAGGAGTATTCCTTCTCGAGGCCCTGGTATTTTTCCCGCCATTCGGCGTTTCGTGCAAAGCCGCCGGCGCCCAGCACCACGCCGTGCCTGGCCCGAATCCGGACGTCCCGCCCCTGACGGCGGACGACGGCGCCCAGCACCGCGCCGTCGTCGTCCTGGACCAGATCCGTCAGCGGTGCCGAGAGCCAGACCGGCGTCTGCTGGTTACGCACGATGTACATCAGCGACGAGGACAGGGCTCCGCCCAGACCGTACAGCCGTTTGCCGCGGACCAGGCCCCCGAGGGTGCGGAAAACGAAGCGTGCGCCGCGGATGAACCCGCTCGGCGTAGACCAGGCCCTGGAGAGCTCCCAGACATCGTCGGTGGCCAGCGGTGCGGGAATGCCCGACGCCGCCGGACGGGACTGCTTGAACCACGGCCCCAGCAGTTTCGTGTCGAAGGCCTTCACTTCGAGGGAACGTCCGACCATGCCGCCGGGCCGGTCCGGGTAGTAGTCCGGGTAGTCCTTGGAGCGCATCCACTGCACCCCGAGACCGCCCAGGAACGTCACGACCTCGGGCACGGTGCGCAGGAACGCGAGCTTGCGTTCGCGGGAGGAGACGGGGCCGACGTCGGCAATCACCTCTTCCATGTAGGTGAGCGCGTTCTCCTGGCTGTCCTGCACCCCTGCCTCTTTCATCAGGGGGTTGTTGGGCATCCAGAGGCCGCCGCCGGAAATGGAGGTGGTGCCGCCCCAAAGCTTGGTGCTTTCCACAACCAGGACATCCAGTCCCTCGTCAGCTGCCGTGATGGCCGCTGTCAGCGCGGCTGCTCCCGATCCCACCACCAGGACATCGACTATCCGGTCCCAGTCATTTGTCGTCTTTGCGGCGTCCGCCGTGTCAACCGTTTCCATACTCCCCCGCCTTTTGGGCTGCGCCCGAATCCGGGGTGCCCGGCAGACGCCGGTTCCGCTCAGGCCTTTTCCGGGCGTCAGCGCCCGTGCCGCGATGCTAACAACGGAGGGTGGGGAAGTACATAGGCAGTTAGCCGCAACCTAAGTAATTTTCGGGCGTCACCCGTCGCAGCCGTCAGGGCAGCGGAGCGTGGCGGGGTCCGAGGCGCAGTCCGCGCAGTACAGGGTCAGCTTGCGGCAGGACGGGTTGGAGCAGTTCTCGAACTTGCTCGTGGGGGCCTGGCAACGCACGCACTGGCCGATGGTCACGGCGTCGTCCGTGAATTCGGTGTGCATCCGCTTGTCAAAGACGTAGAGCGAACCTTCCCAGAGGCCCTTGTCGCCGTAGGTTTCCCCGTACCGGACGATGCCGCCCTTCATCTGGTAAACCTCGGAGAACCCGCGGTTCACCATCAGGCTGGAGAGCACCTCGCAGCGGATGCCTCCGGTGCAGTAGGTGACCACCGGCTTGTCCTTGAGGTCGTCGTACTTGCCCGATTCCAGTTCGGCGATGAAGTCGTGGGTGGTGGACACGTCGGGCACCACGGCGCCCTTGAACTTGCCGATCTGCGCTTCGAACGCGTTGCGCCCATCGAAAAAGACCACTTCCTCGCCGGCCTTTTCCTTCTCTTCCACCAGCTGGTGGAGTTCTTCCGGGCGCAGGTGCGTTCCACCGCCGACCACGCCGTTCTCGTCCACCTTCAATTCGCCCGGTGCGCCGAAACTCACTATCTCGTTGCGCACCTTCACGCTCAGGCGCGGGAAATCCTCTGCCGAACCCTCGGAGTACTTGATGTCCATCTTCTTGAAGGCGGGGTATTCCCGGGTGGCCTTGACGTAGGCCTTGACGGCGTCCAGCTCTCCCCCGACGGTGCCGTTGATGCCGTCCTGCGAGATCAGGATGCGCCCGCGCAGGCCCAGTTTTTCGCAGAGCGCGCGTTGCCAGAGGCGGATTGCATCCGGGTCGGGAAGAGGAGTGAAAGCGTAATACAGTGCGATTCGGTTCAGTGCCACAAGACAAGGGTAGACCGAGGCAGGCATCCGCATTTCATCTCGGATGCATACCGTTCACACCGGGTGGCCGCTAGTGTGCATCTATGAGAGCGCTGGATGACGATTTGCTTGAGACCTGGGTCTCCGGGTGGGCCCAGGCCAGGGGGTACCGGACACGCCATGAGGGCCGCTTTCCGGCAGCACTCCTGCATGACCGGACCAATGACTGGGAGTATTTCGCGCTCGAGCCTTCCCACGACGAGTTCGCCGCCCTGGCTTCCTCCGCCCGGCACAGCCCTACCCGGCTGTTCACCATCGTGACTACGCGGGTTCATGAAATCCACGGCGCGGCCTCGGTGTACGGGCTGCAGATCCGTTCAAGCGACGAGGTCCTGATGGCCGCCGATATGGAGGGCCAGGACATCGAATACCCCGTGCTGCCGTGGGATAACTATGAAACCGAAAGCACCCACGAGAACCAGGTGGGTGCCGTGACGGTGTTCGATGCGGGGCAGCCGATAGCGCAGGGACGGGTCGCCGTAATCGACGGTTACGCCGTGTTTGACCGGATCATCACCGAGCCTGCATACCGGCGCCGGGGTTTGGGAAGCTACGTAATGCGGGCATTAACCGCGCTGGCCTTGGAGGACGACGCCGATTCCGGGCTGCTTATCGCCTCCTTGGACGGGCAGGAGCTCTACCGGTACCTGGGCTGGGAGTCCCTCGCCGCCGTCGTAATGTTCGAGCCGCGGCTCTGATCTTCGACCCCATTTTCCCCCGGCAGTGAACATGCGTGCCCGCCGATTTCCGGGTGGGACAATGAGCACGTGGCTCTTCATGATTCCCTGATTCCGCTGCTGGGCGGCGGCGCCGAGCCCGAGCAGCTGATGCACGTGCACCACATTCCTGCGCGCCGTGCCGTTCCCGCGCCGTGGCCCGAATGGGCGCACCCCGACGTCGTTTCCGCCTACCAGCGCCGCGGCATCCACGAGCCGTGGGCGCACCAGATGGAAGCCGCCGAAGCAGCACACAGCGGGCAGCACACGATCATTGCCACCGGCACGGCTTCGGGAAAGTCGCTGGCCTACCAGCTGCCCGTCCTCGACGCGATCCACCGCACTTCCCTCGATGACCGTGCCACGCTGGAGCCGTCCGGCGCCGTCGCGCTGTATCTGGCCCCCACCAAGGCGCTGGCCGCCGATCAGCTTGCCGCCGTCAAGTCGCTGCAGCTTCCCACGGTCCGGGCCGAGACGTACGACGGCGACACGGACACGGGTGCCCGGCGCTGGATCCGTGACCATGCCAACCTCGTGCTCGCCAACCCGGACATGCTGCACTTTGGCGTCCTGCCGAACCACGCCTGGTGGGCGCGGTTCTTCCGCCGCCTGAAATACGTCATCATCGACGAGGCCCACAGCTACCGCGGGGTCTTCGGTTCGAATGTCGCCAACCTGATGCGCCGGCTCCGGCGGATCTGCCGGTACTACGGTGCCGATCCCGTGTTCATCGGCGCCTCGGCCACGTCCGCCGAACCGTCGGATTCCTTCAGCCGCCTGATCGGCGCACCGGTCACCGCCGTGACGCAGGACCATTCGCCGCACGGGTCCACCACGGTGGCCCTGTGGGAGCCGCAGCTGACCGAGCTGAAGGGCGAGAACGGAGCGCGGTCGCGGCGCACGGTGGTCGCGGAGACTGCCGACCTGCTGGCCAATCTGGTCGCAGCGCAGGTCCGCACCATCGCTTTCATCAAATCCCGCCGCGGGGCCGAAACCATTGCCACCATCACCCGGCGGCTGCTGGACGAGGTACATCCTTCCCTGCCGGACCGGGTGGCGGCCTACCGTTCCGGATATCTGCCGGAGGAACGGCGGGAGCTGGAACGGCGGCTGCGCAGCGGTGAACTGCTGGGCATCGCCAGCACCTCGGCGCTGGAACTGGGCATCGACATTTCCGGGCTGGACGCGGTGCTGGTGGCCGGCTGGCCGGGCACCCGCGCGTCCCTGTTCCAGCAGATCGGCCGGGCCGGGCGGTCCGGGCAGGATGCGCTGGCCGCTTTTGTCGCCAGCGACGATCCGCTGGACACCTATCTGGTGCATCATCCCGAAGCCATTTTCGATATTTCGGTGGAGGCGACGGTCTTCGACCCGTCCAACCCGTACGTGCTGGGACCGCATCTGTGCGCTGCCGCGGCCGAGCTGCCGGTGACACCGGACGAGCGGGAGCTGTTCGGTCCCACTGCGGGAGGGCTGCTGGAGCAGCTGGTGGACCAGGGCTATCTGCGGCGCCGGCCCTCCGGCTGGTTCTGGACGCATCCGGAAAGCGCCGCGTCCATGGTCAACCTGCGGGCGGCAGGCGGGGGGCCGATCAACATTGTCGAGACCGAAACCGGCACGCTGCTGGGCACCATGGACTCCCCGCAGGCGCAGTACCAGGCGCATACCGGGGCGATCTACGTCCATCAGGGGCAGACGTTCCTGGTGGATGAACTCAACGAGGCCGACCACTGCGCCATGGTCACCCGCACCAATCCGGAGTTCTACACCCAGGCGCGTGACATCACGCAGGTAGAGGTGCTGGAAACGGACCGCACCTCCGAGTGGAACGGCATCCAGGTCTGCTTCGGCACGGTGAAGGTCACCACGCAGGTGGTCTCCTACCAGCGCAAGGCCCTGATCTCGAACGAGATCCTCGGCGAGGAGCCGTTGGAGCTGGAGGCCAAGGAACTGTTCACCAAGGCCGTGTGGTTTGTCATCGACGAGAAGTTCCTTGTCTCGGCGGGGCTTGCCCCTGCCGATTTCCCCGGTTCCCTGCATGCCGCCGAACATGCGTCCATCGGCATGCTGCCGCTCGTGGCCACCAGTGACCGCTGGGACATCGGCGGTGTCTCCACTGCCCTGCATGCAGACACCGAGAAGCCGACCATCTTCGTGTACGACGGGCATCCCGGCGGTGCCGGCTTTGCCGAGCGCGGCTACGAGGCGGCACGGATCTGGCTCGCCGCCACCCGTGATGCCATCCGTGCCTGCGAGTGCGACGGCGGCTGTCCCTCCTGCGTGCAGTCCCCCAAGTGCGGCAACAAGAACAATCCGCTGGATAAGAAAGGCGCCGTCACGCTCCTGAATGTGCTGCTGGACCACGCCCCGGAGGCCCTGGCCCTCACGTCCTAGCCCGGAGGTCCGGCACGTGCCCGGGCCACGGCTGGCACCGGAAGTGCAGGGACCTGCACTTCCGTTGCCACGGTGACGGTGCCGGAACGTGGATCCGCGGTGCAGTCGCGCAGTGCAGCGTTGTTGCGCGCGGCTACTTCTCCGGCCACGCCGCAGGCGTTCCCGGTGCCGGCAGCTGTGCCTGCCCCGGCATCGAGGCGACTGGAACCCTGGTTGCCGGCATCGTAGTCCGCGATAGGAGCTGCTCCGGACGGCCCCAGCCCGCGTAGGGCATCCGCACCGGCGAGCGCGGCGAGATCCGCGGCAGCGGCGGCCCTTACCGCAGCCACCGATGCCTGCACCATCACCAGCGCGGCCGCGGAGAACCCCAGCAACACCATGCAGATCGCCAGCGTGGCAACCGTTCCGGCACCCCGGTCATTCGGCTCGGTGTTAGCAGGTCCGGAGTTGGCCGGTTCCGTTCTGCCTAGCGTCCTGGCTGCCATCCTGGCTTCCGTCCTGGCTGCCGTTCTGGCTGCCGTTCTGCCTTGCGTCCTGCCCGGACGGCTGGCTTCGGCTTCCCCTTGGGCTCCGGCCACAACGTCGGATTGGGGTTTATCCGGTGGACGGAATGCCATGCGGCAGGCCTCCGTCCCCCGGGAAAGCGACGGCGTCCGCGGAGAGTTCCAGCGGGAGCAGGCTCAGCACGGGCAGGGTCAGGGAGCTGCGGACCTCCACGGCGGTCCAGCGCCCCTCAACGGAAAGGATCAGCTCGGCCGAATCTCCGGCCAGCCGCTGAACTGCAGCCGCCGCGGCGGGCTGATCTGCGCGCATGACCTCACGCGCCGCCGCCCGGGCTGCTTCCTCCAGCCGAAGCTGGGTGATACCTGCCGAAATACCGGTCAGGCCTCCCACTAGGACAAGCACAATGGCTGGCAGCGCCACCGCAAATTCGGCTGTCACCGCTCCCCGGTCGCTCTGTTTCGGAGTCTCGCGTGCCGAACCGGCGGCTGTCATCTTCTGCCTCACGTCCTGTGGTTTCCCGGCTGTGATCCCCGTTGACTCCGCTGTGATTGCTGGTCCAGGCATGTTTGTCCCGTTGGCACTTTCCCGCGCTCCGTTCCCTCCGCCTACCCCAAAGTCAGTGCGGACCGGATGAGCGAGACCAGCATGCCGCGGACCTCGTCGCCGCCCAGGATGATGGCCAGCAAACCCGCAAAAGCCACGGCCGCCAGTGTGGCAATGGCATATTCGGCGGTGGCCATACCGGCCTCCCGGTCGGTCCACGGCGGATCCGCCGGTGCCTGCGTTTCCGGCAGCGGCTTCACCAGTGTCAGGCGGGGTTTATCCGCGGCAGTGCGCCCGGACAGGCTGTATGCCCCGTGGCTGCCGTCCGATTCCGGGTTCGGGCAGGCTGGCCCCGGTCCTCCCCCGTCCATTTCGGAGGGGGCAGCGTCTCGGGATGGTGCGGAGACGGATCTGGTGCTGAGTGGCATGTGTCTTTCCTCCTGCTGAAAGGGTCTGAACTTCGATCCTGCCTCCGGCCGCCACCCGACGGTTGCAGCTCCGATACCGATGGGGACAACCCCGGTCCGGCGGCTGGTTGTGGAGGAACAAACAGGTGAAACCAGCCCTGCCCAAACCGGTCAATTCCACCCCGGCAGCAGGGACATCAGCAGCGGCACCACGGTCAAAGCCACAAACGCGGGCAGCGAACACAGCCCCAGCGGCATCACCAGACGAACCCCGAGCGCCGCTGCCCGCCGCCTGCTCTCCGTCTGTCGGCGCCGTCGAAGGGCGTCCGCCTGGGAATGAAGCACCGCAGCTGACGGGGCCCCCGTAACGGCCGTGAAGCGCAGGGCCGGACCGAGTGCCGCGAGTGCCGAGATTGGCATTCCGCTGGCCCGGGATACCCGTTCCGCGTCCGCTGGTTCCGCACCCGCTGGCTGCGCTCCCGCGGGGGCGGAAACGGCGGACAACTGCCACGCGGCATCCCAGGGAATTCCGAGGTCCAACGCCCGAAGGAGCCGCTCAAGATCGCGTGACGTAGCCGGGTCCACACCGCCGCGCAGGATGGCCAACGCCGAGGGCAGCGGTTGTCCCGCTTCCAACATCGCCGCAATCAGGTCCAGCATCAGGGCGGGGTCGCCGGTGCTGCCCTCCGACCCGGGTTCGGTCCTCTGCCGGAGGTGCTGCTGCCGCGGATGCCCGCCGGATCCGGTCAGGAGCAGGGCAGCCGTCGAAAGGAACGCGAATACCAGCAGGCCGGTCATCCGGAATTGCCCTGCACCGGAGCCTGGGCGTTCCGCACCAGCCGTGAGGACCATAGACGCCCTGCCAGCCAGAACCCGGTTCCGGTTGCCGCCGCAAGCCACCCCAGCGGCGTCGCTGTCAGGATCTGCAGCGGGTTGCCGCCCAGCAGGTAGCCCAGGAGTATCCCGCCGCCCGGCAGCCAGGTCAGGAGCCGCATGGTGGCACGCGGGCCGGCCATTGCCGCCTCCCGGTCCGAGGCGGCATCACGGGCGGCTTCCAGCTGCCCGGCATACCGGCTGAGCACAGCGGCCAGCGGGGCGCCGCTCCGCTCCGACACGCGCAGGCAGACAGCCAAACCGGACCACAGCTGCTGCAGCGCCGGATCCGTTTCCCCGTTGCCTGCCCGCTCCGCGGCGGCAAGCACCGGCACGGGACTAAGACCCAGCGCTGCCGACGCCGCGGCCGCCTTCAGCACCGGGGAAAAGGGGTGAACGGGGGTCTCCGCCGAGCCAGGGACTTCGTACAGTGTGGCTGCATCCGCCCAGATCCGGTGGGCCGAGCGTCCCGCCGCCAGCAGCCCTGCCAGTTCCCGCACCAGCAGTGCCGGGGCATCACTGTCGAGTTTTGGGCGACGGCGACGGCGAGGGCGACGCCGTCGTGGTCGTAGAAGAAGGCCGTCCGGTATGCGGGCAGACCTGCGGCGGGCAACCGGCGGCCGGGGCGGCGGAACCCCGAGCGTCAGGGCCGCTGCCGCGGCGAGGAGTACCGCGACGGTCAGCCCTGCCACGCCGACACTAACGGCCTGCCGGCACGGATCCGGCACCGTTTTCAGCGGCTGCCCGTACCTCCAGCCGCTGTTCGAGCTCGGACCACCCGCTGCCGCGCCGGTATTTCCCTCCGCTGAGGACCAGGGCCGGAACGGCAGTCAGTTTTCCGTCGGCGATCATCAGGACCGCAATCTCGGCAATGGTGCGGGTGCCGGCCGACCGGTGCAGATGGACCACCACGTCCAGCGCTGCTGCCGCCTGCAGTGCCACTGCTTCCGGCGCCATACCGGCAAGTGCACCCAATGCCACCAACCGGGCCGGCACTCCCGCGGCAGAGTTGGCGTGAATGGTTCCGCCGGCACCGTCATGGCCGGTGTTCAGCGCTGCCAGGAGTTCCCGGACCTCGGCTCCCCTGCACTCGCCCACCACGAGGCGGTCCGGCCGCATGCGCAGGGCCTGCCGCACCAGTTCGGCCTGATCCAATACCCCGCTGCCCTCCACGTTTCCGTGCCGGCTCTGCAGGCCCACCACGTGGGGATGGTCCGGTTCCAGTTCGGCTGCGTCCTCCACCAGCACCAGCCGTTCCTGCGGACCACTGATGGAAAGCAACGTGGAGAGAAGCGTCGTTTTCCCGGTGCCGGTGGCTCCGCTGACGAGAAAGTTCAAGCGTCGGCGGACAATGGCGCGGAGCAGGGCTTCACACTCCCGGTCCAGGGTTCCGCCGCGTGTCAGTTCCGCCAGGGTGAAAGACCGGCTCCGGTGAATTCGGACCGAGAGGAGCGTAGCCCCGGTGGAAACCGGGCGGAGCACTGCATGCACGCGGTACCCCTGCAGCTGGACATCGACGCAGGGACAGGAATCGTCCAGCCGCCGACCCCCGGCCGCCACCAGGCGCGTGGCAAGGGCCTGCACCTCCGAATCGGAGGCAAACCGGATAGCGGTCAGTTCCAAGCCGCGGCCGGCATCCACCCAGACCCGGTCCGGACCGTTCACCAGGATGTCGCTTACGCCGGGAAGCAATGCCAGCGGCTGAAGCGGCCCCAGGCCCTGCAGCTCGGCACGCATGCGGTCCACCGCGTGCAGTGTCCCCTCGGAACCCAGCAGCTGGCCGCTCGCCTGCACCGCTGCCGCGAGCCGTGCTCCGGTCACCGGTTCGGAGCGTGCCAGCATCCGGTCCCGCACCCGTGCCAACAGCGGATCCGGACCAAGCGGTTGGCCAAGCGGCTGACCCAGCCGTTGGCGGTGCACTCCGCCGCTTCCGGCACCGGACATACTCACGGCGCCGCTCCAACCGGCACGGGCACCACCGTCGCCAGAATCCGCTTTGACACGCGCCTGATCCGCGGGCGCCCCGCACCCGCCAGTACCTGGCCGTACTCCCGGCCCGTTCCCCGTTGGAAGGGGAGGTAACCGGCCAGCGGCAACCCCAGGGCTTCGGCCACCAGGACTTCGTCCAATCCGTTCCCGAGCGGACCGCGCACCACTACGTAGGCCGGTACCTCCCGGAGATACCGCAGCAACGCCTGCGCCCCCAGGACCCCGCCGGTCCGGCCCGGCACCACCAACAGCACCTGGTCGCAGAAACGCAGCAGCGACGCTGCGCCGACGGTTCGGCCCAAATCAACAACGGTCAGCTGATATCCGCTCCGCGCTGCATCCACGACTGCAGTGGCAACTGCCTCATCAGCCGGAGGTATCCCCGTCCCCCTGCCCAGAAGCGAAAAGCCTGCGAGCGCCGGTAAACCGGCCGCGAGCTGCACGGGATTCAGGCTGCCGCTTAGCCCCTCCAAATCCGGCCAGCGGATTCCCTCCAGATCTGCAGCGCCCAGGGCCCACTCCAAGCCGGCTCCCCAGGCATCCCCCTCCAGCAACAGCACCGATTGGCCGATCTCAGCGGCATTGGCACTCAACCAGCACGCCACGGTGGAGGTGCCGGCTCCGCCGCCGCCCAAGACACCCAGGACCGTACCTCCGGAGAGGCTGCGCCGTCTGCCCAGAAAGCCCGCGAGCCAGCCGGCTGCTGCGGGGAGAACCGCGACCCGGCCCGCAGAACTTCCCGCAGCTGCGTCCCAGACGGCGGAGTCCTCCGCCAGGCTGACCACAATGACCTCGGGTTTCCCCGTTCCTGCCGAACCGGCTCCCGCAGCGGCGAGCGCGCGCCACGGTCCTCCTTGTTCGGCCAGGAACCGGAGGTGCCCGCTGCCCAACAGCAGCACATCCGGTGCCAACGCCATCGCCTCGGGGATACCCGGAGCCACGGGAATTTCCACGCCCGCAGCTGCAGCGACCCGGGCCACTTCATCCTGCAGCGCCTGGTCCCCGGCCACGAGCACAGCGACGGCGGCGTCCCCGCCCGCCGTGCCCGACAGCCTGCGGCCGGACCGCGTTTCCGGCAGCCGTCGGGTCCGTGCGCGGCCGGCGCCCGGCCCACCTCGTTCCATGTCCATGCGCCCAACCGTCGCACCACGGACCGGTCTGATGTATCTGCCGGCCGAAACACCATTAGAAAGTGCCGCCGGCAAGAAGGTTGTGGAGGAAAGGTCCCGCCGGGTCAGGCTGCCTCCGGCTGCATCGGCTACCGTCGGAGGAATCCGATAGGGTCGGCGCTAACCGGGAGCGGACTATCCGGCAGGAACGCTTCGGCACCGACATCCCGGCGCAGCGGCGCGCCGGCGAAGGAAGCGGGGAGTCATGGAAACCGATATGGAACACCTGGACGTGCTGGTCATCGGCGCCGGCCTGAGCGGCATCGGCGCGGCCTGCCGCCTGCGCATGGACCATCCGGGCCGTTCCGTCGCCCTCTTGGAGACCCGCGGCCGCGCAGGCGGCACCTGGGACCTGTTCCGCTACCCCGGGATCCGCTCCGACTCGGACCTCTACACCTTCGGCTATGACTTCCGCCCGTGGCGTGAAGAGAAAGCCATTGCCGACGGCCCGAGCATCCTGCATTACCTCAAGGAGACCGCCGCAGAATACGGCGTGGATTCCCTGATCCGGTACCACCACCGCGTGCTCTCCGCGGACTGGTCCAGCCGGGACGCATGCTGGACCGTCACGGTCGAGCGCACCCGGACGCCGGAAGCCGGCCCTGACCTTGCCCCGGCCGAACCGGTGGGAACCGGGGAAATCCTGCATCTCACCGCCGGCTGGATCTTCAACGCCGCCGGCTACTACCGCTACGGGGAGGGCTACGCGCCGGAGCTGCCCGGGCGGGAACTGTTCGCCGGACCGGTGGTGCATCCGCAGCACTGGCCCGAGAACCTGGACGTCGCAGGGAAACGGATTGCCGTGCTTGGCAGCGGAGCCACGGCCGTCACCCTCGTTCCGGCGCTGGCGGAGCTGGGCGCCCGCGTGACAATGGTCCAGCGCACGCCTACCTATATCCTTCCCGTCCCGGCGGAGGATCCGCTGGCCCGGCGGCTGCGCGGCGTCGTCGGGCCCGAACGGACCGGCCGGATCATGGCCGAGGTCAGCGCCCGCCGGCAGCGTGCCATCTGGGTGTTCTGCCAGCGCTGGCCGGACCTGGCCCGGAAGCTCATCCGCGGTACCCAGGCCCGTAATGTACCGGAGGGTTTTGAGCTGGATAAGCACCTGAACCCGCCGTACCGGCCGTGGGACCAGCGGCTGTGCGCGGTGCCGGACGGCGATTTCTTCACCGCCCTGCGCAGCGGCAACACAACCGTGGTGACCGGCCGGACCACCGGGTTTACCGAGCGCGGCCTCCGGCTGGCTTCCGGTGAAGAGGTGGAGGCCGACGTCGTGGTGACCGCCACCGGATTCACCGTCCAGGTGCTGGGCGGTATGGAATTAAAGCTCGACGGCGTGCCGGTAAACCTGGCCGAGCACGTCGCCTACCGCGGAGTGATGCTCAGCGGCATCCCCAACATGGCGTTCGCCATCGGTTACACCAACGCTTCCTGGACGCTAAAGGTCGGGCTGCTGACGCAGTGGTTCTCGCGGCTGCTCAGCTCCATGGACCGGCACGGCTACACATCGGCCGTCCCCGTCGCGCCGCCGGACATGCATACCCGGCCGCTGCTGGACTTTGGCGCCGGCTACGTCCAGCGCAGCCTTTCTTCCCTGCCCCGGCAGGGCGACCAGGCTCCCTGGCTGATGACCATGAACTTCCTGGCCGACCGGAGGGACCTGCAGAAAGGTGCGCTGGCGGATGAGTACCTGCACTTCAGCGGTGACGCCGGCGGGGCCGACAATTCGGCGGAGGACCGGTTCGTCACCCTCGGGTCCGGGCTGCGGCTGTGTTACCGGATCGAGGGGCCCGACGACGGCGAGCCGGTGGTCCTTTTGTCCGGCCTCGGCCTGGACCTGGAGGCGTGGCCGGCCGCATTCGTGCAGGGCCTGACCGCTGCCGGTTACCGCGTCATCCGGCCGGATAACCGCGACGTCGGACGCTCCTGCCGGATGGACACCCCCACACCCACCCTGCTGCATCAGGTGCTGGCCCGGCCGATGCCCGGCGCCTACCGGATTGAGGACATGGCCGACGACGTCGCGGGGCTGCTCGAACACCTGCAGGTGGGCCGGGCCCATGTGGCGGGGATGTCGCTGGGCGGCATGATCGCCCAGTCCGTGGCCGCCCATCACCCGGACCGCGTCCTGACCCTGACCTCCATCATCTCCACCACCGGAGCCCGGGACGTGGGTGGCGCAACTTTCTCCACTAAGCGCCGGTTCGCGGCACGGCCTCCGAGGACCCGCGAGGAGTTCATCCGGGCACGGGTAGCCCTGATGCGTCATCTTTCCGGGCGGACCAACCCGGCGGATCCGGCGACGGAAGCCGAACTGGCCGGCCTGGCCTGGGACCGCGGAGCCTATCCGGACGGCGGGGCGGCCCGGGCCCGGCAGCTCGGTGCTATCAATGCCTCCGCCGACCGCACCGGGGCCCTGGCCGGAATCCGGGTTCCGACGCTTGTAATCCACGGCGACCGGGATCCGATTGTGCATCCCAGCGGGGGCGCGGCGACGGTGGCCGCCATTCCCGGCTCACGGCTGGCCACGATCCCCGGAATGGGCCACTACTTCTCCCCCGCGGTGGTGCCCGAACTGCTGAGGCTCGTCGCCGGGCACCTGGGTGCCCGCACCGCGGATTCCGCCTGAGTTTGAGCTAGTCGCCCATCCCGGGCTGCACCGGAACGACATTGATCTTGTTGGCGCCGGGGAAAACCTTCTTCGGTACGCGGGAGAAACCCTTGGCATCCAGGTGGTTCTTTGCGCGGAAAACGGCCACGGCGTCGTCGTACGCCTGATTCAGCCGGGCACCGGTGAGCACTTCGCTGGTGCCGTCGCTGAAGCGGACCGCGATGGAAGCGGAGGCCGGGAAATGCCGGTCCATCCGAATAAAGCCGTCATTGTCCTGCTGAAGAGTGATCAAGTGGTTCCGCCCTGAGAGTTGGTGAGCTTCCAGTCTCCCCTATCGCCGCGCCGCAGGTTTCCCCGCGACCGAAGCGGCTAAAGCACGGTGCCGCGGTTCCGGGTGAGAATAGAAGCATGTACATCGTCCTCGCACCCGGCACCGGCGCTGCCCAGGCGAAGGACGAGACCTGGACCCTGCAGGAAACCGACGACGCCGGCCTTCCGTCCGCGCCCGCCGTCGTGATTACCCGAGACCGGTTGCCCGCGGCCGTGCGGCACTATGAACAACAGCCGGTCCGCTGGGTCTGGGACTCTGCCCGCGCAGTCTATTCCCGGCTGCTGGCTGCCGGACTCACGGTGGAGCGCTGCCACGACCTCGCACTGGTGCGCGGGATCCTGCGGTTCGCCGAGTCGGTGCCCTCCACTCCCTACATCGAAAAACTGCGCGCCGCGGAAGAGGCTCCAGACCCGGCGCCCCGCCAGCTGCTCCCGGTCCAGCACTCCCCCGACCAGACCTCCATCTTCGATACGCTCGACGCCCCCGCCGGAGCGGCGGCCGGTCCGCAGCAGGCCACCGCTGCCGAGCTCGCCGCCGAATTGGCGGACCAATTGGATGCGATCGCCCGTTCCACGTCGCCGGCGAAACTGAACCTGCTGGCCGTCGCGGAGTCCACCGGCGGCCTGATCGCCGTGGAAATGGAACACTCCGGCATTCCGTGGCGCCGGGACATTCACGAGGCCATGCTCCGGGAGAGCCTCGGCGAGCGGCCGCCGGAGGGCCAGCGCCCCGAAAAGCTCGAACAGCTTGTTGCCGAGCTGCGCCTGCTGCTGGGCAACCCCGGCTTCAACCCGGACTCCCCGCAGGAGCTGCTGCGGGCCCTGCACCGCGCCGGCATCGAGGTCCGCAGCACCCGCTCCTGGGAGCTGCAGCAGCAGGACCATCCCGCCATCGAGCCGCTGCTGGAGTACAAAAAGCTCTCCCGGCTCCTCACCGCCAACGGGTGGGCCTGGCTGGATGCCTGGGTGGACGGCGGCCGCTTCCGGCCCGAATACGTAGTGGGCGGCGTGGTGTCGGGTCGCTGGGCCTCCCGCGGCGGCGGTGCGCTGCAGATTCCCAAGACGGTACGGGACGCCGTTCGCCCGGACCCCGGCCACCGGCTCATCGTGGCCGACGCAGCGCAGCTGGAACCCCGTGTCCTCGCCGCCCTGGGGCAGGACAATGCTCTGGCGGCAGCGGCCCGCGGCAAGGACCTCTATCAGGGCATCGCAGACCGCAGTTTCGACGGCGACCGGGCCAAGGCAAAGATGGCAATGCTCGGGGCCATGTACGGGGCCACCAGCGGGGAATCGGGCCGGCTGATGCCGGTGCTGACCCGCGCCTACCCGCAGGCCATCGGCGTGGTGGAACGCGGCGCCCGGGCGGGTGAAGCCGGGCAGGTGGTGAGCAGCCACCTGGGCCGCAGTTCGCCGCCGGTATCGGAACGCTGGGTCCGCGCCCAGCAGAGCACCAGCGCCGAGGAACAACGCCGCGCAGATTCGCTGGCCCGCGCCCAGGGCCGGTTCACCCGCAACTTCGTGGTCCAGGCGACGGCGGCGGAATGGGCGCTGTGCTGGCTGGCGGAGATACGACGGCGGCTGCGGGCGGCGTCGTCGTCCGCCCCTGCAGGAGAACTGGTGTTTTTCCTGCATGACGAGGTGATGCTCCAGGTGCCTGCCGAACGGGTCGAGGAGGTCAGCGCACTGGTGACGGAGGCCGCGTCGGCAGCCACACGGCTGCTGTTCGGGCCGATTCCGCTGGAGTTCCCGGTGGTAGCCGTTGCCGTGGACTCCTACGCGGACGCCAAGTAGCAGCGCAGGCTAGAGAGCCGGAACGATTTCCCGGCTCTCATCCCAGGGCAGGGTCCAGCCCAGTTCATCCAGCACGGCGTTGAGGGTGATGCCGGTGAAGCCCCACACCAGCACTCCGTTCACGCGGAAGGCCGGCGAACGGTACGTCCGAGAGCCGTTCGTGATGACGGCGGTGCGCCGGTTTTCCGGATTGAGCAGGTCGGCCACCGGTACGCGGAACACCGATGCCGATTCCCCGTAGTCCACCACGTCCACCGGCGTGGGCCGGTCCCACCAGCCCAGCACCGGGGTGACCAGGAAGTTGCTGACGGGCAGTCCCACCTCCGGCAGGGTCCCGAGGACCGTAACGCCGTCGGGGTCCAATCCCGTTTCCTCCCGGGCTTCGCGCAGGGCTGCGGCTTCCGGGCCGGCGTCGGCGGCATCCAGGGAGCCGCCGGGAAAGGCCACCTGGCCGGGGTGGTCGTTGAGTGTGGCTGCCCGCTCGACCAGCAGGACATCGAGTTCGGCGGGGACCCCGGCGGAACGGAAGTCCGCTGGCTTGTCATCCAGGTTGCCGAAGAGGATCAGCACGGCGGCACGGCGGGCCGTGGCCGGGTCCACGCTGCGTCGCATCAGTTCCAGGTTCGCGTCGAAGTAGGTGGTGCGGGCGGCTGCGGAGACACCCAGCGCCCGCAGATCGGCGTAGGCGCTCATGCTTCCAGGCCGAAGCCGGCGGCCCGCAGCTGGGCCCGGGTTTCGGCGGCCATCATCCGGGCGTGCAGTTCCTCGCGGCCGGGCGCCAGCTCATACTTGAGCAGTTTGCGTGCCTTCGCGGGGTCCGTTTCGCCTTCACCGTAGGAGGGGCAGAGCTGGGCGACGGGGCAGGCGCCGCAGGCTGGTTTCTTGGCGTGGCAGACCCGCCGGCCGTGGAACACCACCCGGTTGGAAAGCGGGGTCCAGTCCTTCGGCTCGAACAGCGCCGCGACGTCTTCCTCCACCTTCACCGGGTCTGTGGCGGTGGTCCAGCCGAACCGGCGGGACAGGCGCCCGAAGTGGGTGTCCACCGTGATTCCGGGAACGCCGAAGGCATTGCCCAGCACCACGTTGGCGGTCTTCCGGCCGACGCCGGGCAGGGTGACCAGGTCTTCGAGCCGGTCCGGCACTTCGCCGTCGAACTCATCGACCAGCCGGGTGGACAGTGCTTTCACACTGGCCGCTTTCGCACGGAAGAATCCGGTGGGCCGGAGAATCTCCTGCAGCGTCTCCTCGTCGGCCTCCGCCATCGCCTTGGCATCGGGGTACCGGGCAAAGAGGATGGGCGTGACGGCATTGACCCGGATGTCCGTGGTCTGCGCCGAAAGCACAGTGGCCACCAGCAGCTCAAACGCGTTGGTGAAGTCCAGCTCGGCCACGGCGTAGGGATAAACCTCGCCGAGCATCCGGTTGATCCGCCGTGCCCTCCGCTTCAAAGCGAGGAGGGACGGATCGCTGCCGGTTGCCTTTGCCACTGCTGGGTGTCCTTCTACTGACGGTTGGATGCTGCTGATGGCCCCTGATGCTGTTCGGCCCTGCTGCGAACGGCCTACTGGTCGGCGTCGACGCGCTCAATGTTGCTGAGGTCGCGCAGCACGCCGATGCGCCCGGTGCGCTTGTCCTGGACCAGGAATTCGTCACCGCGGTCCTCAAGGCCCAGTTCCCAGTCACCCGGGTGGAACATAAACAGCGGCAGGCCGGTGCGCTCGTCCACAATCTGGCGCGGCGTGCCCACGGCGAACCAGAAGGCTTCCACCACTGCCTCGGACTCGTCACGGGTAGCGGTAATGGGTTCCGCGTTGCCGGCTTCGGCTTCGTGGGCCCCTGCTGCGGACGCTTCGGGGGTTCCGGCGTCGCGGACCACCGGATTCACGGTCGTGGCGGCCATGGGTTCCTCGGCCTGCATTCCGGCGGCCGGAGCGGCAGCGGGCTGCGCCTGCGTAGCCGGTGATGCCGTGGCGGGGGAAACCTGCGTCGAGGGGGTGGATGCAGCGTGCGCGGAGGTGGCGGGAGCGGCTGCTGCCGCCCCGGCGGTGGGGGTTCCGACGACGGCGGTGCCGCCCGGAGCGGAAACATCGGTGCCGCTCTGGCTCGGCGCGTCATGCACGGTGGTGCGGGCGTCCTCGTTGCGGCGCAGCGGGTTGGTGAAACGGCGGGCACCGGCGGCGTTCTCCGTCTCCGGCTTCGCTTCAGGCTTCGGGCGGGCCGGACGCGGACGCAGCGGCAAAGCATCGCGGGCAGTCAGCGCCGCGGCAGCTTCGGGGCGGTTACGGAATTCCCGGGCAAAGAAGGGAAGGTGCGGCGCCAGGGTGGTGGACACCACCAGGCCCAGGGAACCGACCAGCGCGACCATCGCGCCGACGCTGAAATCGGTCACCGTCTGGATGAAGAAGAAAGCCAGGGCCAGCACAGCTGCCACGGAGGCGAACTGGTCCAGGGAGAGCGATCCTACGCGGGGCTTCATCGTGGGCGCGAGGCGGCGGCCGGCAAACAGTCCGGCTACCAGCAGCGGCAGCAGGATGCCGATGCCGATGAAGAACAGGGAAAACGCATTCCAAAGGTTGAAGTCCTCTTCAAACCCGAGACGGGTCACCGTGAAGAACGGCAGGATGCTGCCCACGAGCATCACGAGGACCGAGCCGCCTACAACGGTGTCGCGAAGCCCGAAGGGCCCAACGAGGGCTTCCTGGTCCGTGGCGGCCGGATGTGCCGGCAGGCCCTTGTCCGTCGCGGAGGGATGTCCGCCGGTTTCCGAAGATCCGGCCGTGGTGCGGGCCTCGTTCTCAACAGGGGGGTTGTTCATACTGATCTCCATTCACGACCCCCCTGTCCCTTGACCGCACGGGGTGCGGTCAAGAACTGGAGGTGCGCATCTACGGTACGTAGGCGGTTGCTTCCTTCAGACAGCCTAATCAACGACGGCGAGGCAGACTAGCGCAGGGGCGGCGCGTCCCGGCGGAGTGACATACCGCTCACCGCATAATCGCGCCGTTTTGTGACTGATTATGTGAGCGCGGACACAGTGGCATAAAACCGGGGATAGGGTGGTTTGCAGCCATGCACGATTCCCCTAGTGATGGATTTTCAGCGAAGTGAAAGGGTTCAACCATGTCTGATCAGTCCCCTGCAAAGAAGCACGGAGACGCCTTCGAGAACCTGCTGCATGAAAGCCGCAGCTTCCCGCCGAGTGCCGAATTTGCAGCATCCGCAGTGGCCCGTCCCTCGCTGTATGAGGAAGCGGCAGCCGATGGGCCCGAGTTCTGGGCGCGGCAGGCACGGAGCATTCTCTCTTGGGAACAGGATTTCACCCAGGCGCTGGACTGGACTGATGCTCCGTTCGCCAAATGGTTTGTCGGCGGCAAACTCAACGCGGCGTACAACGCCCTGGACCGGCATGTCGAAGAAGGCCGCGGAGACCGGGTGGCCATTTACTTCGAGGGCGAACCCGGGGATACGCGCACCTACACCTATGCGCAGCTGACCGAAGAGGTCAAGAAGGCGGCGAACGCGTTCGAATCCTTGGGTGTCACCAAGGGCGACCGCGTGGCGGTGTACCTGCCGATGATCCCCGAAGCGGTCATCACCATGCTGGCCTGCGCCCGGATCGGCGCCGTGCACTCGGTGGTCTTCGGCGGTTTCTCCGCCGACGCCCTGCGCAGCCGGATCGACGACGCCGAGGCGAAGCTTGTGGTCACGGCGGACGGTTCCTACCGCCGCGGCAAGCCCAGCGCACTCAAGCCCGCCGTGGACGAAGCCCTCGCCAAGGACGGCCATACCGTCGAAAACGTGCTGGTGGTCCGCCGCAACGGGGAGCCCGTGGAATGGAACGACGGCCTGGACCGCTGGTGGCACGATGTTGTGGACACCGCGAGCGCCGAGCACTCCCCCGTAGCCCACGACTCCGAGCATCCGCTGTTCATCCTCTACACATCGGGAACCACGGGTAAGCCCAAGGGCATCCTGCACACCACCGGCGGGTTCCTCACCCAAACGGCCTTTACGCACTTGAATACCTTCGACCTGCACCCCGAAACGGACGTGTACTGGTGCACCGCGGACATCGGCTGGGTTACCGGCCACAGCTACGTCACCTACGCCCCGCTGATCAACGGAGCCACGCAGCTGATTTACGAAGGCACCCCGGATACCCCGCACCAGGGCCGCTGGTGGGAGCTGGTGGAGAAGTACAAGGTGTCCATCCTCTACACGGCTCCTACCGCCATCCGCACCTGCATGAAGTGGGGCCGGGATATCCCCCAGAAGTACAACCTCGAATCCATCCGGGTCCTGGGTTCGGTGGGCGAGCCGATCAATCCCGAAGCCTGGATGTGGTACCGGCAGGTCATCGGCGCCAACGGCGGCAAGAAGGAAAACCCGGCCCCGATCGTGGACACCTGGTGGCAGACCGAGACCGGTGCGCACATGATCGCCCCCATGCCCGGCATCACGGCCACCAAACCGGGTTCGGCACAGGTGGCCGTGCCCGGCATCTCGGTGGACGTCGTCGATGAGATGGGCGAGCCGGTCCCCAACGGTTCCGGCGGATTCCTGGTGGTCAAGGAGCCGTGGCCGTCCATGCTGCGCGGTATCTGGGGCGACCCGGAACGGTTCAAGGAAACCTACTGGTCCCGGTTCGACAACATGTACTTCGCCGGGGACGGTGCCAAGAAGGACGAGGACGGCGATATCTGGCTGCTGGGCCGCGTGGACGACGTGATGAACGTTTCCGGCCACCGGCTCTCCACCACGGAGATCGAGTCCGCGCTGGTGAGCCACCCGTCGGTGGCCGAGGCCGCCGTCGTCGGGGCCGCGGACGACACCACCGGCGAAGCCGTGGTGGCCTTCGTGATCCTTCGCGGCAGCGCCAAGGACGACGACGACATTGTCACCACCCTGCGCAACCACGTTGGCAAGGAAATCGGCCCCATCGCCAAGCCGCGGCATATCCTGGTGGTCCCCGAGCTGCCCAAGACCCGCAGCGGCAAGATCATGCGGCGCCTGCTCAAGGACGTGGCCGAGGGACGCGAAGCCGGCGATTCCAGCACGCTGGCTGACAATACAGTGATGCAGCAGATCGCGGCTTCCCTCAAGAAGTAGGCCCCGCAGAAAACAGCAGGTGCCGTCCCCTGATCGGGACGGCACCTGCTGTTGTTTAACCCTGTGCGACTTAGCCGACGGTGACGTCCAGGAACACGTCAATGTTGCCGCGGGTGGCGTTGGAGTAGGGGCAGACCTGGTGGGCGGCCTGGGTCAGCTTGTCCGCAGTGGCTTCGTCGACGCCGGACATCTCCACGTGGAGTTCAACGCCCAGCTTGAAGCCGCCGTCGTCGTTCTTGAAGATGCTGACGTCCGCCGTCACGGCGGCATCCGAGATGGGTGCCTTTTCCGCGCGGGCAATCATCTTCAGTGCGGAGAGGAAGCATGCGGCGTAGCCGGTGGCAAAAAGCTGCTCCGGGTTCGTGCCTTCGCCGGAACCGCCCATTTCGGTCGGAGTGGACAGGTTCACCTCGAGCTTGCCGTCGCTGGTACGGGCTTCACCGTTGCGGCCGTCGCCGGTGGCGGTGGCGGCGGCAGTGTACAAAGCGCTCATGGGGAACTCCTTTTGTGGGGAAAACTTGGTAGACCTCAAGGTAGACTAACTAGTACGTCTACTGCAAATGAGGAACAACGAATGAGGGGACCCATGACGGCAGCTACACCCGTGCGGGAGCGGATCCTGGCACGGGCCTCCCTCCTGTTTTACCGAGAGGGCATCCGGGCAGTCAGTGCCGACAAGATCATTGCCGCTGCCGGCACCACGAAGGTGACCTTCTACCGCTACTTCCGCTCGAAGGATGACCTCGTGGTCGCCTACCTGCGGGAGCAGTCGGCGGCGATGCGGGCGCGGGCAGCGGAGCTGGACCCGGATCCGTGCACCGGGCTGCTGCAGTTCGCCGAAGCGATGGGTTCCGAGGCCTGCAGTGCAGGCTTCCGCGGCTGCCCGTTCATCAATGCGGCGGCGGAATATCCGGACCCGGGCCATCCCGTCCGGGTGGTTGTTTCCGAGCACCGCGCGTGGCTGCATGCCCTCGTTAGCGAACGGCTGGAGCAACTGGGCGCCGCGGACGCCGGACAGCTCGCGGACCAGCTGCTGATGCTGCGGGACGGCGCAATGGTGCACGGATACGTGGCGGACGGCACCGCCGTCGAACCGGCACTGATCACGGCCGGAAAGGCACTGGTCCTCCCGCACCTTCCGGAGCCGGGACAGTCCTCCTAGCTCCGCCGAAATCCGGACCAGTGTGACGTTGGACTCATGGACTTGGTGAAACCCTCCACTGCTAGGACAATTCCTGTCTGTGTCTACTACACCCGCAGCGGCCGCACTGCCCGCTTCCCCCACCCCCTCCTCTTCCAAGATGGCCCGCAAAGTTGCGGGCGCATCGTTTATCGGCACTGCTTTGGAGTCCTACGACTTCTATGTTTTCGGCACCGCCGCAGCCCTGATCCTGAACCGGATCTTCTTCCCAGACGTGGATGCGGCAACAGGCATCCTGCTGTCCTTCCTCACCCTGGGCATGGGCTTCATCGCCCGACCCCTGGGCGCCATTCTCTTCGGCCACATCGGTGACCGGGTAGGACGCAAAACGTCCCTGATCGGAACCATCGTCCTGATGGGTACCGCCACCGGAGCCGTGGGCCTGCTGCCGGACTACAACACCATCGGGATCTGGGCGCCGCTGCTGCTGGTGGCGCTGCGCCTCCTCCAGGGCCTGGCTGTCGGGGGTGAATGGGGCGGTTCCATCCTGATTGCCACCGAGCACGCCGCTCCCCGAAAGCGGGCGCTGTACGCGGCCATTCCGCAGATCGGTTCGCCGGTAGGCACCATCATGGTCACCGGCATCTTCCTGCTGCTTACCCAGGTTTCCGACGAGGACCTGGCAGCCGGGGTCTGGCGCATTCCGTTCCTGCTGGCCTTCCCCTTTATGGGCATCGCCCTGTACCTGCGGCTGGCCATCGATGAAACCCCCGTTTTCAAGGGCGTGGCACAGGCGCACCAGATCACCCGGGTTCCGCTGCTGGAGGTGCTCCGCACCCAGTGGGCTGCGGTCCTGGTGGCGGCCGCGGCTGCGCTGCTGGGTATCGGCTCCTACTTCCTGATGACCACCTACACCCAGTCCTACGGGACAACGGTGCTTGGGCTGTCCGAATCCACGGTCCTGAACGCGGCATTGGTCGGTTCGGTGCTGCAGCTGGCAACCATCCCCGCCTTCGGTTTCCTGGCCAACCGGATCGGTTCGGCGCGGATGGTGATGGCCGGGGCCGTTGCCACCCTGCTGATCTCCTTCCCGCTGTACTTCATCATCAGCAACGCCACCGCGCCGGTCTACATCCTGACCATCCTGATCGGCGGGATCGCGCCGACGGCGGCGTGGGCGGCACTGGGGGGATTGATGGCGGATCTGTTCCCGGCCCGAACCGGGTTCACCGCCATGTCCCTGGCCTACAGCCTGGCCGGCATCCTCTCCGGATTCACCCCGTCCATCACCCAGGTGTTCTCCAACGCAACCGGCGGTGCGTGGTGGCACCCCGGCGTCGTCCTGGCCCTGATGTCCCTGATCACCATTGCCGGCGCGCTGGCCGCCCGCCGCATGACAGCGCGCAACACGGCCGCAGTGCAGCCTTCTGATCTGAGCTCCGGCATAGTTAAGCCATGACTTCAGCCGGCACCCGCAACCTCCTCGTCCTAAACGGCCCCAACCTGAACCTGTTGGGCACCCGCGAACCGGCGATCTACGGCAGCTCCACCCTGGCGGATGTGGAGGCCGCGGCCATGGCCGCGGCCTCCGCCCACGGCTGGACCGTGGACTGCGTCCAGTCCAACCACGAAGGCGATCTGATCGATGCCATCCACGCGGCGCGTGGCACCGCGGACGGCATTGTCATCAATCCCGCTGCCTACAGCCACACCTCGGTGGCCATCCCGGACGCGTTGTCCGGCGTGGAACTTCCGGTGGTCGAGGTTCATCTGAGCAACATCCACCGCCGCGAGGAGTTCCGCCACCACTCCTTCGTCTCCGCGGTGGCGGAGGTAGTGATCTGCGGGGCCGGTATCAGTGGCTACCGCATGGCGGTGGACTACCTGATCGGGTCCGCCGCCGCCGGGCAGTCCGCGGAGTAGCCATGGCCGCCACTGCGCAGCGGTATGCCCGGTTCGCCGAATTCGAGGCCCGGGGATCCTCCGATGTGTATGAGCAGTGGACCGCGGCTATCAGCGCGGATCCTGAGGTGCTGGAGCTGATTGACGCCCTTCCGGAGGCCAAGCGCCAACCCAACCTCGTGCTGGCGGCCGCCCGGAGCCGTGGCGCCGCCGCCGGACCCTACGCGCAGTTCCGTTCCTTCCTGCAGGAGCATTGGGAAGACATCCGGACGGTCATCCTGCGCCGGAGCACGCAGACCAACGAACCCCGCCGCTGCGCCGTCCTCCTTCCCCTGTTCGCCGAGATCGCGCGGACGGAGGGTCGCCCGCTGGCCCTGATCGAAGTCGGCGCTTCCGCCGGGCTGTGCCTGTATCCGGACCGCTACGGTTACCGGTACGACGACGGCGACCTCCTCAACAATCCGGGCCGCGCGGACCTAATCCTGGACTGCACGACCACCGGCAACCCGCCGCTGCCGCGGTCCTGTCCCGAAATCATCCACCGCACCGGGGTGGATCTGTCGCCGCTGGACCCTGCCGACCCCGAAGACCTCGCCTGGTTGGATGCCTTGATCTGGCCCGGCATGGAAGACCGCCGGACACTCCTGAAGGCAGCGGCCGAAACCGCCGGCTGCTCCCCCGCCCGGATCGTCCAGGGGGACCTCAACGCCGAAATCGCCGGATTGATTGAAGCAGCCCCGCCCGAGGCCGCCGTCGTTGTGTTCCACACCGCCGTCCTTGCCTACGTTCCGAAGCCGGACCGGGAAATCTTCCGGGACACGGTGTCCAGCTATGTGGATATCCCCGCACGCCCGGTGCATTGGATCTCCAACGAGGGCAGCGGCGCTCTTCCGGGGCCGGCAGAGCCTGAACACGGTACGGAACCCGGACTGTTCGTCCTGCACCACAACGGCAGGGCCGTGGCCCGCACCGGAGCGCACGGGCAGTCCCTGCACTGGCTATAGCGGGGTACTGCTGTCGTCTGTTTTTATTTGCTGGTGCACTGACCGGCCGAAACCGGGCTGTCATAACCCGGCGCGGCATCAACCACCGGGCCGACTTCAGCCAGTGAGAGGGCATAGCCGATGGGCTGGTCGCTGGTGGTCTTAGCGAAAATGATGCCGGCGAGGCTGCCGTCCATGCCCAGCAGCGGCCCGCCGGAATTACCCTGCTGCACGTTCGCGGCCAGGGTGTAGACCTCCAGCACCGAGGGGGAGGTTCCGTAGATATCCCGGACGGACACGTTGGACAGGCCCTCGACACTTGCGGCCTGCAGCCGGAACGGGCCGCCCGCCGGGTACCCGGCAAAGGCCGCGGTGGTGCCGGCTTCAAGCGGCTCACCCACGGGGACGGGATCGGCGTCGAGGCCTTCCACCGCGAGGACGGCCAGGTCGCGGGCTGAATCGAAGTGGACCACCCGTCCGGGCAGCACGCTGCCGTCGGGAACCTCCACCACTGGTTCGTTCACGCCGGCAACCACGTGGGCGTTCGTAAGCACGCGGTCATCCGCCACCACAACACCTGACCCTGTCTGGTTCTGTCCGCACTGGTACGCCGTGCCGGTGATTTTGAGGACCGACGCCGATGCGGTCCGCAGCTCCGCGGAGTCCACCTCCGCGCTGGGCGGGACAGCCGTTTGGGGTGCGGCGCTGTCAAGGATGGTCGGCAGCCCCTCGGAGACAGTGAAGGAACGAATCTGCGCGCTCCAGGTCTTCACCTGCTCGGGGGTGGCATCGTCAATGGTGGTGAGTACCTTCGAGGCGGCAATCTGCTGGGACAGGAACGGAACGCCCAGCGTCGTCACGCTAAAGGCAAGCATGGCCATGACCAGCGCTGCCACTGCAAGGTTGGCTGCACCGCCGAGTACGCGGTCCAGGAACCTCAGCGGCGGGAAATTCAGCCACCTGCGGATCATGCCGCCAAGCGCGGCCCCGGCTGCGTGGCCCACGAGCACGAGGACGACGGCCGTGGCAATGACCACCGTCAGCCGCCAGCCGTTATCCGGAACCCATTCGGCAACCAGCGGAATCGCGAAAAAGGCGCCAATGGCGCCGGCAACGAATCCGACGATCCCGCCGAGGGTCACCACCAGTCCGTTGCGCAGTCCTGCAACGAGGTAGAAGAGCAGGACGAGGAGCAGGATGATGTCCAGAAGTGTCAGTCCGAGCACAAAGAGCTCCAAGCGTGTCAATCGGGGTGGCCCGGCGGTGGAAGACCGCTGCAGTTGCGAGTTTATAGGGACAACCTGCGGAAGCCGTTATCAGGATTGCTCCCGCGCTTGTGGTCCTGCCCTCTTTTTCGCACCTATCAGTGAACAAACGTGCTTCAGGTATCACTAGGGGGTGACGTGCGGCAAGATAATAAGGAGAGACCACTATTTACAGGAGATTTCATGGATATCGAGGTACTGCGCCGCGCGCCGTTGTTCGCCTCTCTGGGAGACGACGTCTTCGCCGCCCTGACCGAAGAGCTCACTGAGGTCGACCTCTCACGCGGCGCCTCCGTCTTCCGCGAAGGCGATCAGGGCGACCAGCTCTATTTCATCGTCTCCGGCAAGATCAAGCTTGGCCGCTCCGCCCCGGACGGCCGGGAAAACCTGCTGGCGATCCTCGGCCCGGGCGAACTGTTCGGCGAGATGGCCCTCTTTGATCCCTCGCCCCGGAACGCCACGGCAACCGCCGTTTCCGAAACCCGCCTAGCGGGCCTCCGCCACGAGAACCTGCGCGCCCTGATTGAAACCCGCCCCGAGGTTTCCGTCCAGCTGCTGCAGGCACTGGCCCGCAGGCTTCGCCGCACGAACGAGTCCCTGGCGGACCTCGTGTTCTCCGACGTTCCGGGCCGCGTGGCAAAGGCGCTGTTGGACCTGGCGGACCGCTTCGGCCGTCCCGCGACCGACGGCATCCTGGTTGCGCACGAGCTCACCCAGGAGGAACTGGCCCAGCTGGTTGGCGCCTCCCGCGAAACGGTGAACAAGGCCCTCGCCGAGTTTGTCCAGCGTGGCTGGCTGCGCCTGGAAGCCCGCGCGGTTGTCATTCTTGACGTCCAGCGGCTGCGCCAGCGCTCCCGCTAAAGGCAAGAAACACCAACAACGGCGGCGCCGGTCCCTGGGACCGGCGCCGCCGTTGTTGGTTGAGAACCGTGCACGTTTGTGCACCGGCCGGGCCGCAGCCGGCTAGCGCCCGTGCTGGGAGGATCCTTCGGTGCCGCCACCCGCACGAACGGCTACGCAGGGCTTTCCGTCAACCTCGACCAGTTCCGGCTGGTAGACGGCTGCGGGCCGGCGGCTTGAAAGATAAGCGATACAGCCTCGGGCGGACGCTACCTTTTCCAGGGTGAGTTCGACGGCGGGAACCACCAGTTCGCCCAGGGTCAGCCCGGACGTGTCCGGCTGGCCGATTTCGTCGCCCAGCTCGGTGCTGTCCCGCGCGGCAATGACTTCCGCCGCCGGTTTCCAGTCTGCCCAGACACCTTTACCCTCCAGCAGGGTGGCGTCCTGGCCCACCGGCTGGACCGCGGCAAAGTAGCGGGTATCGAAGCGCCGGAGCGCAAAGTCGGCACTGTGCCAGTTGGAGAGCGGGCGCAGAAGGTCCGTTCGCAGACCGAGTCCGCGCTTACCAAGCAGCTCCAGGAAGGATGCCTCCTGGGTGGCAATGGCCGTCCGTGCAGCCATCCATTCCGGGCCGCGGTTGCTTTCCAACAGGGTGGACTCGTCAGGGCCGGCCAGCAGGATTCCGGTTTCTTCGAACAACTCGCGGATTGCGGCCACGACGTGGCGGCGGGCGTGCCGGGCGTCGTCGGCGCCCATGGACTTCGCCCACAGTGCCGGGGCCGGACCGTACCAAGCGACCTGCGCGTCGTCGTTCTCTTCGATGCTGCCGCCCGGGAAGGCGACCTTGCCCAGGGGCGATTCGCCGCGCCGATAGGAAAGGTACGTCTGGGTACCCCGCGGGGAGTCCCGCAGCAGCACCACCGAGGACGCCAGCCGCGGTTTGCGGGGCGTGCGGTCGGGGCGCTCGAACCAAGTCTGGGCCGCCACCCGGTCCGCGGGGGCTACCGGGAAAAGCCGGACTGAGGAGTTAGGCAAATTCAACGATCATTTCTACTTCAACAGGCGCGTCCAGAGGCAGGACCGCCACGCCGACGGCGGAACGCGCATGGCTTCCCGCGGAGCCGAAGACATTTCCCAGCAGCTCGGAAGCACCGTTAATGACGGCCGGCTGGCCGGTGAAGGAAGGGTCGGAGGCGACGTAGCCCACCACCTTGACCACACGTACCACGCGGTCTAGGTCACCAATCTGAGCCTTCACGGCGGCCAGGGCATTGACGGCGCAGATGGCCGCGTAGGACGCGGCATCCTCTGCGCCCACTTCGGCACCGACCTTGCCCGTGGCCGGCAGGACCCCGTCCACAAACGGCAGTTGGCCGGATGTGTGGACGAGGTTTCCGGTGATCATGGCCGGAACGTAGACGGCCACCGGGGACGCGACGGCGGGAAGGCTCAGGCCCAGTTCCCGGAGCCTGACCTCAACAGCCGAGACTGCACCGGCAGCGCCGGTCACTGGTTTTTTTCGCGTTTCATGTAGGCAACGGAACCGGTTCCGTTCGGCGCCGAAGCGATCTGTACCAGTTCCCAACCTTCGTCCCCGTGCATATTGAGCACTTGGCCGGGTGTGTGCAGTGGAAGAGGCGTAATGAAGTATTCCCATTTGGTCATAAGGGAAAGCGTAACGTGCTTGTAGACTGTCTCGCATGGCAGCACGCAAATCACCGTTCTTTGACACGGCGACCACTCTCGGGAAGCTCGTCGCGTTCTTCGGCATCAGTGCTCTTTGCGGAGTCCTGGCTGCCGGTCTCCTGGTTCCGGTAGCCGCAGCAGCAGGCACAGCCGCATCCGGATCCATCCAGTTCTTTGACCAGCTTCCGTCGGAACTGGAACGTGGGGCGCTGGCCACGCCGTCAAAGATCTATGCAAACGACGGCTCCCTGATCGCCACCGTGTACGAGGAGAACCGCCAGCCGGTGACCCTCGACCAGGTGTCGCCCAATATGGTGGACGCCATGCTGGCTATCGAGGATGACCGGTTCTACGATCACGGCGGGGTGGACCTGCAGGGCATCATGGGTGCTTTGGTGTCCAATGCCACCAGTGACAGCACGCGCGGTGCTTCCACCATCACCCAGCAATACGTAAACAACGTCATCATTGACACCAACATGCAGAACAACGAGGAAGTTGTTTTCAGCGGCGGTAAATCGGTTGGCGACAAGCTTCGCGAAATGAAGCTTGCAATTGCGGTGGAAAAAGAGCTGAGCAAGGACGAAATCCTTGAGGGCTACTTCAATATCGTTCCGTTCAGCGGCACCACGTACGGCGTCCAGGCTGCGGCCCGCTACTTCTTCAACGTTGACGCCAAGGACCTGACCATTGCCCAGTCGGCCCTGCTGGCCGGCGTCGTCAACGGCCCCACTTTTTACAGCCCTGAGCTGAACCCCGAGCGCGCCCTGGAACGCCGGAACCTGGTGCTCCAGGCCATGTTGGATAAGGGCCGCATCACGCAGGCAGACTTCGACGCCTCTGTTGCCACCGGACTGGACCTGCAGGTCACTCCGGTTTCCAGCAACTGCGTTGGTGCCTCCCAGGCCCCCTACTTCTGCGACTACGTAACACGCCTTGTGCTCAACGACGAGAACTTCGGCGCCACCGAGGAAGATCGGGACAAGCTGCTCAAGCGCGGCGGCCTCACCATCAAGACCACCCTGAACCCGACGTTCCAGAATGCCGCGCAGACAGCCGTCAATGAAACGGCCAATCCGGACACCACCGACGCTGAGATCGGCCACGCGATGGTCAGCATCGAACCGGGCACCGGCAAGATCCTGACCATGGCCCAGAACACCCGGTACACGCCGGAACTCGCGGATGGCAACTCCGTCCAGAACTTCAACGTGGACGTCAACCAAGACGGTGATCCAGCCAAACCCCTCAACGGCTTGGGCGGTTTCCAGCCCGGGTCCACGTACAAACCGTTCACCGTTGCTGCCTGGCTGGATTCGGGCAAAACCCTGAACACCACCCTGAACGGTTCCAAGCGCACCTACCCCGCGGGGCACTCCTGGAACGCCAAGTGCCTGCCCGGCGGCCGCTACGTGGCACTTGAACCGTGGACGCCCATCAACTACGGCGATACGAACTACAAGAGCACCACCGTCCTGGACGGCCTGGCACAGTCCTACAACACCATCACCCTGGCGGAGATCAACCAGCTGGATTTGTGCTCCTTCCAGGAAATCGCCTTTGCCGCAGGAATCCACAACGGCAAGAGCTCGGAAGGCAAAGAGGACATGCTCTCCGTCGATCCGCCGTCTACCTTCGGCGGCGGCGGCGACGCCTCTCCGCTGTCCATGGCCACCGGTTTTGCTACCCTGGCCGCCGAGGGTGTGAAGTGTGACCCCATTGCGCTTGAGTCTGTCACCGGCGCCGACGGCACCGAATATCAGGTTCCGGAGCAGTCCTGCGAGCAGGTGATGCGCAAAGAGGTTGCCCAAGGCGTCAATATGGCCACTCAGCGGGTGATGACCAACGGTTCCGGTGTGAACCTGCAGGTCGGTGTTCCCACCGCAGGCAAGACCGGCACCAACGACACCCGTTCGCAGACCTGGTTCATGGGCTACAGCACCGGAATGGTCACCGCCTCGTGGATCGGCAACTGGAAAGCCAATAACACCACCATGTCCGACAAGCTGATCGGCGGACGGACCTACCCGGAGATCGACGGCTCCCTGATCGCCGGTCCCTCCTGGAAGAATTACATCCAGAGGATTGCCGGCCAGTACGAGGCCAACGCGTTTACCGCTCCCCCGGCCAGCATGGTCGGCAACACAACACCGCCCCGCGCCACTCCGCCGGCTTCCCCGCCGGCATCCCCTGCCGCAGATCAGGGGCCTGGCAACGGCGGCGGCAACGGTAACGGCGGCGGTAACGGTGGCGGCGGCGGTGAAGGCGGCGGCAACGGTAACGGTGGCGGCGGTGAAGGCGGCGGCAACGGCAACGGCGGCGGCAACGGCGGCGGTAACGGCGGCGGTAACGGCTAGTGGCTGATTCGACCCTCACCTCCGTGGGGCGGAAGGCAGCATGGCTGGCCGGCGGCCTCGCCGGCACCGGCGCTGCGGCCCTCGCCTACGGCTCCCTGATAGAACGCAACCTCTTCGGCGTCCGTGAAGAAACAGTCCGGGTCCTGCCGACCGGAAGCACTCCCCTGCGGGTCCTGCACCTTTCGGACATCCACTTTGTTCCCGGCCAGGAGCGGAAAGTCCGCTGGCTGCAGGGCCTGGCTGAGCTGGAACCGGACCTGGTAGTCAACACCGGCGACAATCTCAGCCACCCGCAGGCAGTGCCAGCCGTGCTTGAAGCGTTGAAACCCGTGATGCGTTTCCCGGGCGTCTTTGTCCCGGGCTCCAACGATTACTACGCCCCGGTGCTGAAGAATCCGTTCACGTACTTCACCGGCCCCTCCAAGCATCGGCGCGAGCCGGAGAAGCTGCCCTGGGGCAGCCTCTTCGACTCTTTCCAGGACGCCGGCTGGCAGAACCTGACCAACACCAGCAGCGTGATGGACCTGCCCGGCCTGCGCCTGAACTTCTCCGGAGTGGATGACCCGCACCTGGGGCGGGACAAATATCAGGGCTTTGCACCGTCCGGCGTAGCCGCATCCACGGGGAACAACGCAGCGCCCGAAGTGAAGATCGGCGTCGCCCATGCTCCCTACCAGCGGGTACTTAACGAGTTCACCGGCGGGGGTGCCGAGATCATCCTTGCGGGGCACACCCACGGCGGACAGGTCTGCATTCCCGGCTACGGCGCCCTGGTCAGCAACTGTGACCTGCCGACCTGGCAGGCCCGCGGCCTGACGTCCTGGGCACATGCGGGACGCCGGGTGCCGCTGAACGTCTCCGCCGGCATCGGCACCTCGCGCTATGCACCGGTGCGCTTTGCCTGCCGTCCCGAGGCGGTCCTGCTGACCCTGACGGCGCGGGACTCCTAAGCCCGGACCAGGCGCCGGACCGGCCTTCCGCAGGTGCCGCCGGAGACGTTCAAAACGTCCGTTTCGCGGAATCGGGATTTGTCTAGTATCCTTGTAAAGTTGCTTCGCGAGGTCGTCAAACACTTCAGCGAAACAGTGGTTACGGGGTGTGGCGCAGCTTGGTAGCGCGCGTCGTTCGGGACGACGAGGTCGCAGGTTCAAATCCTGTCACCCCGACCAGCAAGGGCCGGTCAGAGAAATCTGACCGGCCCTTTTGCGTTAAGCGCCAAGAGCAAAATGCCGGGACTACACGAACTTCTCCCCGGTAAGCCGTTCATAGGCCTCCACATACCGGGCCCGGGTGCGTTCGACGACGTCGTCCGGGAGAGCGGGGGGCGGCACATCGGAACGCCGGTCCCAGCCCGAGGCCGGTGAGGTAAGCCAGTCCCGCACATATTGCTTATCGAAGGACGGCTGGGCCTGGCCGGGCGAATACAGTGCCGCGTCCCAGAAACGGGACGAATCCGGGGTCAGCACTTCGTCCCCCAGGGTGACCGCACCGGTAACCGGATCCTTTCCGAACTCCACTTTGGTATCGGCCAGGATGATCCCGCGTTCCCGTGCGACGGCTTCGGCGCGGGTGTAGATCTGCAGCGTCAGGGAACGCAGCTCGTCCGCCGTGCCGGCACCCACTGTGTCCACCACTGCTTCATAGGTGATGTTTTCGTCGTGTTCGCCCTGCTCGGCCTTGGCCGAGGGGGTAAACACTGGCGGTTCAATCCGTGAACCGTCCACCAGCCCGGCAGGCAGCGGCAACCCGCACACTGTCCGGGAGGCCTGGTACTCGGCCAGCCCGGAGCCGGTGAGGTAACCGCGGGCAATACACTCCACCGGGTACATCTCCAGCTTTTTGCAGATCATCGCCCGGCCGGCCACCGCGTCCGGTACACCCTCCCGGGCGGAAATCACGTGGTTCGCGATGTCCCCCAGCTGGTCAAACCACCAAAGACTGAGCTGGGTGAGGATCCGGCCCTTGTCCGGAATGGTGCTGGCCAGCACATGGTCATACGCACTGATCCGGTCGCTGGCCACTACCAGCACGCGGCCGGCGTCGTCCCCGTCCCCCTCGGGCACGTACAGATCGCGGACCTTGCCCGAATACACGTGCCGCCAGCCGGGCAGCTGGGGCGCATGGCCCGTACCGTCGCTCATGCGAGTTTCCCTTCCCGGGCCGCATCGGCTTCCGGGGCGGCGGTGCTGCCCGCCTGCCCCGAGCTGCCTTCCGGAACCCGCACTTCGCCGCGGGCAGCCTTCAGGGCAATATCGGTGCGGTGCTGGGACCCCTCCAGCCGGATCAGATCGACGCCGGCGTAGGCACGGTCCCTCGCCTCGTTCAGGTCCGAACCCAGCGCGACAACGGAAAGCACCCGCCCGCCGGCGCTGTGCACCTTGTCCTTCTTGAGCTTGGTTCCGGCGTGCAGCACGTGTACACCCTCCAGCCGCCCGGCTTTCTTCAGCCCCCGCACCCGGTCACCGGTCCTCGGCTTGCCCGGATAGTTTTCCGCTGCCACCACCACGGCGACTGCGGGGCGCGGGTCCCATTTGAGCTGTTCCATGGCATCCAGCTCCCCCTTGGCCGCCGCCATCAGCAGCCCGCCGAGCGGTGTCTTCAACCGGGCCAGCACCGCCTGCGTCTCCGGGTCGCCGAAGCGGGCGTTGAATTCGATGACCCGCACCCCGCGCGTCGTCAGGGCAAGCCCGCAGTACAGCACGCCCACGAAGGGGGTGCCGCGGGAAGCCATTTCGTCGATGGTCGGCTGCGCGACCCGGCGGACCACGTCCTGCACCAGCCCGGCCGGCGCCCAGTCCACGGGCGAGTAGGCGCCCATGCCGCCGGTGTTGGGGCCGGCGTCGTCGTCGAAAATCCGCTTGAAGTCCTGGGCCGGAGCCAGCGGCACCACGTGCCGTCCGTCCGAGAGCACAAAGAGCGAGACCTCGGGGCCGTCCAGGAACTCCTCGATCACCACGGTTCCGCCCGCCTCGAAGCAGGCGCGGGCATGCTCCAGTGCTTCCTTCCGGTCCGAAGTCACCACCACGCCCTTGCCCGCGGCCAGCCCGTCGTCCTTGACCACGTACGGGGCGCCGAAGGTGTCGAGCGCGTCGGCTGCTTCCTCCATGGTGCCGGCCATGCGCGCCATGGCCGTGGGAACGTTGGCGGCCGCCATGACCTGCTTGGCGAAGGCCTTGGAAGCTTCGAGCTGGGCGGCGGCCTGCGACGGACCGAATACGGCAAACCCTGCCTCCCGCAGCGCGTCGGCAGCACCTGCCGCGAGCGGTGCTTCCGGCCCGATGACCACCAGGTCGGAACCGAGGGAGCGGGCCAGATCCGTGACCGCGGAGGGGTCGGTGGCCTCGACCGGGTGGACCGGCACCAGCTGGGCAATGCCTGCGTTCCCGGGTGCCGCGTGGACCTCGCGGACATAGGGATCGGCCAGGAGCGCTTGGACAAGGGCATGTTCGCGGCCGCCGGGGCCTACTACGAGAACCTTCACAGTAGATCAGGGTACTTGCTGGGATGGACCGCCTGAAAGCACCTGCCCAACATGACGCCGCGGCACGGATTGCCGCAGCGATGCCTGTCCGCGGCGGCTCGACATCCCGGGCTACCTATTTGGCATGCGTCCGGTACCTGTAGGCCGGCGTCCCTTGCAGGTAGCCCGAGGCGGATCGATAGTGGAAGTGCGGAAGCTGCAGTCGTGCAGCGCATGCCGAGGAACAGCGGGGGGCAGCGAGATCGACGGCGGTGCCGGGGCCGTCATCGCCGGTTCGCCCCCCGCACCCCTTTAGACTGAAGAACATGAACGCAACTTTTACCGCGTCCGACGCCGTTGAACTGGCAGTGCTGGAGCGCAACGGTTTTATCGAATCCCGCCACATCGGCTCCGCCGTCGTGATGGCCGCCGACGGCACCGTGGTCACGGAACTCGGTGACATCACCACGCCGATCTTCCCCCGCTCCACGCTCAAGCCGTTCCAGGCCGTCGCGGCCATGCAGTCCGGGGTGCCCTTGCGCGGGCCGCAGGTGGCACTTGCCGCCGCCAGCCACGTCGGCTCCCGGGAACACACCGACGTCGTCCGCGGCATGCTGGCCGCCGCCGGCGTCACCGAGGGGCACCTGCAGTGCCCCGAGGACTGGCCGCAGGACACCGAGGCCCGAAATGAACTCATCCGCGAAGGCAGGGGGCCGCAGCGGATCGCGTTCAACTGCTCCGGCAAGCACGCCGCTTTCCTCTGGGCGTGCACCGAGAACAACTGGGACCACGCAACCTACCTGGATCCCCAGCATCCGCTGCAGCGCCGCATCGCCGAGCTGATCGAGGAGTTCACCGGCGAAACCGTGCAGCACTGGGCGGTGGACGGCTGCGGCGCGCCGCTGGCCGCTGTCTCGCTGACCGGACTGGCCCGCGGCATCGGCCGGCTGGCCAAGGCGCCGTCCGGCAAGCATGGCAACGCCCGTGCGGCAACGGTTGCCACCGCGATGCTCGACTACCCGTGGGCGGTGCACGGCCACGGCCGCGAGAACTCGGTTGTGATGGAGGACCTGGGGATCATCGCCAAGAACGGCGCCGAGGGTGTCCTGGTGCTGGGCACCGACACCGGCGTTTCCGTGGCGCTGAAGATGCTCGACGGCAATACCCGCGCCGCCTCCCTGGTGGGCCTGACGCTGCTGGCCGCCAGCGGCGCCGTCGATCCGCTGGCCGTGGAGAAGGTGCTGACCAAGATCATGCAGCCGGTGCTCGGCGGCGGACAGCCCGTGGGAAGCCTGCGGCTGGGTGCGCCGGTCACGGCGCTGCTGGGCTAGAAGCGTGGCACGGCGCCGGATCTCCGGCGAAGACGGCCGGGCCGCACTGCAGGCAGCGGCAGCCGGGGCAACCGACCGCGGCACCACTGCCATGGCGGTGCGCTATGCCCTGGAGGAACTCGCGGAACGCGCCCCCGGCAACAGCGTCGAGGTCCGGGTTCCGCCCTTCGGGGTGACTCAGTGCGTCGCCGGCCCCCGGCACACCCGCGGCACTCCCCCGAACGTCATCGAGACCGACGGCGCCACCTGGCTGGCGCTGGTCACCGGCCGGCAGTCCTGGGCCGACGCCGTTGCCGCGGGGAAGGTGGCGGCCTCGGGGCTGCGCGCCGACCTTTCCGATGTGCTGCCGCTCTTCCGGACCGGGTCCTAGGATCCCCGGCCGGGATCCGTCCCGTCCACGCCTGATCTCCATCGGCAGGCGGGAGAGTGCCCGGCCGGTAGAATCGAAGCATGGTTTCCGAGCAGCACAGCCCTGAGCGCCGCGAGATTACGGTCCGCCGCGCTCCCCGTTTCGTCCCTTTCCTGGCACTGGGCGTGGTTGCCGGGTTTATTGCTGCCCTCTTTGTCGCTTACGGCGGGGCCGAGAACCCCAGCTTCACGCGTGAAGCCACCCTCGGGTTCTTCACCGTCATGTTCGGCCTCCCGGGGCTGCTGCTGGGCGCCCTGACCGCGCTCATCCTGGATTGGATCAGCGTCCGCAGGGCCCGCCGGTCCACGGTTGAGAGCGTGGATCCCGCGGAACCGGAAAGCCGGGAACAGCCGCCGTCGTAACGGTTGCGCACACAGCCCGCGCCGCCGGTTGTCCATGAGACAATTCACACATGGCACGCGGAGACGGACAGCTTTCCCATGATCTGATGCCCGGCGAAAAAGGCCCACAGGATGCCTGTGGAGTCTTCGGAGTCTGGGCCCCCGGCGAAGAGGTAGCGAAGCTTACCTATTACGGGTTGTACGCCCTGCAGCACCGCGGACAGGAGTCCGCCGGCATCGCCACCAGCGACGGCAACCGCATCAGCGTGTACAAGGACATGGGGCTGGTATCCCAGGTCTTCGACGAAACCACGCTCAATACCCTCCTGGGGCACATTGCGGTGGGGCACTGCCGGTATTCAACCACCGGTGCCTCCCACTGGGCGAATGCCCAGCCCACCCTCGGCGCCACCGCGAGCGGCACCGTGGCCCTGGCGCACAACGGCAACCTGACCAACTCCGCCGAACTGTACGAGCTGATCCTCGAGCGTGAAGGCAGGCCCCGCACCGGCGAAATCGCCCAGGGCAACACCTCCGACACGGCCCTGGTCACCGCCCTGCTCAACGGCAGCGACGGACGGTCCCTTGAGGACACGGCCATGGAACTGCTGCCGAAACTGCGCGGCGCGTTCTCCTTCGTGTTTATGGATGAGGGCACCCTCTACGCCGCGCGGGACACCTACGGCGTCCGGCCGCTGGTGCTTGGAAGGCTGGAGCGTGGCTGGGTGGTGGCCTCCGAAGGCTCCGCCCTCGCCACGGTGGGAGCCAGTTTCATCCGGGAGATCAAGCCGGGCGAGTTCATTGCCATTGACGAGTCAGGGGTCCGCAGCCGCACCTTCGGGGAGCCGACGCCGGCCGGTTGCGTGTTCGAGTACGTTTACCTCGCCCGCCCCGATGCCACCATTGCCGGCCGGTCGGTGTACGAATCCCGCGTCGAAATGGGCCGACAGCTGGCACGGGAAAACGCGGTCGAAGCGGACATCGTGATCCCGGTCCCGGAATCCGGCACCCCGGCCGCGGTGGGATACGCCGAGGAATCCGGCATTCCCTTTGCCCATGGGTTCGTCAAGAACTCCTACGTTGGACGCACCTTCATCCAGCCCAGCCAGACCCTTCGCCAGCTCGGCATCAAGTTGAAGCTGAACGCCCTCGAATCGGTAATCCGCGGCAAGCGGGTAGTGGTGGTGGATGATTCCATCGTGCGCGGCAATACGCAGCGTGCCATCGTTCGGATGCTGCACGAAGCCGGCGCCCTTGAGGTCCACGTGAAGATTTCCTCTCCCCCGGTGAAATGGCCGTGCTTCTACGGCATCGACTTCGCTTCCCGGGCCGAGTTGATCGCCAACGGCGCTGCCGTGGAGGAAATCCGCGCGTCCATCGGCGCGGACAGCCTGGCCTACATTTCCGAAGACGGCATGATCGATGCGACCCTGCAGCCGCGGGAACGGTTGTGCACGGCCTGCTTCACCGGTGTCTACCCGATCGAACTGCCCTCCGCGGACCGGCTGGGGAAGAACCTGCTGGAACCCGGCAATCCCGCCAATCCCGCGGAGGACGCCGGCTCCAACGGCTGTGACCCGGGACCGGACAGCGAATACGAGAACCTGCTTACCGACGCCGAAAAGAAAGAAGCCGTATGAACGCCGCCCCCATCACCTACGCGTCCGCAGGAGTGGATGTCGAAGCCGGCGACAAAGCCGTTGAACTGATGAAGGCAGCCGTAAAGGCCACCCACAATCCGTCGGTGCTGGGCGGGGTGGGCGGTTTCGCCGGCCTTTACGACGCCTCCCGGCTGCTGCGCTACCGGAAGCCGTTGCTCGCAACGTCCACGGACGGCGTCGGAACCAAGGTTGCCATTGCGCAGGCCATGGATATCCACGACACCATCGGCTTCGACCTTGTGGGCATGGTGGTGGACGACATCGTGGTGGTGGGAGCCGAGCCACTGTTCATGACGGATTACATTGCCTGCGGCAAAGTAGTGCCGGAGCGCATCGCCGACATAGTCCGCGGCATCGCGGCTGCCTGCGAGGTGGCCGGCACGGCACTGGTGGGCGGGGAAACCGCCGAACATCCGGGTCTGCTGGGTGAGCACGAGTACGACGTCGCGGGCGCTGCCACGGGCGTTGTGGAGGCGGACCGGCTCCTCGGCCCGGACCGCGTCCGCCACGGCGACGTAGTCATCGGCATGGCATCTTCGGGAATCCACTCCAACGGCTACTCCCTGGTCCGCCGCGTCATCAACCATGCCGGCTGGCAGCTTGAACGCCAGGTTTCCGAACTGGGACGCACCCTGGGCGAGGAACTGCTCGAACCTACCCGTGTCTACGCCGCGGATTGCCTGGACCTCGCCCGCTACGACGCGGCCGGAGTGCACGGTTTCAGCCACGTGACCGGCGGCGGATTGGCAGCAAACCTGGCACGCGTGCTGCCGAAGGGGTTGCAGGCCACGGTGGACCGCTCCACCTGGGAACTGCCACCCGTGTTCAAGCTGATCGCCGAACTGGGCAACGTCCCTCAGCCGGACCTCGAACGTACGCTGAACCTCGGCGTCGGCATGGTGGCGATCGTCGACGCCGGAAGCGCGGACGCCGCGCTTGAGCGCCTCGCGGCCCGCGGCGTCCCCGCCTGGGCCATGGGCACTGTCGGCGGGATCGAAACGCCGTCCGGCACCGATGCCGATTTTGTACAGGGTGCCAAGGGCGTTGACGGCGGTGCGGTCCGCTTGGTCGGGGCCTACGCCTAAGCACTCCCCCCGAACAGAGCAAGGCCCCGCACCGGATACGCCGGTGCGGGGCCTTGCTCTAAAACAGGAACTTACTTACAGGCTTAACGCCATTCAGCGGACCCACCCTAAGGTGATCCGCTGAAGGAGGCAATTGGCCAACGTCGTTGAGGAAATTACCGCTAGCCTACGCGGCGGTTCCCCTCATCATCGTCATCGTCGCCAAATTGATCCGCGTACTTATCTTCGTACGCCGAGTAGTCGGGCTCAGCCGGCTCCTCGGGATATCGACTGGATGGACGACTCGTCGGTCCTGAGAGCTCACGCTGCAGCGCCGAGTAGTCCGTGGCAGGGGTGAAGTACTTCATCTCCCGAGCCTGCTTGGTTGCTTTTGCCTTTTGACGGCCGCGCCCCATGGCGTGACCCCCTTTTTGCGTCGATCCGGAGGTTAGTCGTTCGGGCAGATGAACGAGGGCCCCGGAATATTTGGTCAATTTGTCGTAAGTACAGGTTACATGTTTTCCCGCTGGCTTGTGCCCCCTCGACCGCGGCGAGGGGTATTCCCCGAGCATTAGCACAGCGCCTCCGGCACGCCGGTCCCTGCGCCCACCCGCCGATATTGGCTAAAGTCGGGGGTAGAGACAGTTTTGGGGTGCATCATGCCACCGCCTACAGGGAGGACAGACGTTCACCATGAGCGATCAGAAAAGTACACCGGAAGCGGTTTATCCGCCACCGGAGAAGGAAAGTACGCCGGGTGCCTTCCCCGATCTGAGCGCGCATTCGGACTCCCCCGCGTGGCTCTCCGAAGACGGAAACCACGACGCCGGAGTCTGGGAACGCAGTTTCGAGGGTGCCGGAGACGCTGACATGGCCGCCGCCGAAGGGGCTGACGGCGCAGGCTCCGCAGCGGATGCCCCGGCTATGGCCGCCGGAACTGAACCCGACGGTGACGAAACCGCTGCGTTGGATCTTCCCCCGGAGCCAGTGGTGGTAGCACCGGAGGAACTCGAACTGGAAGAACCTTCCCTGGCCGAGCCGGCCCTGAGTGATGACGCCGTGGAAGCAGCGTCCCTCGACCAGGTTGTCTCGGAAACCGCTGCAGCCGAGGCCGACGCGGCGGAAGCCGGGCGCCTGTCCGGACTGGAACCCGCTCCTGCCGGGACGGAAGTCCAGGTGGACGCCAACGCTGCCGGCGCCAATGAGCCCGGAGAAACTGACGAGGCGACCACTCTTTCCGGTCCAACACCCGAGGACGGCGTTGCAACGGCCTCCGAGTCTGAGTCGGCTGCCGGTACCGCTGTGCCGGACGGGACCGAGGCTGAAGCCGTGCCGGACGGCGCGGAGGCTGAAGCAGTGCCGGACGGCGCGGAGGCTGAAGCCGTGCCGGACGGGGATACTAAAGACTCCGCGACCCCCGGCGACGGTGCAGATAACTCCAAGGCCGATGGTGCCGAGGCTGAAGACACAACCGACAGCGCGGAGGCTGAAGCCATGCCGGATCGGGGTACTGAAGACTCCGCGGCCCCCGGCGACGGTGCAGATGACTCCAAGGCCGATGGCTCCGAAGGTGAAGCCGCCGTCGGGCTAGACCTTCCGGCGCCCGGCGAAACACCTGAACCAGCCGCCGAAGCGGAGCAGGAACCGTCCGCAGGGGGCACTGAACCGCATCCCCTGCACGGCATCAATGCGGCAGCTCCGATGACCGCGGCACCCCAGGAGCGCACCGTCGCCCCGGATGCCGCATCAGGAGAGCCGGAGCCCGTGACGGCAGCTGTACCGGCGGGCGACACCCGCCGGTCACGCCGGCTGGCCGAAAGCCAGGCAGCGGGGGCCACGGCAGCATCCAAGCAGTCCGGCGCTGCCTCCGGCGCCACGGCCTCCGCAACTGGGGCAGGGACGCCGGCAGGCATCGCCCCCGCCGCGGCAAAGGACAGCGGCAAGAGCAAGCGCAACACCCGCCTGCTGCTGGTACTCGGCGGCGTTGTGCTCGCCGCCGTCGTCGCCATCCTGCTTTTCGTGTTCGTCTTTAACGGCAAGGAGGAAGGTGTCATCTCCGAGGATGTGAGTCCTCTCGAGCTGGCGGACGGCGCGTGCCTGAAGGATTGGGACGACGTCAACTCCAGCGCCACCGTAGTCACCTGCGAAACGCCGCACAACGCCCAGCTGGTCGCCACGGACAGCTTCACTGAGGACGCGGCCTTCCCCGGCACCGGCGCCCTGGAAGAGCGGGTCAGCGAGGTCTGCGCGGCTGTGGAGTATGCCGACGCCGCCGCGGAGTCCCCGGGCTTGAAGCTGACCAAGTCCATCCCCACCGAGCAGACCTGGGCCTCCGGTGACCGCCGCGTGGACTGCATTGTCTTCGCCCCTGAGGGCCAGGAACTCACCGAGTCCCTGGTTCAGGAGTAAGCGCCCCAGGCAACAGCACAAAGGCGCGCGGCGGGCATCAGCCGCCGCGCGCCTTTGTGCTTTTCGGACCTAAGCGACCGCTGCCACCGTAAGCCCGGGCTCGGCCACCAGCCCGTCGCCGTCCAGCCCGTCTGACGGCCTATCCACCAGCACTGTGTTGCCGTCGCTGATCTTTCCGGCCAGGATCCCGCGGGCCAGCTGGTCGCCGATTTCCCGCTGCACCAGGCGGCGTAGCGGCCGTGCACCGTAGGCCGGATCGTAGCCGGTCAGGCCCAGCCATTCCCGGGCCGCATCGGTCACATCCAGCACCAGGCGGCGCTCGTGGAGGCGGTTGGCCAGGGCACGCACCTGGATGTCCACGATCCGGGTCAGATCCTCCAGGCTCAGCGGATCGAACAGGATCACGTCGTCGAGCCGGTTAAGGAACTCCGGCTTGAAGTTCGCGTTGACCATGGACATCACCGATTCGCGCTTCTGCTCCTCGGTCAGGCCCGGATCCACCAGGAACTGGGACCCGAGGTTGGACGTCAGGATCAGGATGACGTTGCGGAAGTCCACCGTCCGGCCCTGGCCGTCAGTCAGCCGGCCGTCGTCGAGCACCTGAAGCAGGATGTCGAAGACGTCCGGATGCGCCTTCTCCACTTCGTCCAGCAGGATCACCGAGTAGGGGCGGCGGCGCACGGCTTCGGTGAGCTGGCCGCCCTCTTCATAGCCCACGTATCCGGGAGGCGCACCCACCAGGCGGGACACCGCATGCTTCTCGGAGTACTCACTCATATCGATGCGGACCATGGCCCGCTCGTCGTCGAAGAGGAAGTCCGCCAGGGCCTTCGCCAGTTCGGTCTTGCCGACGCCGGTGGGGCCAAGGAAAAGGAAGGAACCGGTGGGCCGGTCCGGATCGCTGACACCGGCCCGTGAGCGGCGCACGGCATCGGAGACCGCGGCCACGGCCTTGCTCTGCCCGATCAGGCGCGAGCCGATGGCTTCTTCCATGTCCAGCAGTTTCTGGGATTCGCCCTGCAGCATGCGTCCGGAGGGGATGCCCGTCCAGGCAGAGACCACTTCCGCGATGTCGTCCGCAGTGACTTCCTCGGAGACCATCAGTTCCCGGGTTTCTTCGCCGAAGCTGTTCTCCTCGGCCTGCTGAGCTGCCTCCAATTCCTTCTGCAGGGCAGGTATTTCCCCGTACAGGATGCGGGAGGCTTCCGTGAGGTCGCCGTCGCGCTGGAATTTCTCCGCCTCGCTGCGCAGCTCGTCGATCTTTGCCTTGAGGTCGCCGACCCGGTTGAGTCCTGCCTTTTCGGCTTCCCACCGGGCGTTGAGCGCGGCCAGCTGTTCCTTCTTATTCGCCATGTCTTCGCGCAGGACGGCCAGCCGCTCAATCGAAGCCTCGTCCGTTTCATTCGCCAGTGCGAGTTCCTCCATGGTGAGCCTGTCCACGGCACGCCGGAGCTCGTCGATTTCCTCGGGGGCGGAGTCGATTTCCATCCGCAGCCGGGAAGCAGCCTCATCCACCAGGTCAATGGCCTTGTCCGGAAGCTGGCGCCCGGTGATGTAGCGGTTGGACAGCGTTGCGGCGGCAACCAGGGCCGAGTCGGCGATGGCGACCTTGTGGTGGGCCTCGTACCGCTCCTTCAAGCCGCGCAGGATGCCGATGGTGTCCGGGACGCTGGGCTCGCCCACGTATACCTGCTGGAAACGGCGCTCCAATGCCGCATCCTTTTCAACGTTTTCGCGGTATTCGTTCAGCGTGGTGGCGCCGATCAGCCGCAGCTCCCCGCGCGCCAGCATTGGCTTGAGCATATTGCCGGCGTCCATGGACCCTTCGGCCGCACCCGCCCCTACTACGGTGTGCAGCTCGTCGATAAAGGTGACGATCTGGCCTTCGGCATTGGAGATTTCCTCGAGCACGGCCTTGAACCGCTCTTCGAACTCGCCGCGGTACTTGGCACCGGCGACCATGGATCCAAGGTCAAGGGACAGCAGGGTCTTGCCGCTCAGGCTCTCGGGCACGTCCCCTGCAACGATGCGCTGGGCCAGTCCTTCGACGACGGCCGTCTTGCCCACGCCCGGCTCGCCGATGAGTACCGGGTTGTTCTTGGTACGGCGGCTGAGCACCTGGATGACGCGCCGGATCTCGGCGTCCCGGCCGATCACGGGGTCCAGCTTGCCCGAGCGGGCCATTTCCGTCAGGTCGGTACTGAATTTTTCCAGGGCCTGGAACGTGTTCTCCGGGTCGGCATTGGTCACTTTGCGGTCTCCTCGTACGGTTGGAAGCACGGCGCTGAGCGCGTCGTGCCCGGCGTTGTTGTCCCGAAGCGCTTTTCCTGCGGGACCGTTGTCGAGGGACAACCCGAGCAGGAGGTGTTCGGTAGAGACAAAGGCATCCCCCAGCTGTTCTGCCTCCTGCTGCGCCGCGTTGATGACTTGAAGCAAGGGCCGGGAAAACTGGGGCTGCGCCACCGAGCTGCCGGAGGAGGAAGGCAGCTGGTGAATGGCGGTGCTGGCAGCGGCACTGACGGTGTCCACATTGATTCCTGCAGCCTTCAGGAGGGCGACGGCGACCCCCTGCCGCTGATCCATAAGCGCTTTGAGCAGATGCGCCGGTTCAATCTGCGGATTCCCCGCAGTGTTCGCGTTCATGGCCGCAGCCGAAAGTGCTTCCTGGCTCTTGTTCGTGAATTTAGTGTCCACGGTGGCTCCTCAAAACCTCAGCGAAGAATGCTTCCGCAATGCTAAATAAAGTTGAGTCTAATTCGCTCAACTTTGGAAGTAAAGTTGTCCACAGCACCTCCGCTGGCCTGGGGACGCCTAGGGGATGTGCTCCCGGTCGAATTCGTCTGCGGTCCTTCGCCAGCGTTCGTTCCGCGCTTCAAAGAGCTGCGCCAGCGGCCCGGCTGCTTCGATTTCAAACCGGATTCCGGGCGGCTCCTCGGGGATAGTCCCGGCCAGATAGTCCTCCATGACGTCGAGGAAATATTCCCACCCCGCACCGCCGGTCCAGAGTCCTGCGCCGGGGGCCGCTGTTACCGCGAATCCCTTGCGCACCGACGCGTACCGCAGTTCCAACCGGGTATTTCCGTTCTCCCCGGTCAGGTGAAATTCCACCTCTGCAGACGACGTTCCTTCCCGCGCCCAGGACACCGTCAGAAGGCGGGGTCCGTCACAGCGAAGGATCGCTCCGTGGGATCCGTCCGGGAGGCTGTAGGTGCCGCCTCGCCGCAGGTCCCCTTCCGGAAGCGCCACCCATTGACCCAATCGTTCCGGATCTGCGAGCGCAGACCACACTTCTCCGATGGGGTATGGAATATCGCGTGCCATAACGATCATCAGTGCGTGGCCGGCCTGGATCTGCCGCCGCCCGTAGGACCGCACCGTCTTCTCGAGAATCATGTCCAGATCGGACATTTGCCCACTCCTGCCGTAAAACAACCGGCAACCGATCCGGTCCTCCAGCGGCCATTGCGGCCGTTCCGGCTGTCCGCAGGGTGCCGGTGGAAGCGAGTTGTATTTATAAGGCCACGTCCTGAGGCCGTTTCCAAAAACCGTAGCAGGGAAAACATGCCCTGCACAGGGCTCCCGACCGGCGGCAAACCAGCCGCGGCATCCCAGCGGACGGACACCGATTGTGATCCACGTCAAGGAAATCGGAACAGCGCAAATCCCTTTGATAGATTCGAAATGCCTCCGGGAGCCCGCACTTTGCCGCCAACCGTGAGACCTGCCGCACTGCCGCAGCAGGCCGGTACGTTGCCGTGGGCACCTCAAACATTCCAGGCTGCCGGAGCGCATTCCAACTCCAAAGCAACCCGAAGGATCGACTCCATGAGCAGACTTGCGGAACCGGAGACAGAGGAGCCCGAAACAGGGATTCCGGCCGCTCCCCGGACCCGGGTTAATACGACGGTCTTTATTGGTTCAGCAACGGGAATCCTTGCGATTGCCCTCTGGGCCATGCTGGCCACAGAAAACGCTGAATCCGTTATCGGCTCCATGGTCGGCTGGGTTTCAGTAAATATGGGGTGGTATTACTTCCTGGTGGTCAGCCTGGTCGTGATCTTCGTACTGGCCACTGCGCTGACACGGGTGGGGAAAACGAAGCTTGGCCCCGACCACTCCAAACCGCAGTTCGGTCTCTTCACCTGGGGAGCCATGCTGTTTGCGGCGGGCATTGGTATTGACCTGATGTTCTTCTCGGTGTCCGAGCCGGTCACCCAGTACCTCGCTCCTCCGTCCGGAGACGGTGCCACGGCCGAGGCTGCCCGCCAGGCGCTGGTGCTGACGCTGTTCCACTACGGCATTACCGGCTGGGCCCTCTACGCACTGATGGGGCTGGCCCTGGGCTATTTCGCTTACCGGCACAATCTCCCCCTGAGCATCCGCTCCGCGCTGTATCCGATCTTCGGCAAGAAAATTGAAGGGCCCATCGGACACGGGGTGGATATCGCCGCGTTGCTTGGCACCATCTTCGGCATTGCTACATCCCTGGGGATCGGCGTCGTCCAGCTGAACTACGGTTTGAGCTTTATGTTCGGGCTGCCCGAAAACCTCACCGTACAGATAGCCCTGATTGCCCTGTCCGTGGTCATGGCCACGGTCTCGGTGGTCTCCGGTGTCGAAAAAGGCATCCGCCGGCTCTCCGAGCTCAACGTGATCCTCGCCGTCGGGCTGATGCTTTTCGTCCTGGTTGCCGGCAAGACCAATTTCCTGCTGGACGGCATCGTCCAGAATGTCGGCGACGTGCTGAGCCGCTTCCCGGCCATGACCATGGACACGATGGCTTATGACCGGCCGGACGACTGGCTGAGCTCCTGGACGCTGTTCTTCTGGGCCTGGTGGATTGCCTGGGCGCCGTTCGTGGGCCTGTTCCTCGCCCGTATTTCCCGGGGCCGGACCATCCGGCAGTTTGTACTGGGCACCATGATTGTCCCGTTCGCCTTCATTCTGCTGTGGATCTCCATCTTCGGCAATTCGGCCCTCGACCTGGTGATGGGCGGCAACGCCGCCTTCGGCGAGGTAGCCATGAACCAGCCCGAACGGGCGTTCTACGGATTGCTTGAACAGTATCCGTGGGCCCCGGCGACGGCAGCCATCGCCACCTTTACCGGTCTGCTGTTCTACGTCACTTCCGCGGACTCCGGAGCCCTGGTGATGGCCAACTTTACGTCCCATCTGAAGGACGCCGACTCTGACGGACCCAAATGGCTCCGGGTCTTCTGGTCCGTGGCCACCGGCCTGCTTACCCTGGCGATGCTCATGGTGGGCGGGGTGACCACACTGCAGAACGCCACCATCATCATGGGCCTGCCGCTGTCCATCCTGCTGCTGTTCATCATGCTCGGGGTCTATAAGGCCCTGCGCGTGGAGAACACGCTGACCGACAGCTACCGCGCCTCGCTGCCGGGCATCATCGCGGGCCGCAGCCTCGACGCGCGCAGCGGCCGAAGCTGGCGGCAGCGGCTCTCCCGGGTGATGACCTACCCCGGCCCGCGGCAGGCGGAGCGGTTCCTCCAGGCAGTGGCCCGGCCGGCACTGCAGGAAGTCCATGACGAACTTCGGGAACGCGGCGCGGACGTTGTGCTCTGCGAGGGCGAAGCGGCCCCGCACGGCATCCACCATCTGGACCTGCAGGTGGGAATGGCCGAGGAACGCGGCTTCAAGTACCAGATCTACCCCGTGCAGTACGACACGCCCTCCTACGCGCACAACGCGTCGGCGGACAGCAAGTACTTCCGCATGGAGGTTTTCTCCCTGGAGGGCAGCCACGGCTACGACCTCATGGGCTACACCAAGGAACAGGTCATCACCGATGTCCTGGACCACTACGAAACCCACCTGGAATTCCTGCACCTCAACCGCGAGGCGCCGGGCAATACCTCCATCGCGGAGGACCAGGTTCCGAAAGACAACTGGGAAGCTGACTTTGTCAGCGAGGAGGGAAAAGCATGACCACTGCCACTTTGTTTATTGACGGAGCGTGGGTGCCCGCGTCAGACGGCGGCACCCGCGACATCCACAACCCTGCGGACGGCACCTTTGTTGCCACGGTCTCCGAAGCCACCCGTGAAGACACGGAAAAGGCCATCACCGCTGCCAAGGCTGCCTGGGAACGCGGGGAATGGTCCAGTGTTCCCGCCCCGGAACGCGGCGACTTCCTGCTGAAGGTTGCCGCCCGGCTCAAGGAACGCAAAGACGAATTTGCCTTGGCTGAAACGCGGGACACCGGCAAGCGCCTGGTGGAAAGCGAAATCGACATGGACGATATCGCTGCCTGCTTCACGTACTTCGGCAAGATCGCCGGATCCAACGCCGGCCGGATAGTCGACGCCGGCAACAACGACGTCGTCAGCCGGATCGAATACGAACCGGTCGGCGTGTGCGGGCTGATCGCACCGTGGAACTACCCCTTGCTGCAGGCCGCGTGGAAGATCGCCCCCGCACTGGCCGCGGGCTGCACCTTCATCCTCAAGCCCTCCGAGCTGACCCCGCACACCTCCATCCTCATGATGCAGGTGCTGGAGGAACTGGGCCTGCCCCGCGGTGTCGCCAACCTGGTGCTCGGCGCCGGAGCCGTGGCCGGCGCGCCGCTCTCCGAGTCCCCCGACGTCGACCTGGTCTCCTTCACCGGCGGCGTGGCGACGGGCAAGGTCATCGCTGCCTCCGCGGCCAAGACGGTCAAGAAGGTCGCCCTGGAACTGGGCGGCAAGAACCCCAACATCATCTTTGCCGACGCCGATTTCGACGCCGCCCTGGACAACGCGCTCAATGCCGCCTTCGTCCACTCCGGCCAGGTCTGCTCCGCCGGCGCCCGGCTCCTCGTGGAGGAACCCATCGCTGAACGGTTCGTGGCCGAGCTGGCACGCCGCGCCGAAATGATCCGGATGGGCGGGCCCTTCGATGCGGCCACCGAAACCGGACCGCTGATTTCCGCTGCCCACCGTGACAAGGTAACCGCGTACGTGAACAAGGCCGTGGAAGAAGGCGCCCGTATCCGCTGCGGTGGAACCTGGGGCACCGGCGACCTCGAGAAGGGCTTCTACTACGCCCCCACCGTGCTGGACAACGTGGACAGCGGCACTGCTGCGCTTAAGGACGAAGCGTTCGGCCCGGTTGTCACGGTGGAGACGTTCAACGGCGAGGAAGAGGCCGTAAAACTGGCCAATGACACCGACTACGGACTGGCCGGAGCCGTTTGGACGCAGGACGCCGGCAAGAGCCAGCGGGTGGCCCGCCGGATGCGCGCCGGCACCGTCTGGATCAACGACTTCCACCCGTACCTCCCGCAGGCGGAGTGGGGCGGTTACGGGCAGTCCGGCATCGGCCGGGAGCTGGGACCCACCGGTCTGGGCGAGTACCAGGAAGCCAAGCACATTTACCACAACATCAACCCGCAGGTGACCGGCTGGTTCGCCGACCACGGAAAGGCGTAGCACCACATGGCTGATCAGACCGAATTCGATTACATCGTGGTGGGCGGCGGTTCCGCCGGCGCAGCCGTGGCTGCCCGGCTGAGCGAGGACCCGGATGTCCAGGTGGCCCTGATCGAAGCCGGGCCCGATGACCGCGGCATCCAGGAAGTCCTGCAGCTGGACCGCTGGATGGAACTGCTCGAATCCGGCTATGACTGGGACTACCAGATTGAGCCGCAGGAGAACGGCAACTCCTTCATGCGCCATGCCCGCGCGAAGGTGATGGGCGGCTGCTCCAGCCACAACTCCTGCATCGCGTTCTGGGCCCCGCGCGAGGACATCGACGAGTGGGAAGCCAAGTTCGGCGCCGAGGGCTGGAACGCCAAGACGGCCTGGGAGCTGTACCGGAAGCTGGAGACCAACGAGGACGCCGGCCCCGACGCGCCGCATCACGGCGACTCCGGCCCCGTGCACCTGATGAACATCCCCGCCGAGGACCCGTGCGGCGTCGCCCTGCTGGAAGCCTGCGAGCAGGCCGGCATTCCGAAGGTGAAGTTCAATACCGGCGAGACGGTGATCAACGGCGCGAACTTCTTCCAGATCAACCGCCGCGCCGACGGCACCCGGTCCTCGTCGTCGGTCTCCTACATCCACCCGATCATGGAGCGGGAAAACTTCACCCTGCTCACCGGCGTGCTGGCGAAGGAACTGACCTTCGACGACGCGAACCGCTGCACCGGTGTTGCCGTCGTCGATAACCCGTTCGGCCGCGCACATTATCTGCGTGCGCGGATCGAAACCGTGGTTTCCGCGGGAGCGATCGACTCACCGAAACTGCTGATGCTCTCCGGCATCGGCCCGAAGGAACACCTCGAGGAGCGCGGCGTCGCAGTCCGGGTGGACTCCCCCGGCGTGGGCGAGAACCTGCAGGACCACCCCGAAGGCGTGATTCAGTGGGAGGCGAAAAAGCCGATGCCCGAAACCTCCACGCAGTGGTGGGAAATCGGGATTTTCACCCCCACCGAAGACGGGTTGGACCGCCCCGACCTGATGTTCCACTACGGATCGGTGCCGTTCGACATGCACACCCTGCGCCACGGCTACCCGACCACCGAGAACGGGTTCTGCCTGACCCCCAACGTCACCCACGCCCGTTCCCGCGGCACCGTGCGGCTGCGCAGCCGGGACTTCCGTGACAAGCCGATGGTTGATCCGCGCTACTTCACCGACCCGCACGACATGCGCGTGATGGTCTACGGCATCCGGAAGGCCCGGGAGATCGTTTCCCAGCCTGCCATGGCGGAGTGGGTCGGCGAGGAACTCTACCCGGGCAAAGAGGTGCAAACCGACGAGCAGATAATCGAATACATCAAAAAGACGCACAACACCGTCTACCACCCGGCCGGCACGGTTCGGATGGGCGCGGAGGACGACGTCATGTCTCCCCTTGATCCCCAGCTACGGGTCAAGGGTGTTACCGGCCTGCGCGTCGCGGACGCTTCCGTGATGCCGGAGCTGGTGACCGTGAACCCGAACATCACCACCATGATGATCGGCGAACGCTGCGCGGACCTGATCAAGGCAGCCCGCACGGCGTAACACCCGGGACAAAGGGCGGTGCGGACTTCCGCACCGCCCTTTTACGTGTCCGGAATCCAAAGTCGGGGCCCACCCCGGGTAGCCTGTGCGGATGGGGAAAAACCGTACTTCCGTTTCCGTCCTTGCCGTGGCCGCCCTGGCCCTGACCCTGGTGTCCTGCTCGGGGGACAAACCGGCGCCTGGCGACGCCGCCGCCGAGTTGGCGGAGGGCCTGAGCCAACTGGACGTTTCGGCGTCTGCCTTTACGGCGGGCACCCCCGCCGACGTGAACGCCGAGCTGGAACAGTTGCTCGCCGACATGGGCCCGCTCCGCCCTGACGTTACAGTGGCCGGAGTTGACGAAGACGAGGACGACGACTCCGCCGCCACCGCACGGTTGACCTATGCCTGGGACGTCAACAGCGATTCGGAGCCGGACTGGACCTATGAGAGCTCCGCCCAGCTCCGCCGCGGAGAGGACGACAAGTGGCTCGTTGAGTGGGCACCCTCCGTACTGTTCAGTCCCCTGGTCGACGGCGATCGGCTGGTCCGCTCCACCACTCCCGGCGGCCGCGCCGACATCCTGGACCGCAACGGGCAACCCCTGATGAACGCACGGCCGGTGCTCCGCATCGGCATCAACAAGCCGGACCTCTCCGAGGATCAGTATGCGTCGTCGTCGGCGGCGCTGGCCGAACTGGTGGGACTGGACCCCGCCCCGTACACCGCACAGGTGCAGGCCTCCGGCCCCGAAGCCTTTGTCGAGGCGATTGTCCAGCGTGAGGAAGCGGAGGGACCGGCAACCCCGGCGGCCATCGAAGCCATCCCCGGCGCACTAGCCCTTCCCGCGCAGCGGATCCTGGCGCCCACCCGCGGCTTTGCCCGCGCCCTGCTGGGCACCGTGGGCGAGGCGACTGCGGAATTGGTCGAGGAATCCGAGGGCAGGGTGTCCGCAGGGGACCAGACCGGTCTTTCCGGGCTGCAGAAGCAGTACAACCCGCAGCTCCAGGGCAGTCCCGGCGTTACGGTCACCGTGGAGAATGAAGCAGGAACCAGCGACACCGTGAAGAGCATCGATCCGCAGACGGGCACTGATCTGCAGACCACCCTGGATCCGCGGCTGCAGCAGTTGGCGGAGGGAATCCTGGAAGAAGAACCGTCGGCGTCCGCCATCGTGGCTATCCAGCCCTCCACCGGTGAGATCCTGACCGTGGCGAACGGCCCCGGCAGCGAAGGCCAGCAAACCGCCCTCCTGGGCCAGTACCCGCCGGGATCCACGTTCAAGACAGCCACCGCGCTGGCAATGCTGCGCAACGGCACCACACCGGCCAGCACCGTGGAGTGCCCGTCCGAACTCAACGTCGACGGCCGGAAGTTCAACAACGTCCCCGGCTACCCGGCCGAGGCCACCGGCAGCATCCCGCTGCGCACGGCATTCGCGAACTCCTGCAACACTGCCTTCCTCAATGCCCAGGGCACCGTTTCCCAGCAGAGCCTCTCCGCTGCCGCCGGAGACCTGGGTATCGGTGTGGATGCTTCGATCGGCACGGACGCGTTCCTGGGCTCCGTGCCTGCGGAGGCTGCAGGCACCGAACATGCAGCCTCGCTGATCGGACAGGGCCAGGTCCTGGTCTCCCCTCTGGCCATGGCGGTTGCCGGTGCCTCCATCGGCAAGGGCGAACGGGTCTCCCCCACGCTGATCCGGGAATCCGCCTCGCCGGCCCCGGCCGGTGGGTCCGCTCCGGCTTCGCCCACCGCCTCCGCTCCGGAAACGACAGCTTCCGTGCCGGGCAACCTCACGGCAGGGGAAGCCGCATCGCTGCGGGAGATGATGCGCGCCGTCGTCGCCGAAGGCGGAGTGCAGATGCTGCTCGGCGTACCGGGAGATCCCGTGCTCGCCAAGACCGGAACCGCTGAGTTCGGCAGCCAGACACCGCCGGAAACCCACGCATGGGTGCTGGCCATCCAGGGCGACCTGGCCGTTGCAGTGTTCGTGGAGCAGGGCGAGCGGGGTTCTACCTCGGGCGGACCGCTGATGAAGGCCTTCCTCGAGGGCGCCCAGGGCTAAGCGCGAAGGGAACAGCTCAGGAGGGCCACTGCTGGGGTGCAACCCGGCCCTGGTAGCCGGGCTGCCGGTATGCGTTCCCGGCGTACGGAGTGATCTGCCAGGTGTCCGTAGGCACTATTACCTTGCCCAGCGGCATCAGCGAAATCGGCAGCATCTTCAAATTCGCGATGCCCAGCGGGATCCCGACGATGCTCACGAACATCGGGATGGCCGTGAGGATGTGTCCAATGGCGATCCAGATGCCGGCCAGCAGCAGCCAGATGATGTTTCCCAGCAGGCTGAGGGGACCGGTGAACCCGCCCCGGTCCACGACCGTCCGGCCGAACGGCCAGAGCGCGTAGTTGGCGATACGGAAGGATGCGATACCGAACGGGATAGTGACAATGAGCAGGCAGCAGACCACACCCGCCAGTGCATAACCGAGGGCAAGCCAGATACCGCCGAACAGAAGCCAGATGACGTTCAGGATCGCTTTCATGGATCCATTGTTCTCCACCCGGTACTGATTAGCCACGGCTTGGCCGCCTGCATACCCGCCCGCCTGCACCTGCCCTAGACTGGCGCCATGCCGATCAGCGACGAGAACACCGCAGACCACCTGACCTCCAGCCAGTGCTGGACCTATGTCCGGCAGGCGAAGTTCGGCCGGCTCGCCGTGATTGTCGACGGACATCCCGAGATTTTCCCCGTTAACTTCGCCGTTGACCAAGGCACAGTGGTTTTCCGCACCTCGGCCGGAACCAAGCTGGCCGGTGCGCTCTCGGGCAACCGGGTTGCGTTCGAAATCGACGGTTACGATGACACGCTGTCCTCCGCCTGGAGCGTGGTACTTAAGGGCGGAGCCACCCTGCTCGAAGACTTCTCGGAGATCATGGACTCCGAGGAACTCCCGCTCTTCCCGTGGCAGGCGGGGACGAAAAACGCGTTTGTCCGCATTGAACCGGAACTGACAACCGGCCGCCGGTTCCTTATCTCCATTGCTGCCCGCCGCAATGTGCTGCGTGGAATGGGGCTGTACACGGAGTAGCCCGCTAAAGCAGAAGACGCCGAAAGAGGCGCCGCACCTCGTGGGTGCGGCGCCTCTTGTAGCTGTTGCTATGCCTTAGCGGGAACGGCGTTCGTTCGACGCCGGCGCGGTGGCGCGGCGGGGACCGGCGGCGCGTGCCGGACGGCCGGAAGCTGCACCGGCGGCGCCGCGGGAGGCCCCGCCTGCACGCTGGCCGCTGCCGGCGCCCTCGGCGCGCTGGCCGGTTGCCGGGCGGCGGTTGCGGCCGGATGCGGTCGCGGCCGAGGCGCTGTTGCGGCGTCCGTCCGAAGACCGGGCCGGACGCTGCGTACGCACGTCGTCGACGGCACGGTCATTGCGTTCGCTGCGGTCCGGGCGTTCAGCCGAAACGCGGCCGCGTCCGCCTGTACCGCCGCGTCCGCCGGCGCGGGGAGCACCCGTGCTGCGGGCTGCGCGCTTGCGCTGGGCGTTGGCGCCGGTGGAGCGCCCGCCGCCCTGCTGCGGCGACTTGGCCGCGAGCTGTGCAGCGCGCACGTGCGGTTCCACAACGGCCGCGCGTTCGCCGACAAGCTTGGCGATGGACGGCGAATTGTGGCTGACCTTCTCGATGGAAACGTCGACGCCGGCAGCCTTCATCAGCTTCGACACCTCGCTCTTCTGCTCCGGGAGGGTCAGCGTCACCACGGTTCCGCTGGATCCGGCGCGGGCCGTACGGCCTGAACGGTGCAGGTAGGCCTTGTGCTCCGTGGGCGGATCAATGTGGACCACGAGTTCAACGTCATCCACGTGGACGCCGCGGGCGGCGACGTCGGTGGCGACCAGGACGCGGACGTCGCCGGAAGCGAACTCCGCCAGGTTGCGGTCACGGGCATTCTGGGACAAGTTGCCGTGCAGGTCCACCGTGGGGATGCCGTTGTCCGTGAGGAACTGGGCCATCTTGCGGGCGTGGTGCTTGGTGCGCATGAACATGATGCGGCGGCCCTGGCCACCGGCCAGTTCCTTGACCAGCAGCTTCTTGGCTGTCTGGTCCTGGACCAGCAGCACGTGGTGCTCCATGGTGGAGACCGCGGCCTGCGGCTCATCCACGGAGTGCGTCAGCGGGTTGGACAGGTAACGGCGGACAAGCTTGTCCACGCCGTTGTCCAGCGTGGCGGAGAACAGCATCCGCTGGCCCTTTTCCGGAGTGCGGTCCAGCAGGCGCTGGACAACCGGCAGGAAGCCGAGGTCCGCCATGTGGTCGGCCTCGTCCAGGACGGTGATCTCGACGGACTCGAGGCTGATGACCTTCTGCTTCATCAGGTCTTCGAGGCGGCCCGGGCAGGCGATGACGATGTCGACGCCGGCCTTGAGTGCCTTTTCCTGGCGCTGCTGGGATACGCCGCCGTAGATCACGGTGGTGTTCAGGCCCAGTTCCTTCGCGAGCGGCTCAATCACGTTGTTGATCTGCGTGGCCAGTTCGCGGGTCGGAGCCAGGACCAGGCCCAGCGGGCGGTTCGGGCGGCGACGGTAGGCTGCTTCGTTCTCGGCCAGCCGGGCGACCAGCGGGAGGGAGAATGCCAGGGTCTTGCCGGAACCGGTGCGGCCACGGCCCAGGACGTCACGGCCCTTGAGTGTGTCCGGAAGGGTTTCCACCTGGATGGGGAAGGCCTCGTCAATTCCGGCGGCGGCGAGGGAGGAAACAAGTGCCTTGGGCACACCAAGGGCAGCAAAAGTGGTCATTAAAAACAGGCAACTTTCGGTAAGAGGCCCCCAACGCCGTTTGGGCCGGGGGTTCGCCGAAGAAAAGTCAGACAGTGTCTACCGCACTGAAGCGGGACAAAAGAAAGCGTTCATCGACGCAGGCTGGACTGCTTACACACACTGTTCAAACCTTGGATTTTAAGCATGGTTCAACAGTGGCAGGACCAACATCTGCCTCCAGTTTACCGTAATGCGGAATCTTTCCTAATCGGGGGCCGCAACGGCGGTGAAATCCGGGGCCGTGCCAGCCGATAGCATTAACAGTGATGACTACTGAACCAGCCCTGCCCGACGCCGCCGAAACCGGGCCGGCGGATCCCGCCACCGGCTCCGACGAGGAGCAGCATTTCCGCTCTCCGGTGTCCTTTGTCCGGCGCGGCTCGCGTCTGCAGGGCCGCCGCCAGCAGGCCTGGGACGAACTTTCCGACCGCTTCGTGGTGGATGTCCCACGTGACGAAGCGGACACCTCGGTGCACCCCGGATACGTGTTCGACGCCGCCGCCGAGTTCGGGCGCACCGCTCCCCTCGTCGTCGAAATCGGTTCGGGCCTGGGCGAAGCCGTTGCCCATGCCGCCGAGCAGAATCCGGACAAGGACTTCCTGGCCGTTGAGGTCTATCTCCCCGGCCTGGCGCAGACCCTGCAGCGGATCGGCCAGAAGGGCCTGACGAATATCCGCGTGGTCCAGGCAAATGCCCCGGAGGTGCTCACCAGCATGCTCCCGGCCGGGTCCGTGGCTGAGGTTTGGGTGTTCTTCCCCGACCCCTGGCACAAGACCCGCCACCACAAGCGCCGCCTGGTCAAGGAGTCCTTTGCCGAGCTGGTGGCCCGGGTGCTGGAGCCCGGCGGCACGTGGCGCCTGGCAACCGACTGGTCTGACTACGCCGTGCAGATGCGCGACGTGCTGGATGCATCGGCGCGGTTCGAGAATCTGCACGCCGGCGAGCGTGCCGGTGAAGACAGCCCACTGACGCGCGTGCGCCGGGAAGGCCTGGAGAACAAGGCGCCGGAAGACGACGTCGATACCCTCGGCGGCTGGGCCCCGCGCTTCGAAGGCCGGACACTGACCAGTTTCGAGAACAAGGCCCACGAGGCCGGCCGACTGATTTTCGACCTTGCTTACCGAAGGATCTGACTCAAAAATGACTGAACCGAACGACGCACGCGTCGGTCTCTACATCGATTTCGACAACATTGTTATCTCGCGCTATCAGCAGTTGCATGGCCGCAACGCGTTCCAGCGCGACGGGATCCGCAATTTCGACCGGACGAACCGCGAGGCCGATCCCGAAGTTGCCGCCAAACTCACCGCAGCCACGGTGGATTTCAACGCAATTATCGATTTCGCCGCTTCCTTCGGAACCCTCGTGGTTAACCGCGCCTATGCCGACTGGTCGGTGCCCGTGAACGCGAGTTACCAGCGCCAGCTGATGTCCCGGGCAGTGGACCTCACGCAGCTGTTCACCACCACCACGCGCGGTACCAAGAACGGGGCGGACATCCGCCTCGCCGTGGACGTCGTCGAAGACCTCTTCCGCCTGCCCGACCTGACCCATGTCATCATCGTGGCCGGCGACAGCGATTACATTGCCCTCGCGCAGAAGTCCAAGCGGCTCGGCCGCTTCGTCGTCGGCATCGGTGTTGCCGGGTCGACCAGCACCTCCCTCGCTGCGGCCTGCGATGAATTCGAGGATTACGACTCGCTGCCCGGCATCGAAGCCGCAGCCGCCGCTCCGGCCGCGTCGGATACGGCTGCCGGGAAAACCGCAGCCCCGACGGATTCCCAGCCCGACCCTGCCCCTGCGCGCAGGCTCACTACGGTCCCCATGTTCTCGCACACGGGCCAGGCCGGGTTTGAGGAGCCGGAACCCGCCGACGACGTCGACCCGGGTGTCCTCGCAACGGAACTCCTCGTGCGGGCCCTGCAGATCGGCCACGCGAAGGGCGACGCCGACGAGTGGCTCAACACGGGCACGGTCAAGAACCAGATGCGCCGGATGGACCCGGCCTTCAACGAGAAGCCGCTGGGCTTCCGGTCCTTCACCGATTTCCTCTCCTCGCACGGCGACCTGGTGGAGCTGGACGACGACGGGCCCCAGCGCCTTATCCGCCTTCGCCCGGAAGCTGACACCCGCCGTTGACACGCAGCGCCGAGCCCTCCGATTCCCAGCCGCGGGATCCTGCAGCCGTCGAGGAGCTGTGGGACCGGCGCTACGCCGGCAGCGGCGAACTGTGGAGCGGGCAGCCCAATGCCGTGCTGGTCAGCGAGGCCCGGGGGCTCCGGCCCGCCCGCGCCTTGGATGTGGGCTGCGGCGAGGGTGCCGACGCCCTGTGGCTGGCGGAACAGGGGTGGGACGTCACTGCACTGGACGTCTCGGGGGTAGCCCTCGCCCGGGCGGCCCGCCAAGCCGGGCTGCGTTCGGTCCGGGTGGACTGGGTGCATGCGGGTCTGGTCGAGGCTGCCCTGCCGCCGGCGTCCTTTGACCTGGTTTCGGCGCAGTACCCCGTACTCCTGCGGACTGACGGGAACGAAGCGGAACACTCGCTGCTTCGCGCCGTCGCGCCGGGCGGGGTTCTCCTGTGGGTGCACCATCCGCCGCCCACTGCGGAGGAAGCAAAGGCCCGCGGAATTGATCTTCACGAGTACGTGGGAGTTGCCGACGTGGCTGCACTGCTCGATGACGATTGGCGGATAGAGGTCGACGAAACCCGCCCACGGCACGTTGCCAGCGGTGCCGGGGCCCACCACACCGAGGATGTTGTGTTGCGCGCACGGCGGCTGCGCTAGCCCTCCGGTGTTTTCCCTCCCGGGGACCGCCTGATCGCCTCCCGCCCATTGACAGGTGCCACGCCGCGTCGCGAGCATGTTGCCTGGCACCGTTACCCAGTGCCGTAACCAAAACGGGAGGGCACCATGGCCGGCCGTGTTTCCATCGACCTCTTTATGACGCTGGACGGCGTCGCCCAGGCTCCGGGCGGCCCGGAGGAAGACCTGGAGGGCGGTTTCGCCTACGGCGGCTGGCAGGCTCCCCTGCTCGACGAAACCATCGGTGCCCAGGTGGACGAGGGCATCCAGTCCATGGACGCACTGCTCCTGGGGCGGAAGACATACGACATTTTCGCCGCCTACTGGCCGCACCAGCTGGAGGGTGAGGACTCCGGAATTGCACGCAAGTTCGATGCCGTCCCCAAATACGTCGCGTCGCGGGGAACCCCGGATCTGGGCCGGTGGCGGGACTCGCACCTCCTCGATGGAGACCTGGCGGCGGCGCTGGCAGGCTTACGGGAACGGCACCGGGAAATCCATGTCATCGGGAGCATCGACTTCTCGCGCACCCTCGTCGCGGGCGGCATGTTCGATTCCCTGAACCTGTGGGTGAATCCGGTGGTCGTCGGCCCCGGGAAACGCCTGTTCCCTCCGGACGGCCCGCCCGCGGAACTGAGACTGCTCGGGGCGCCGGAGGCTTCGGAAAAAGGAGCGGTCCTCCTGCGCTACGGCTGGGCGGGACCGACCCCCGGAACCGGACTCGTCGGGTCCTGACCAGGGCGACTGGACCTGGCCGTCATGCGGTCAGGGTGCGGCGAAGGGTAACGACGTCTCCGACCCGCAGCTTCCCGGTCCGCATGACATGTGCCTGCAGCCCGAATTCCGTGGAGTGGTGCGTGCCGAGAAGCTTCAACGCCTTGCGCTGTGCCGCGATACCGGCCTGCGTCTCGTCGATCATCACGCAGCGCGGCATCCCCTCCCCCAGTCGCAGAAGAACCTCGCCTCCGAGAACCAGTTCGGCGCCGACCCATTCGTCCTCGCAGAACCCTAGCCGGGAACCGGTGTCGATGACGATGTTGGCGCGGAAACGGCGCTCATCCACCGCACCACCGGTCAGGCCCTCGAGTGCCGCAAGTGAGGACGTTGTCACCAGGTGCAGGGGTGTCTCGTCATGGTGCCCGACAGCGGTTTCGGTCCGCAGGGTCAGTTCCCGGCCGAAGGCTGCGCTCAGCGCCCGGGAGGCGGCCGGATCATCGACTCGATATTGACGGCCCTCAGGGCTCAGCAGCAACGGCGCAGTTTCACTGTCCTCGATGCTGGAGGACCACTGCATTAACCCGGGCACGGGGCGGAAGCGCCGCGTCCGCTTGCCGCTGGCGATGCCGCCGTCGTCGGTGTAAACCGCCCATCGGCGGTCATGCTGCAATCCCCTGTCGGTCACGGCGGAGGCGCGCAGCGCCTGGCCCGCGGTCGACTTGACCGGATAGCGGTACAAGGCCTGGACGCTGCCTACCGGCGTTTCCTCATATGGCATCCCGGCATTGTGTCATAAAGGCCCTGCAGGCCGGCGCTTAGAGCGACTGGATGTAGCCGTCGTCGGCGTAGTTCCGCTCGGCGGACTTGCCGGCGGGAAGCGCGCGCAGCCGGCTCCGGCGTTCCATCAGCGAGACCAGGCCCAGCTGCTGGACGGCGGTGGCGGCGGCCGGCGGGCGCTGCCCGCGGCTGAGGGTGACGACGTCGCCGGCGAGCCCGGCAGCGAAGACGCGGCTGCGGTCGGGGGTACGGCGCTGGGCCTCGTCCAGTTCGGTGGAGAGTTCCACAATCCGCTGACGCAGGCCGGTGACTTGGTTCTGCAGCTCCATGATCCGCTTGATGCCTTCGAGGGAGACACCCTCCTGGGAGAGCTTCTGGACCTCGCGCAGCAGTTCGATGTCGCGCTGGGAGTATCGGCGCGACCGCCCCGGAGCCCGGCTGGGACGGACAATCCCCAGCCGGTCGTATTGCCGGAGGGTCTGCGGATGCATCTCCGCGAGCTCAGCGGCAACGGAGATCACGAATATAGGCGCATTGACGTCTATGCCCATTGTTCCTCCTTCACTGCTGTTGAAATGGTAACGCGGGTAGTTCAACCCTCCGGGGAGCGGAGCGCCGGAATTACAGCCGTGCTTTTGCTGCCAATCCGGCTCTGGGGTCCTCGCCCTTGGTCGCGTCGGCGAATGCCTCGACGGCTTCCCGGGCGTCCTTGTTCAGGTGGGTGGGCACGGCGACGTCGATAGTCACCAGCAGGTCCCCGTTGCCCTTGGAGGTGTGCACGCCGCGGCCCTTGACCCGCAGGGTGCGTCCCGACGGTGTTCCGGCGGGCACCTTGAGCCGGACGGTGTCGGAGGTGAGGGTAGGCACCTCGATGGTGGCACCCAGGGCGGCCTCGGGGAAGGAGACCGGAACGTGGATCCGGATGTTGTTGCCCTCGCGGGTGAAGAAGTCGTGCGGGGTGACGTGGACGGTGACCATCAGGTCCCCCGCGCCTGCGGGGCCGGGCTGGCCCTTGCCGCGCACCCGGATCTTCTGGCCGTCCTTGACGCCGGCCGGGACCCGGACCTCCACCACTTCGCCGCTGGGTTCGCGCAGGCCGATCACGGTTCCGTTAATGGACCCTGCAAAGGAAATGGTGGTGCTGGCCGTCCGGTCCGCACCCTTGGTGGGCGGCGGGGCACCGAAACCGCCGCCGCCGAAGCCGCTGCCGCCGCCGAAAAGGTCGGCGAATTCGGGCGGGATGTTGCTGCCGCCCGCGTTGAAGGTGGTCCGCCGGCCGCCGCCGCGTGCGGTCTGGCCGAACAGGTCCCCGAAGATGTCCTCGAAGCCCGCCCCGCCGGCACCGCCGCCGGCACCCTGGGGGCCGCCGGCAGTGAACCGGGCGCCGCTGCCCATGGCACGGATGGCGTCATACTGCTGGCGTTCCTCGGCATCGGACAGGACCGAATACGCCTCGGAGAGGTCCTTGAACATGCGCTCGGAGTTGGCGTCGCCCTGGTTCTGATCGGGATGGTACTTCCGCGCCAGTTTGCGGTACGCCTTCTTGATGTCGGCGTCGGACGCATCCTTGGGAACACCCAGAATCTTGTAAAAGTCCTTATCGACCCAATCCTGACTAGCCAATTGGTGTCCCTTCCTCATTTGCGAATCCCGCTGCATTGCCGCGAAAACACGGCTGCCGGGCCTGCTGCCCCTGCTGCGGGACCTGCCGATGGAAAAATGTCCGGGGCCGCTTTACGGCGGCCCCGGACACGGTGCAACTACTGTTCCGGAACCGAAACAATCACCTGCGCGGCTCGCAGGACCCGGTCGCCGGACTTGTAGCCGGCCCTCAGGATCTGCGTCACCGTATCGAACGTGACGTCCGCGCTCTGCTGCTGGATGAGTGCCTCGTGGATGTTCGGATCGAACTCCACACCGGTCTCATCGATGCGGCTGAGTCCGTACGTTTTCAGCGAGTTTTCCAGCTTGGTGGCGATCGCGGCGAAGGGTCCCTCCGCCAGGTCGCCGTGCTGGCGTGCGGCGTCAATGTCGTCCAGGACGGGCATCAGGGAGTTCAGGACTCCGATGACGGCCATCTCCCGGGCGACGTCGCGGTCGCGTTCCACCCGCTTGCGGTAGTTCACATACTCGGCCTGCAGGCGCAGCAGGTCGTTGCGCAGTTCAGCTGCCTCCGGCGAACCGGACGCGGCAGGCTGGGCCGGTACGTCGGCGTTGTTCAGGATCTGCTCCGCCTGGGAGAGTGCATCTCCCTCGGCTCCGGCGGCGGGGGCGGAAGCCGAAGCTTCCTCCCCTGCCGCGCCACCGTTGGCGGAATCCGCAGTCTCGCCCGTGCCGGGCGTGTCCTGGCCGTTTACGGGCTCTTCACCTTCGGGAGTGTTCCCGTGCTCGTTTTCCGCCGGCATGGTTACTTCTTTTCTTCGTCGTCGACAACTTCGGCGTCAACGATGTCTTCGTCACCGGCGGAGCTGCCTGCGGCAGAGCCGTCACCGGACGGAGCACCGTCGGCAGCACCGGGGGTGCTGTCGGCACCGGCGGCGGAGGCCTGGGCGTAGATAGCTTCGCCCAGCTTGGTCTGGGAAGCCTGCAGCTTCTCAAACGCAGTCTTGACCTCGTCGTCGTTGTCCGTGCCTTCGAGCGCCTTCTTCAGCGCGTCGACGTCGCCCTTGACCTCGGTCTTGACGTCTTCGGGCAGCTTGTCATCATTGTCGGCGAGGAGCTTGTCCACCGAGTAGGCGAGCTGCTCGGCCGAGTTGCGGATGTCGGCGGCCTCGCGGCGCTTCTTATCCTCCGCGGCGTGCTCTTCGGCCTCGCGGACCATGCGGTCAATGTCTTCCTTGTTGAGGGAGGACCCGCCGGTGATGGTCATGGACTGCTCGGCGCCGGTGCCCTTGTCCTTGGCGGACACGTGCACAATGCCGTTGGCGTCGATGTCGAAGGTGACCTCGATCTGCGGAACGCCGCGCGGAGCCGGCGCAATGCCGGTCAGCTCGAACGTGCCCAGCGGCTTGTTGTCGCGGGTGAACTCGCGTTCGCCCTGGAAGACCTGGATGGCCACGGACGGCTGGTTGTCATCCGCGGTGGTGAAGGTCTCGCTGCGCTTGGTGGGGATGGCCGTGTTGCGCTCGATCAGCTTGGTCATCACACCGCCCTTGGTTTCGATGCCCAGGGACAGCGGCGTGACGTCGATGAGCAGGACGTCCTTGCGCTCACCCTTCAGCACGCCGGCCTGCAGGGCAGCGCCCACGGCCACAACCTCGTCCGGGTTCACGCCCTTGTTGGGCTCCTGGCCGCCGGCCAGTTCCTTCACCAGTTCGGAGACGGCGGGCATACGGGTGGAACCGCCCACGAGGATGATGTGGTCGATGTCGGAGACCTTGATGCCGGCCTCGGAAATGACGTCGTTGAACGGCTTCTTGGTGCGGTCCAGCAGATCCTTGGTCAGGTCCTGGAACTTGGCACGCGACAGGTGCTCGTCCAGGTGGACCGGGCCTTCGGGGGTGACCGAAAGGTACTGCAGGGAGATGTTGGTGGAGGTAGCCGAGGAGAGTTCCTTCTTGGCCTGCTCCGCTGCTTCCTTCAGGCGCTGCAGGGCGATCTTGTCCTTGGACAGATCCGCGCCCTTGGCCTTGGCCTGGCTCAGCAGGTAATCGACAATCCGCTGGTCCCAGTCGTCGCCGCCGAGGCGGTTGTCACCGGCCGTGGCACGGACCTGGATGGTGGAGAATTCGTCTTCGTCCTTGCCGACTTCCAGCAGGGAGACGTCGAAGGTGCCGCCGCCGAGGTCGAAGACCAGGATGAGTTCGTCTTCCTTGCCCTTGTCCAGGCCGTAGGCCAGGGCAGCAGCGGTGGGCTCGTTGACGATGCGCAGCACGTTCAGGCCGGCAATCTCGCCGGCTTCCTTGGTGGCCTGGCGCTCGGCGTCGTTGAAGTAGGCGGGAACGGTGACCACGGCGTCCGTGACCTTCTCACCGAGGTACGCCTCGGCGTCGTTCTTCAACTTCATCAGGATGCGGGCGGAGATCTCCTGGGCGGTGTACTTCTTGCCGTCCACGTCTACGCTCCAGTCGGTGCCCATGTGGCGCTTGACGGAAGCGATGGTGCGGTCAATGTTGTTGACTGCCTGGCGCTTGGCAATCTCGCCGACCAGGACTTCGCCGGACTTGGCGAAGGCTACGACGGACGGAGTGGTGCGGCCGCCTTCGGCGTTGGCGATAACCGTGGGCTCGCCGCCTTCCAGGACCGAGACAACCGAGTTGGTAGTACCGAGGTCAATACCTACTGCACGTGACATATTTGCTTCCTCTTTCCTTGGAGAAACCCGCATCTCACAGCGGCACCGGCCTGGTCCGCCCCGGAGGACAGCCACTCGGTTCGCTGCGGAGAGCAATTGAGCGTTCTGCACTCAACTTTACTCAGCAGTATTTCTTTGTCAACAAACTTGAGTGTCTCAGGCTCAACTCTGCGCCCGGAGGTTGCGGAACACGGCAGCGGGCCCTTCTCCCTCGCGGGCGGGTCTGGCGGTAGGGTCCTGCCATGGCTTCCGAAACCTATTCCCACGGCCATCACCGCAGCGTGGTGGACGCCCATGCCCTCCGAACGGCGCGGGACTGCGCGGCGTATCTGCTGCCGGAGCTGACGCCCGGAGTCAGCATTCTCGACGTCGGCTGCGGCCCGGGCAGCATCACCGCCGATTTCGCGGCGCTTGCGGCTCCGGGCCCGGTGGTGGGCCTGGACTCCTCCGAAGACGTCCTTATCTCCGCCCGCGCCCGGGCGGACGGACGCGGACTGGCCAATGCCTCCTTTGTCGCCGGGAATGTCTATGACCTCGATTTTCCGGACGAAACGTTCGACGTCGTCCATGCCCACCAGGTGCTCCAGCACCTGATGGACCCGGTGGCCGCGCTTCGGGAAATGCGCCGGGTCGCCAAGCCCGGCGGGCTGGTGGCGGTGCGCGACGCCGATTTCTCCGGCATGATCTGGCATCCGCCCACACCCGAGCTGGCCCAGTGGATGCGGATCTACCAGCAGATTGCCCGCGGTAACTCCGCTGAGCCCGATGCCGGCCGGCACCTGCTGGCCTGGGCGCTGGAGGCCGGCTTCACCGACGTCACGCCCTCATCCTCCAACTGGCTCTACGCGACACCGGAAGAGCGGCGCGGACACGCGGACTCCTGGTCCGAACGCGTACTGCACTCCGCCTTCGCGGAGCAGGCGCAGGAACGCGGACTGGCGGACAGCAACCTGCTGGCGCAGCTTGCCGCCGGCTGGCAGGAGTGGGCCGGAGCCCCGGACGGCTGGTTCCTGATCCCCTGCGGGGAACTGCTCCTCAGAGCCTGACCGTTTCTGGCTAGGGTTAAGGAATGTCCGCCATCATGACCATGTGCCCCGGGAACTCCCCCGATGCCCGTTAGCTCCTTCGCGCCCCTGCTCATTGCGGTGGACGGTTTCTCCGGCGCCGGGAAAACCACCCTGGCCGCCGGGATTGCCGCTGCCCTGTCCCGCTCCCGTTCCGTTCGGGTGTTCCACCTGGAGGATGTCTACCCCGGCTGGGACGGGCTGGAATCGGGAATGACCTACTACCGCGAGCACATCCTGTGCCCGCTCGCCGAGGGACGCGCCGCCCGCTGGCAGTCCTGGGACTGGGCCGCCGGACGCTGCGGCGACTGGCAGAGAACCGAACCGGCCGACGTCGTGGTCTTCGAAGGCGTCGGCGCCGCCCACCGCGCTGCCCGGCAGCTGCTGGACACCACGGTCTGGGTGGCGGGTGAGGAAAGCGTCCGCCGCCGGGTCGCGTTGGCGCGCGACGGCGGAACCTATGCTCCGCACTGGGAGCGGTGGGCGGCGCAGGAACGCCGCTGGGCGGCCGACGACGACGCTGCCTCCGCCGCGGATCTCACCGTACGGCTGGTGGGTCCGCAGGGGAACGCCGCGGCAGCGCTGAGGGCCGTCCTGTCCCGGCTGCAGCCGGAACCGCGGAACGTTCCCGGCTAGCCGCTACTGCAGGGTCGCCGTCAGCCTGGCCACGTTGTCGATGTACCGCTGCCACAGCGGCCGGTCCACCCAGTTGTCCAGGATGAGCTCCTTGGACAGTGCCCGGTAGGTGTCCTCGATGCGGCGCATCTGCTCGACGATCGTGCCGTCGAACATCATCACGGAGATTTCGAGGTTCAGCGAGAAGGAGCGCATGTCCATGTTGCTGGACCCCAGCACCGCCACCTCGTTGTCGATGGTGAAGTGCTTCGCATGCAGTACCAGCGGTTTGGGGTACTGGTAAATCCTGACCCCGGCCCGCAGCAGCGCCTCGTAATAGGAGCGCTGCGCGTGGTCCACGAGGAACTGGTCGCCTTTCTCGGAGACGAACAGCTCCACTTCCACGCCTCGCTGCGCCGCCGTCGTCACTGCGTAAAGCAGTGTGTCATCGGGGACGAAGTACGGGCTGGTAATGGAGATGCGGTCGCTCGCCGAGTAAATAAGGGACGCGAAGAGGCGCAGGTTGTTTTCGGTGCTGAAGCCGGGACCGCTGGGCACCACCTGGCACGTGACGTCGCCCGGATTGGACGACGATTCGTACAGGCTCAGTTCCCGTTCCAGGTTTTCGTCGGTCTCGGCGTTCCAGTCCGTGGCGAAGACGACGTTGAGTTCATCCACCACCGGCCCTTCCACCCGGGCCATAAGCTCGACCCATTTGCGGCCGGACCGGCGGTTGCGGCGCTTGTTGTAGGCCGGTTCCACCAGGTTCTGGGAGCCGGTGAAGCCCACGTCCCCGTCCACCACCAGGATCTTGCGGTGGTTGCGCAGATCCGGCCGGCGCCAGCGCCCGCGGAAGGGATTGACCGGCAGCATCCGCCGCCACTGGATGTCGCTGCCGCGCAGTTCGCGCAGCAGCCTCCGGTAACCCGGGATGCGCAGGGTGCCGATGTGGTCAAACAGGAGCCGGACGGTGACGCCGCGCGCGGCAGCGTCATTCAGGGCCCGGAAGAAGTCGCGGGTGACGGCGTCGTACCCCATGATGTAGAACTCCACATGGACGTACCGCGTAGCCTTCCCCACTGCCTCGGTCATTTCAGAGATGGACTCGTGGTAGTCGCGCTGCAGGTCCACCTTGTTGCCGTCCAGGGTGGGAAAGGATCCCAGCCGGCGGTTGAGCTCCGCCGCATTCAGCACCCACTCGGGGCCGTCGTAATTGGTGCCCTCGGTTTCCAGCTCCTTGGTGTTTTCACGGACCAGGCGGCTGATTTCGGCCTGCCGTTTCACCCGGTGCTCGGACAGCCGGTGGTTGCCGAAGAAGGAAAAAAGGATGATCCCGGGAATCGGCAGGAAGAAGATGCACAACAGCCAGGCCATGGCGGTGGTGGGACGGCGGTTGCCGGGTACAACACCCAGGGCGATGATCCGGATCGCATAATCCACCGTGGTCAGGACGACGGCGGTCCACCCGGACACGTCAAAACCGGCTACAGACCACCACACACCCTGCTCCTCCCCGACGCCGCCTTTTAGACAGCCTATCGGTCCGGCCGCGCTGGCCGTGCCTGCCGCGGCTAGGCTGGGGCCATGACTCTTCTGGTTTTCCTGGATTCCGCCTTTCCCGACGGACGTCCGGCCGACGCCGGGGTCCCCCAGCTGATGATCAATGACCTGGGCGTGACCCGCGGAGACGGGATCTTCGAATCATTGCTGGCCGTGGACTCGGTGCCCCGCAAGCCGGATGCCCATCTGGACCGGCTGGCGTCCTCCGCGCGGCTCCTGGAACTGGACATTCCCCCGCGAGGCGCCTGGGAACGGGCCATTGCCACCGCGCTCGCCCTGCACGCGGAGGCGGAAACCGCCGGCACCGGCTCCCCCGCACGGGCGGCAGTGAAGCTCGTGGTCACCCGGGGCGTCGAGGGCGCCGCCATGCCCACGGCGTGGGTGCAGGTGAGCACCGCCCCCGATGCCTTCCGCCAGCGTTCCGAAGGCATCAAGGTGCTGCTCCTGGACCGCGGCTATGACAGCCAGGCAGCCGCCCGCGCGCCGTGGCTGCTGCTCGGTGCCAAGACGCTCTCCTATGCCGTAAACATGGCGGCCCTGCGCTACGTCCGTGCGAACGGCGCCGACGACGCGATCTTCACCTCCTCCGACGGCAAGGTCCTCGAAGGGCCCACGTCAACCGTGGTGCTGGCCCGCGAACGCAACGGCGTGCGCACCCTGCTCACCCCCGAGCGCAAGAGCGGCATCCTGGCCGGAACCACGCAGGATGCCCTCTTCAGGGCGGCCGAAGCCGCCGGCTGGGAACTGGGATACGGGCCGCTGGTGCCCGAAGACCTGTTCGCGGCCGACGGCGTCTGGCTGGCGTCCAGCATCCGGTTGCTGGTACCGGTGCGCTCCATCGACGGCAGGGACCTGCCCTTCTCGGAGACCTTGAACGCCGAACTCACCAAACTGGCGGACGCGGCCCTCTAAGCCGGCCGGGCCGGGAAGCCTCAGGTCAGGATGAAGTTGAACGTGCCGGCCGCCACCGCGGCTGCCATGGCAGCGGCGGACACTGCCACCCCCACCCCGAAGACCGCGGCGTCCACCCCGCTGAAGGTCGACGTTCGAGCCCAGGTCCGTTCCGCTGCGCCGAAGCCGCGCGCCTCCATTGCCGTCGCAAGGCGGGTGGCCCGGCGGATCGCCTGCACCAGCAGCGCGAGGGACTGCCCGGCGAACCCCCGAAGCCGGGCCGCTCCCCCGGCATCCGGTCCCGCGCCGCGGGCGTGCCGGGCCAGTCCGATGGTGCGCCATTCCTCCACCAGCAGCCCCACCAGGCGCATGGCCGCCAGCGCGCCCAGGACAAAGCGGTGCGGCAGCCCCAGTTTCTGGGCCAGGGCATCGGCCAGGTCCGTGGGATCAGTGGTGGCCAGCAGGTAGATACCCGGCAGGGCTATCGCCAGGCCGCGCAGCCCGATGGCGATGCCCGCGGCAACGGAGCCGGAGGTGAACACCAGCGGCCCGGCCTCGAGCAGCACCGACCCGGTCTTTTCCGCCAGCAGCGCCGTGCCCCACGCACCGATCAGCGCCGCGGCCAGCAGCGGCCAGATCCGCCGGACCAGCGTTCCGATCCGGATGTGCAGCAGCGGCAGCAGGGCCAGTTCGGCGGTGAGGACGACGGCGGCACTCACCCAGTCCACCGTCACCAGTACTGCCAGGGTCAGCAGCACTGCCGCGGCAAGCTTGGAGAGCGGGTTGGCGCGGGCCAGGAACGTGCCGGCGGGGCGGGCCGGAGCCGCGGCAGCTGCAGCGCTCATCGCCGCACCTGGGCGTCCCGGGCCGTGCCGGCGTCCCGGGCCGTGCCGGCGTCGCCGGCAGGAACGCCGGGCGCGGCAGCGGCAACAGGGGTGAGCACCCCGCCCGCCGCCCGGAGGTCCCGGGAGGCCAGCGCGTCGATGAACTCAGCGTCATGCGTCACGGAAACCACACAGCGCCCTTCCGACAACTGGCCGCGCAGCAGGGCTACCAGTTCCGCCCAGGTGCGGGCGTCCTGTCCGAAGGTCGGTTCATCCAGCAGCAGGATGGACGGCTCCGTGGCAAGCATGGTTGCCACGGACAACCGGCGTTTCTCCCCGCCCGAAAGCGTGAACGGGTTGGCCTCGAGCAGCTTGTCCAGCCGGAGCCGTTCCGCCAGGTGGTGCACCCGGGCCAGCACCTGCGCGTCCGTCTCCCGGCCCAGCCGCCGCGGTCCGAAGGCCAGTTCATCCAGCACGGTGTTGGCCAGGAACTGGTGTTCGGGTTCCTGGAAGACGGTGCCGATGCGGTCCACCAGCTGCGCGGAGGTCCAGCGGCCGGGTTCCGGGCGGGCCGCGCCGGCCAGGGCCGGGGCCGCGGTGAGGGTTCCTGCCCGTGGCCGGAGCAGGCCGCCGAGAGTCAGGGCAAGCGTGGATTTGCCGGCACCGTTGGGGCCGGTGATGCCGACGGCGGTGCCGGCGTCCAGGCTCAGGTCCGCTCCGATCAGCACGGCGGGACCGCGGAGCGAACGCGCAACGGCCAGCCCGCGGGCCTCCAGCAGCCGGGGACCGGCCGCAGCCGGACCCCAGGGACCGCCCGGAATTTCCGGCCTGGTACCGGGCAGCCAGACCCCCGACTCCGCCAGGGTGCTGCGGTGCGCGGGATTGCCCAGTACCTGTTCCGGGGAACCGTCCGCCAGCACGCCGCCGCCGGCGGCGAGGACAACAATGCGGTCCACAACGCCGGCCCAGACATCCACCCGGTGCTCCACCACAATGAGCGTGGCACCGGTGCGGTCCAGCACCCGGGTCACGGCGTCGCGGATTTCCACCACGCCGTCCGGGTCCAGGTTGGCCGTGGGTTCATCGAGCAGCAGCAGGCCCGGTTCCATGGCCATGACCGAAGCGAGGGCCAGGCGTTGCTTCTGTCCGCCGGAGAGCGCGGCGGTGGAGTGGTCCAGCGGAACCTCCAGGCCGACGTCGGCCAGTGCCGAACGCACCCGCGGCCAGATCTCCGCGGTCGGAACGGCCAGGTTCTCCGCGCCGAAGGCCACTTCGTCCCCTACCCGGGACAGGACGGTCTGGGAGTCCGGGTCCTGCAGGACCAACCCGGTCCGTCCGCGGGCGTTCGCGGGATGGACGCCGTCGAGCGTCAGGACCCCCTGTTCCTCCCCGCCGGTATCCGGGCCGAGGACACCGGCAAGGGCGTGCAGGAACGTGGATTTTCCGGCGCCGGAAGCACCCAGCAGCAGCACCCGCTCACCCGGGGAAATCGCCAGGTCCAGGCCAGACACCGCCGAACCGGTCCGTCCCCCGTGCTGCCAGCCCCAGCCGCGGGCTGCGACGGCGGCCGGGCGGGGCCGGCGGCGGGAGTCGGGGGCGGTATTCCGCAACGGGATGGAAGCCGCTGCAGCAGGCGGACGTCTCCCTCCGCCCTTCTTCCCGAACAGCACCGCTACGCCGTTCCCGTCCGGCCCGATGCGAAGGGTGCAAGGGCACCCGTCCGTGCCAGCGCGCGGACCGCCAGCCAGGACAGCCCGCCGGCAATGACCGCTCCCGAGACGCAGGTGAGCAGGACGTACAGCAACTGCCACTGGGCGGCCCATTCCACGTTGTACAGGACGTTTTCGCTCAGGCCGAGGAACAGGCCGGACCCCAGCCCGGCCAGCAGTGCCACGGGAAGGGAGAACCGCCGGTACAGGAACAGCAGGAACACCAGCTCGGCGCCCAGGCCCTGCAGGAAGCCCGAAAGCAGCACGGAGAGGCCGAACTGCGTGCCCAGCACGCCTGACACGGCGGAGGCCAGCATCTCGCAGTAGATCGCCGCGCCGGGTTTGCGGATGATGAGCCCGCCCAGCACCCCGGCAATCAGCCAGCCGCCGGTGTAGAGCCCGGCGAGCGGCGGAAACGCCGCGGTGAGTACGCTGATCCCGGCGTAGCCCAGGGACCAGGCCCAGAAAATCACGCCCACGGCCACCGCGAGGACGGAGGCAACAACAATGTCCACCACCCGCCAGGAACGCCTTGGGGCTGCAGTCCGGGTGCGGTGGGGAGCTGCGGATTGGTCTTTCATGAATATCCTCCTGAGGTCAGGAGGGGAGGGTGATACTGCACCGGTAAACCGGCGCGCTTCCCCGCAGGCCGTTGCCCGGCCAACGGGGATTTCCCTGAGTCTCGACTCCCTTCGCCGGTACTAACCGGATCAGGTTCGAGGGTCTGCGGATATCCGCACTCTCAGCGCCTTGTCCTTCGCAGTCCGAAGACCTGCTGCGGGACGGCGCTCCCCTGTCGTATGTTTGCGGTTCCACTCTACACACGTGTTCCTGATCCGGCGACGGGCAAACGGGTACCGTAGGGTTAGGAAAAACGCCCGAAGCTAGGAGTATTCATGAACCTGATCCTCAAACTGCTCGGAACCGGAGCGAGCATCCTCTCCGGAATCGTCGCCGCCAAGGTGCTGGATTTCGCCTGGACCAAGGCCACCGGCAACGAGCCGCCGAAGGACGCCGAAGGCAGTCTGGAAAACAGCCTCCGCTCCGCCGTGGCATTCGCCGTGGTCTCGGGTGCCGTCAGCCAGGTCATCCGCGTGCTGACCAACCGCGGCACGCAGCGGGCCATCCAGCGCTACCAGAAGACGCCGGAAATCGTCTAAGCCTTCGATTATCGAAGCCTCCGCCGTTGGTGGAGGCAGGGGCGCTCAGCCCTCGGGGTTTTTCCCCGGGCGCTGGGCGTCGCTGTTTAACGCCCCTCCTGCGCCGGTTCCGCGGGCGCGCAGCATCTCGTCGTCGTCGAGCTCCCCGGTGTAGCCGTGCCCCGGATCATCGTCCACGCGCGGATCGTCATCCTCGTCTTCGAGCACTTCCTCTTCCGCTTCCCGGAGCAGGCGCTGTGCACGCTCGACGACGTCGTCCAGTTCGTCGATGACCAGCAGTTCGGGCCGCAGGTGCTTGGTCCGGTAACCGGCGCGACCAACCATGTGGGCCGAGACCGGTGCGGTCAGGAGCATAAAGATCCAGGCCACGAACAGGATCGGCAGCAGCTTCCAGCTGCGGAATTCCACGGCCATGGCCAGCAGGAACAGCAGGAGCCCAAGCACCTGGGGTTTGGTGGCCGCGTGCATGCGGCTGAGCAGGTCGGGGAAACGGATCAGGCCGATGGCAGCGGCCAGGGACATCAGCGCGCCGCCGAGGATCAATACGGCTGTGATCACGTCATAGACGGTCTCTTCCATGGTGCTACCGCCTGTCCGTTACGAACCGGGCAACGGTCACGGAGCCGATGAAGCCGATAAGGGAAATAGCGACCACCAGGGCCAGGTAGTCCAGGTTGCGGTAAACGATCATGTCCGTGATCAGGGCCGCACCGACAATGGCCAGCAGCACGTCCGAGGCCAGCACCCGGTCCAGGATCGAGGGGCCCCGGGCAATCCGGTAAATGGCACCGGCGCCGGCCACTGCCAACATGACGGACACGGCCACCACAGCTGCGCTCATCATGCCCGGCCTCCAATCTTTCGTTTCCGTATTTCAGCGGTTTCGGCACGCAGGGCGGCCAGCTCCTCTTTGGTTCCCAGGGTGCGGATCAGCCAGGCCTCGGCGTCCAGGGCATCGGCCCGCACCTTTTCCGCCTGTTCCGCCGTGGACACGTTCAGCGCGTGCAGGTACAGAGTCGAGGTGGAACGGTCGACGTCGACAATCAACGAGCCGGGGATCAGGGAGAGCACGTGGCCGGTGGCCGTGACCAGCAGGTCCGAGCGGCTGCGCAGCTTCACCCCGATGACACCGTTGCGGATCCGCGGGCCGCGGACAAGCGCGAGCCAAAGCACGTGGAAGCTGGCCTCCACCAGCTTGTAGAGGAAACGTCCGGCGAAGAGCAGCCCGTAGAGCGGGTTGAACCTGCCGCTGAGTTCCACGGGCGGGAGGTAGAAGATGTTCGCCACGAAGAAGGCGATCACCGCCCCGAAAACCAGGTTTCCGGCGCTGAAGTCCTGCCACAGCGCCCCCCACAGGAACACCAGCCAGATCAGCAGGGGCAGTTCCTGCAGCAGCGGAACGCGGGACCGGTTGCGCATGCGTGCTTGCTTGGTCATTGGGCTGCCCCCTCGCCCAGTACGGCTTCAATGTAGGGGGTGCGGTCCAGCAGGTCCCGGGCGGCGTCGTCGCTGAGTGAAAACAGTGGTCCGGCAGCCACGGTCAGGGCGACGCCGAGGGCAACCAGGCCCACAGTCGGGTAAACCATGGTCCGGGGCAGCAGGTCCACGGACTCCCTGCCGGAGAACCGTCCCGTGGCATGCTCGATGACGTGCTCGGAGCTGCGCAGGCTGGAGCCGTCGGTGCTGGTGGCCAGCAGGATGGGATCCGGGTGCACGGCGTCCTCGGGGGTACGCCAGAATGCACGGTTCCAGACCCGGGCCATGACCAGCAGGGTCAGCAGGCTGGTGGCGGCCCCTGCACCCACGAGGACATAGGCCAGCGGAGTGCCAAGGTCCACACCGGCCTGCATCAGGCCGAGCTTGCCCAGGAACCCGGAGAACGGCGGGATGCCGGCCAGGTTGATGGCGGGAATGAAGTACAGCACCGCCAGCAGCGGCGACAGCCGTGCCAGCCCGCCGAGCCGGTCCATGTTGGCGGTTCCGCCGCGGCGTTCGATCAGGCCCGTCACCAGGAACAGCGAAGTCTGCACCGTAATGTGGTGCACCACGTAGAACACGGTGGAACCGATGCCCATCACGGAGGCGATCGCGAGACCGAACACCATGTAGCCGATGTGGCTGACCAGGGTGAAGGAGAGCATTCGTTTAATGTCGGTCTGCGCCAGCGCACCGAGGATGCCCACCAGCATGGTCAGCCCCGCCACCACCATCAGCAGCGTGTTGATCCTGTCCCCGGGGAAGAGCAGGGTCTCGGTGCGGACCATGGCATAGACACCCACCTTGGTCAGCAGGCCGGCGAACACGGCGGTGACCGGGGCCGGCGCGGTGGGATAGGAGTCCGGCAGCCAGAAGGACAACGGGAAAATGGCGGCCTTAATCCCGAATGCCACCAGGAGCATCAGGTGCAGCATCAGCTGGGTCGCCGGATCCAGTTCGCCGAGCTTCAGGGCAAGGTCGGCCATGTTCACGGTGCCGGTGGCCGCGTAGATCATGGCAATGGAAATCAGGAACAGCAGCGACGACACCACGCTGACCACTACATACGTCACGCCGGCACGGATCCGCGGCGTCGTCCCGCCGAGGGTCATCAGGACATAGCTGGCGGTCAGCAGGATTTCGAAGCCCACGTACAGGTTGAACAGGTCCCCGGCGAGGAAGGCATTGGAAACGCCTGCCACCAGGATGAGATAGGTCGGGTGGAAGATCGAAATGGGTCCGTCTTCGTCGCCGTCGGCCATACCCTGGCCGGCGGCATAGATCAGCACGGAAAGGCTGATCGCCGAAGAGACCACCAGCATCAGTGCGGAGAACTGGTCCACCACCATGGTGATGCCGAACGGTGGAAGCCAGGCGCCCAGGTTCACGGCCTGCGCGCCGGTCTGCCAGACGGAGCCCAGCAGGACGATTTCCAGGATCAGGGTTCCGCTGAGGATGCTGATGCTGACCACCCGCTGGGCGCGCTGGTGACGGATCAGGATGAACGCGAGGGCGGCACCGAGGACCGGGAGCACCACCGCCAGCGGTGCAAGGCTGGCTGTGTTCATCGGTTCACCTCCGGTTCGTTTGCTGTGTTGCCGCGCTGGGAGCCGGGAGCCTCTTCGGCTTCCTCCGGCGGTGTGAATTCCGTGGTGTCCTCCGGGACGTCTGCGTCATCTTCGGCGTCGAAGCTGCTCTGGCTCGCCACGCGCCGGTCCTCAACGTCGTCCTGGACCTCGTCCTGCCTGCCCAGCACCCAGGACCGGTAAATGATGCCGAGCATAAAGGCCGTGACCGAGAAGGAAATGACGATCGAGGTCAGGATGAAGGCCTGCGGCAGCGGATCGTTGTAGGCATCCGCGGCAATGTCCTTGTTGAAGATCGGTGCGAGCCCCGCCGGCCCGCCGGTGGCGAGCAGCAGGATGTTCGTTGCATTGGTGAGCATGGCCAGGCCAAGCACCACCCGGGTCAGGCTCCGCTCAAGCAGCAGGTAGATGCCGGCTGCGTACAGGCACCCCATAACCAGGAGGAGGGTGAGGTTAACAGTCACCGTGCCACCTCTTCCTCTTCGGGACGGGCGGCAACGTCGATGATTTCCGGTTCCTCCACAGTATTTTCGTCGTCGTCTTCGTCGTCGGCGTCGCCCTCGCTGCGCTCGTCAATCTCCGAGCCCAGGCTGCGCAGGACGTCCAGCACCAGCCCCACCACCACCAGGTAGACGCCGATGTCGAAGATCGTGGAGGTCACGAATTTGACCTCCCCGAAGATCGGCCAGGTGAACTTGAGGATTGCGCTTTGCAGGATCTGCCCGCCGAAGAACAGCGGCGCCGCCGCGGACAGGGCAATCACGCCCAAGCCGCCGCCCAGCAGCGTTCCGGCGCTGACCGGGCTGGCTTCGGCCAATTCGAAGCGGCCGCCGGCCAGGTAACGGATGGTCAGCGCCAGTCCGGCCATCAGCCCGCCGGCGAACCCGCCGCCGGGCAGGTTGTGGCCGGCAACCAGCAGGTAGACGGAGAACAGGATGACGGAGTGGAACAGTAGCCGGGTAATCACCTCGAAGATGATGGACCGGCGCTCGGGCGCCAGCGTCCGGCCGGCTACCAGCCAGGCGTCGCGGCCCACGCTGGAGAATTTGCGGGCCATGGCGAGGGTGGCCTGGCGCCGGGCGGTGGGGGCAAACTGCTCCCTCCCCCGGTCCACGGAGCCGCTGGCCACACCCTCGGCCCGGCGCCGCTTGTCCCCGCGTCCGCGGACGAAGATCAGGGACGCGAGGCCCGTGGCCGCGATGGCCAGCACCGTGATTTCACCGAACGTATCCCAGGCGCGGATATCCACCAGGGTGACGTTGACAATGTTGGAACCACCGCCGCCGTCGTAGGCCAGCTGCGGGAAGTCGAGGGATACGGGCGTGGCGACACGGGAAGCCATGGCGGTCATGGCGAACACGACCATGCTGGCGCCGAAGGCGATGCCCAGCAACGCCCTTAGGAAGCGGTGGCGCTTGGGTTCACGCTTCCACAACCTGGCCGGCAGGGACCGCAGGGCCAGCACGAACGCCACCAGGACAATGGTTTCGACGAGCATCTGGGTCAGGGCCAGGTCCGGGGCGCCCTGCAGCGCGAAGATCAGGGCAATGCCGTAACCGCTGACGGAAACCATCAGCACGGCCAGGAAACGCTTCGTCGCGCGGGCCGCGGCAACGGCGCCCAGGACCACCGCGGCGCCGATCACGGCCTGCAGCGGGGTATCGAACCAGCGGAAGTCCTGCGGCAGGGGCGCGGACCGCAGGATCAGGGCCATCAGCGGGGTCAGGATCGCCATGGTCAGGATGACGAACAGGTAGAACAGCAGCGAACCGCGCTGCGTGCGCCCGGTAACCCACACGGCGACGTCGTCGAGTACCCCGATGGCGCCGCGGTAGGACCGCTCGGCGTCGACCGGGAAGGCTACGTCCCGCTGGAGGTCCTCTACCTGCCGGGCCAGCAGGAACAGGACGACGCCGATGCCGAGGGTGAGCGCGGTCAGGCCCAGCGCCGGGGTCAGGCCGTGCCAGAGGGCCAGATGGGTGGGCTTGCCTTCGGCAGGGAAGAGATCCGCGTAGGACGCGATCGCGGAATCCAGCGGTGCCGGCCAGAGCCCGAACACTACGGTGACGCCCGCCAGGATCGCCGGAGCGGCGAGGAAGGACCAGGACACCGCCTTGAACGGGGTGGGTGTGCAGCCATCCTTGGTTGCAAAGGCGCCCCAGATGAAACGGGCGCTGTAGGCGAAGGTGAGGATGGAACCGGTCACCACGCCGGCCAGCAGGAGCCAGGCGGCGATGGTGCCCTGCTGCTCGCCGTAATGCACAAAGGTCTCGTAGACCGATTCCTTGGCCACGAAGCCCAGCAGCGGCGGCACGCCTGCCATGGATGCCGCACCGATAACGGCGACGACGGCCAGTTTCGGTGCTGCACGGAAGATTCCCGAGAGTTTGCGGATGTCACGGGTGCCGGCCTGGTGGTCGATAATCCCGACCACCAGGAACAGGGTCGCCTTGAAGAAGCCGTGCGCCAGAAGCAGGCCCATCCCGGCGACTGCGGCCTCCCGGCTGCCCAGGCCCACCACCAAGGTAAGGAAACCGAGCTGGCTGACCGTGCCGTAGGCAAGGATCAGTTTGATGTCGTACTGGCGCAGGGCACGCCAGCCGCCCAGCAGCATGGTTGACAGGCCCAGGATCAGCACGATGGGGTGCCACAGCAGCGTCTCGGAGAAACCGGGGGCCAGCCGGGCAATGAGGTAGATACCGGCCTTCACCATGGCGGCGGCATGCAGGTAGGCGCTGACCGGGGTGGGCGCCGCCATGGCTGCGGGCAGCCAGAAGTGGAAGGGCACGAGGGCCGATTTTGAGACGGCGCCGACCAGCAGCAGGGCGATGGCAACGTTGACCAGCGTCCCGGCATTCACCAGTTCCGGTGCCTGCACCAGGATCTCCGAGATCCGGTACGTCCCGGCGACGGAGCCGAGGATGATCATGCCGACCAGCATCGCCAGGCCGCCGAAGGTCGTGACGATCAAGGCCTGCAGGGCCGCGCGGCGGGCAGAGAGCCGGTGCGCCGAGTAGCCGATCAGCAGGTAGGAAAGGATGGTGGTCAGTTCCCAGAAAATGAACAGCAGGATGAGGTCATCCGCCGTAACCAAACCGAACATGGCGGCTGCGAACGCCAGCAGCTGGGCACCGAAGCTGCCCATTTTCGGGTCATTCGGCCGGAAGTACCGGGCGCAGTAGAAGAGGACCAGGGCGCCCACGCCGAGGATCAGGATGGACAGCACAGCCGCAAGGGTGTCCATCCGGAAGGCCAGTTCCACCCGGAGGTCGGGAATCCAGGCAATGGTGACCGACGGCGGCGCGTTCGGGGCGCCGGATGCCAGCGTCTGGTCTGCACCGGTGTACCGGGGGAAGGTGGCTATCAGCCAAATGAACGCGGCAGCCGGGAAGGCCGCGAGGATGTAGAACGCAGACCGGCCGACCTTGCGGAACACCAAGGGCGCAACCAATGCCACCGCAAATAAAACGGTGAGCACAAACAGCACTATGATCTCCCGGGCTCTTTCGTCGATGTTTCAGCCTGATTTTGGCTGCAGTTATCAAGGGGGGCGGTCAAGGTCGTAAGTACATTCTACCCATGGCATACGGACGCCCTCCTACTCGGGCGGTTCGGCAAAGGAACCGGCCACCGGCGTTTTGGGCGTTGAATACCGTTCCGGGCCGCGGCAGCCGCTAGGCTCAGCGGCATGAGTCTCAGCACACAAAAAACGTCTCCGGGTGGCCTGGCGCCGCGCGCCTCCGCACCTGCACGCTGGAAACAGGTGGCGGCCTGGGCGGCCTGGGACTGGGGGTCCGCTTCCTTTAACGCAGTGATGACCACTTTTGTGTTCACTGTCTACCTGACGTCCGCCTCCTTCGGAGACAAAGACGAGAACTCAGCCGTCCTCGGCGCCGGCCTCGCGATTGCCGGCGTCGCCGTGGCCGTCCTCGCGCCGGTCACCGGCCAACGCTCGGACGCGGGTGGCCGCCGCCGCACGTGGCTCACCGTCAACACCCTGCTGACCTGCGCCCTGGTCGCGGCGTGCTGGTTTGTTTTCCCCTCGCCCGACTACCTGATCCTGGGCGTGGCGCTGATCGCCGCAGCGAACCTGTTCTTCGAATTTGCCGGCGTGAACTACAACGCCATGCTCAGCCAGATCTCCACGCCGGCCACCGTCGGCAAAATCAGCGGCCTGGGCTGGGCCATGGGCTATGTAGGCGGAATCGCTGCCCTGGCGCTGGTACTCGTGGGCTTTGTGCAGCCCGACGTCGGCTGGTTCGGCGTCACCTCCGAAGACGGACTGAACATCCGCTTCGTTGCGCTGTTTTCCGCCGTCTGGTTCCTGCTGTTCGCCCTGCCGCTGATGTTCACCGTGCCCGAGGTTCCCCGGCAGGAGGCGCTGGCACGGCTGGGAATCCTTGCGTCCTACAAGCTCCTCTTCCAGCGCATCAAGGCCCTCTTCCGGACCGACCCGCACACCATTTACTTCCTGCTCGCCAGCGCCGTCTTCCGCGACGGCCTGGCGGCAGTGTTCACCTTCGGCGGCGTTATCGCGGCCGGCACTTTCAACTGGGAACTGTCAGAGGTGATTATGTTCGCCATCTTCGGCAACGTGGTCGCCGCCGCCGGGTCCGTGGTCGGCGGCTTCCTCGATGACCGCTCCGGCCCCAAGGCCGTGATCGTCGGTTCGCTGATCGGACTGATCCTTGCCGGCACGGCCATTGTGGTGCTGGGCCCGGATGACCAGGACCTGTTTGGACTGCAGTGGACCGGCGACACCACGTTCTGGATCTTCGGCCTGCTGCTGTGCCTGTTCGTGGGCCCGGCCCAGTCCGCGTCCCGGGCGTTCCTCGCCAGGCTCGCCCCGGAAGGGAAGGAAGGCGAGCTGTTCGGCCTGTATGCCACCACCGGGCGGGCGGTCAGTTTCCTGGCCCCCACGCTGTTCTCGGTCTGCATCGTGGTCTTCGGTTCCCAGCGGTACGGCATCATCGGCATCATGGCCGTGCTGCTGATAGGCCTGCTGGTGCTGCTCCCGGTCCGCTCCCCCGCAGCACGGACCGCTTCGCCCGTCGAAACGCTGTAGGCGCAGCGGTTTGGCTCGCAGGCCGGGCTCCGGCTCCGGCCTGCGTGCCTGCGGGTCTGGCTCCGGCGGCAACGAAATTCCTACGCTCGCAGAGCTCGCTCGGAATATTAAAGCCGCCTCCGCCAGACCCTAGAGCCGGACAGTCACACCGCCGCCGCCAGGCCCTCCAGCCGGACAGTCACACCGCCCCCGCCAGGCCCTCCAGCCGGACAGTCACACCGCCCGCCAGGCCCTCCAGCCGGACGGTCACACCGCCCCCGCCAGGCCCTACAGACGGACGGTCGCCGCGCCGCCGCCAGGCCCTAGGAGGCGCTGACGCCCGCCGTGTCCTCGTCATTCGAGGCAGCAGTGACATCGGTGCGGTGGAAGTTCAGGTGGCTGCGCGACGCCGTCGGGCCCCGCTGGCCCTGGTACCGGTTGCCGTAGCGTCCCGAGCCGTACGCGTGCTCCGCCGGGGAGCTGAGCCGGAAGAAGCACAGCTGTCCGATCTTGGAGCCGGGCCACAGCTTGATGGGCAGCGTTGCCATGTTGGAAAGCTCCAGCGTGACGTGGCCGGAGAAGCCGGGATCAATGAAGCCAGCCGTGGAGTGCGTCAGCAGCCCAAGCCGGCCCAGCGAGGACTTGCCCTCCAGACGCGCAGCGATGTCGTCCGGCAGGGTGACCTGCTCGTAGGTGGAACCCAGGACAAACTCTCCGGGGTGGAGGATGAACGGCTCATCCGGATCCACTTCCACCAGGCGGGTCAGCTCAGGTTGGTCCTGCGAGGGATCGATGTGGGCGTACTTATGGTTGTCGAATAGCCGGAAGAAGCGGTCGATGCGCACATCGACGCTGGAAGGCTGGACCATGGCGGGGTCATAGGGGTCCAGGGCAATCCGGTTGTCGGCAATCTCGGCTCGGATGTCGCGGTCAGAAATCAGCACTCTTCAAAAATAGCGCATGCCCCTAGCGGCCGATTTCCGTCCGCACCGCATAGAGCTCGGGGAAGAACGTCAGTTCGAGGGCGCGCCGCAGGAAGCCGGCACCGCTGGAACCGCCCGTGCCCCGCTTCATGCCGATGGTGCGTTCAACCGTTTTCAAGTGTCGGAAACGCCACAGCTGGAAATTGTCCTCGAGGTCCACAAGCTCTTCGCAGGCCTCGTAGACGTCCCAGTTCCCGGCGGGGTTTTCGTAGACGTACTTGTAGACCGCCAGCAGTGACTCGTCATACACATGTGCCTGCGTCACGTCACGGTCCAGGAGTTCCGGCGCCACGGCGTAGCCGCGGCGGGCAAGATAGCGGATGAACTCGTCGTAGATGCTGGTTTGGGAAAGCAGGCCGGACAGCAGCTCCTGAGCGGCCGGGTCTGCCGCGAACACGGCAATCATTGCCTCGTTCTTGTTGCCCAGCAGGAACTCGACGGCACGGTACTGGTAGGACTGGAAGCCGCTCGAGGCGCCCAGGTCATCGCGGAATTCGGAGTACTCGGACGGGGTCAGCGTTGCCAGCACGGACCACTGTTCCGTCAGCGAGCGCTGGATGTGCTTGATCCGGGCAATTCCCTTCATGGCCGAACGCAGGTCATCCGCCGCCAGGCGGGCACGCACGGCCAGCAGCTCGTGCAGGACGAGCTTCAACCACAGTTCCGAGGTCTGGTGCTGGATGATGAACAGCATCTCGTCGTGGTGCTCCGGGCTGCTCACCGGATGCTGCGCGGAAAGCAGTTCATCCAGGGCAAGGTAGGACCCGTAGCTCATCTTGTCGCTGAAATCCCGCTCAATGCCTGCTTCGAGGCTGCGGGTGTTCTCGTTCGGACTCATGCCCACCACGGTATCCGCTCCATATGCCAGACTTGGGGTTTTGGCACCGAGCCCTGAGAAGGAGCCCCCATGGAACCGGACAACACCCCCGAGATCCCGACAATGCCGCTGGCCCACGACGACGTCGAAGCACCCGGCGCGGCGCTTGAAGAAGCCATTACCGCCGGTCGTGAGGGCCGGCTCACCAACCGCGAGGTTATGTCCGTCATCTGGACGTCGGAACTGCTCAGCGTGGGGCGCTTGACGAAGGACGACGATCCCTCCACCTTCCAGGCAGTGGTCCTGAAGGCCCCGGACGCCGACTACTCCGTGGCTGCCACCTTCACCTCCGCGGACCGCATCCCCGCACAGCTGCGCGAAGCAGCACCGGTGGTCGTCAAGGCCAGCGGCGAAGCCACCATCCGCAGCATTGCCCCGGGATACGGCATGTCCGTCAATCCGGGACACGAAGTAGGGCTGGAGATCGGCCCGGACGTTGTGGCTTCGCTCGTCGAGGCGTCCGAAAAGGCCGCTGCGCAGGCACAGGACCCGGCCGGTACGGAACAGGACTGACCAGCCCCGGAAGGGTCGAAAACAGCCGATTAGGTTGCGTTATGGCCATTTGATGCCGTTTTTGCAGGCCTAGCGCTTGCAGTGTCAGTGCCGGGGCCTACGCTGGGGAACCTCACAACAGAGGGAGGGCTGTACCGTGACCAACTCAAGCGTTGCTTCTTCGATCTGTTCCATCGTTCCGCCGTATCTGCTTGCCCGCCTGGCCGCCGCCGAAGACCCTGCAAAGGCAACGGCGGCGAAGGCTGCCCGCCGCGCCCTGACCGGGATCGACGGCGTGGAATCCGCGCGCTCGGCGCCGCGTTCTGCGCCGTCCCGCGGATCAGGCACGGCGTTTGCCCCGTCCCTGCGCCGCACTATCTCCGATGCCCTGGGCCTGGAGGAACTGCCGGGCACGGTAGTGCGGTCCGAGGGCGAACCGGACACGGGCGACCCGGCGGTGGACGAAACCTATGCCGGTCTCGGCGCCACGTACCGTCTCTTCAGCGATGCCTACGGACGTTCCTCGCTCGACGGCGCCGGGCGGGCATTGGAGGCCACCGTCCACTATGGACGTGCCTACGACAACGCCTTCTGGGACGGTTCCCGGATGGTGCTCGGCGACGGCGACGGCGAGGTGTTTGAACGCTTCAGCAAATCCCTCACCGTGATCGGCCACGAGCTGACCCACGGCATCATCCAGTACACCGCGCAGCTGGACTACCGTGACCAGGCCGGGGCACTCAACGAATCAGTAGCGGATGTCTTCGGCGTCCTGGTCGAGCAGAAACTGCTGGGACAGACAGCGGACCAGGCCAGCTGGCTGGTTGGTGAGGGCCTGTTCACGGACCTGGTGCAGGGGCATGCACTGCGGTCCCTGAAGGCACCGGGCACTGCCTACGACGACGACGTGCTTGGCAAGGATCCGCAGCCGGCGTCCATGGCGGACTTCGTGCAGACCGCGGCGGACAACGGCGGTGTCCACATCAACTCCGGAATCCCCAACCGCGCCTTCTACCTGGTCGCTGAAGCCCTGGGCGGGTATGCCTGGGAACGAGCCGGCCAGATCTGGTACGACACCATCACCGAACGCAATTTTCCCGCCGACGCCACCTTCGCCGTCTTTGCCGCCGCCACGCTCACCGCAGCGGAAAAACGGTACGGAGCGGGAACGGAGGAAAGTACTGCTGTGCAGGCCGCATGGAAAGAGGTTAACGTCTTGGTATGAGACTGGTTGTAGTGCGCAGCGGCGGCTTTGCGGGCATGCAGCGCACCTGGAGCACGCAGGTCAGCTCCGAAGAGGCACAGGAGCGGTGGCTGCCGCTCCTCAGCGATCCGCCCGAAGCCCCGGACAGCGAACCGGACCGGTTCACGTATGAGATCTCCGTGGGCCCGGCCGCCGTCACCATCCCGGAACGGCAGGTCAAGGGCAGGTGGCGCGAACTCGTGGAGCGGGCCCGGGCCGGCGCCGATTCCGAACCCGGCGAAGGCTCCGGCGAAGGCTCCGGAGACTAGGCCGGCCGGTGCTTGGGCAACCAGTCCGGAAACCTTTCGGCAGCGCCCGCAAACGAATTAGGCAACCGGCAGGTTCCATGTAAAGTTAGGAGCTGTGCCGGATTCCTTCCGGACACTGCGGGCGTAGCTCAATGGTAGAGCGCTAGCTTCCCAAGCTTGATACGCGGGTTCGATTCCCGTCGCCCGCTCCACTTCGGAGCAAGACTCCACCCATTCCCCCTGCACTGCGCCGCACTGCACTTTCGCTGTCAGCGTGTCAACCCCCTGCTCATAGTCCGGGGTATTCGGCGTAGACTTATCCGCGATGAACCGGAAAATGTTTAAGTCCAAAATCCACCGCGCCACGGTGACCCATGCCGACCTGCACTACGTGGGGTCCGTGACGGTTGACCTTGACCTCCTCGAAGCCGCGGACATCCTGCCCGGCGAGCTCGTCTCGATCGTCGACGTCGACAACGGCGCCCGGCTGGAGACGTACACCATCGCCGGCGAACGCGGCTCGGGAGTGCTGGGCATCAACGGTGCAGCGGCCCACCTGGTGCATGTGGGCGACACGGTCATCCTTATTACCTATGCCGATATGACCACCGATGAGGCCCGCTCCTTTGTGCCGACGGTTGTCCACGTTGATTCCGCCAACCGGATCCTGGAGCTGGGGACGGACCCGGCCGAGGCCGTGACGGAAGGCACCGAGCGTCCTCCGCTGGCCCTGGACAACACCCAGGTCATGGCCGGCAACCCGGGCGCCGCAGCCGAAGCCAGATAGCAGCATCCGGTGCTGGGGGTACTCACCGGATTCGCCGTTGTCTGGATCATCATCCTTACCGGGTATGCCATCGGCCGGCTCGGCGTACTTGGCGAAAACGCCCAGACCGTACTGAGCCGCCTGGCGTTCTTCGTTGCATCGCCGGCGCTCCTGCTCATAACCCTCAGCGATGCGGACCTGCCCACGGTCTTCTCGTTTCCGCTGCTGGTGGCCGCCGTCAGCGCCGGAGCCACAGCGGTCCTCTATGTGCTCGTTACCCGCTGGTGGCTGCGCCGGCCGTTGCCGGAAATGCTCATTTCGGCGATGTCTTCGTCCCTGGTCAATGCCGCCAATCTTGGATTGCCCATCTGCGTGTACGTCCTCGGGGACGCTGCCTATATCGCGCCCGTGCTGATTTTCCAGCTCGCGTTCTTCACCCCGCTCTTCCTGATGATGATGGATTCGGCCACCAGCGGCCGGCGGACCTCAGTTCGGGTTTTTGCCGGGCAGGTGGTCCGCAACCCGATAATCGTAGGCTCACTGATCGGCCTGCTGTTGGCCGCCACCGGCACACAGCTGCCCGAAATCATCCATGAACCGGTGTCCCTGATCGGCGGTGCAGCGGTTCCCGCCATGCTGCTTGCCTTCGGGCTTTCGCTGGTGGGGTCGCGGCCCCTGAATGCCGACGGCGGCAGGCGGGCCGACGTCGTCCTCGCCTCTGCCTTCAAGCTCCTTGTCCAGCCGCTGCTGGCTTTCCTGCTGGCCCGCTTCCTCCTGGGAATGGAAGGACACCTGCTTTTCGCCGTCGTGGTCACCGCCGCCCTTCCCACTGCCCAGAATGTCTTCGTTGCGGCTGCCCGCTACGAAGAAGGCGTGCTGGTGGCCAAGGACACCGTGCTGCTCACCACCATTGCCTCGCTTCCCGTGCTGGTCCTGGCCGCAGCCCTGCTGACCTGAGGCAACACCCGCTTTGACCGGTATAAATGTGGCGTAAATTACGTTCAAGGCATATGGTCAAACCGAAGGCTGCTTAGTGTGCGGCCCGTCTCGTGCAAAGCCGCAGGGGACGCTTACGACGAGGTGGAGGCACAGTACCGATGCCAAACGACGCAAGATACTGGGGCCGTACCCGGAAAGGGGCACGGGCTGCGGCCGGCGTTGCTCTGGCCGTGGGTGCGACTCTCCTGACCGGCTGCGGAACCGATGAGGGCGCAGCACCCACCTTGACCTGGTACATCAATCCGGATGCGGGCGGGCAAGCCGAACTGGCGAAGCAGTGCAGCGATGCCTCCGGGGGTGCGTACACCATCGAGACCTCCCTGCTGCCGAATGATGCCGCCTCCCAGCGCGAACAGCTGGCCCGGCGCCTCGCGGCCGGGGATAAGAGCATGGACATCATGAGCCTGGATCCGCCCAACGTTCCCGAGTATGCGGAGCCGGGTTACCTGGCGCCCGTACCCGACGACGTCGCGGAGCGCACCACCGAGGGTGTGCTGGAAGGCGCCCTCGCGGGAGCAAAGTGGAAAGACGAAGTGGTGGCCGTTCCCTTCTGGGCCAACACGCAGATCCTCTGGTACCGCAAGTCCGTTGCGCAGGCCGCAGGTCTTGACATGACCCAGCCGGTGACCTGGGACGACATAATTGCCGCGGCCGAGAGCCAGGACAAATACATCGGTGTGCAGGGCGCACGTGCCGAGTCCATGACCGTGTGGGTCAATGCCCTGGTGGCATCTGCCGGCGGTGAAATCGTGCAGAACCCGGACGCATCGGCGGACGAACTGCAGCTGGGACTCGACTCCGAGGCCGGAAAGCAGGCGGCCGACGTCGTCTCCACGATCGGCAAGGAGGGCCTGGGCGGTCCCGGACTGCCCACCCAGACGGAAAACACCTCCATGATCCAGTTCCAGGGTGACCAGGGTTCGTTCATGGTCAACTACCCCTTCGTCTGGCCGGCCACCAACGCGTCGGTCGAGGAGGGTGCCTTGCCTGAGTCCCTCATCGAGGACATCGGCTGGGCCCTCTACCCGGCCATGAACGAGGGCGAGGATACGGCTCCCCCGCTGGGCGGCATCAACCTCGGAGTGGGTTCCAACAGCGAGCACCCTGACCTGGCGTTCGAGGCCATCGAATGCATCGTCTCGCCCGAGAACCAGGCCCAGTACTTCACCACCAACGGCAACCCGCCGTCGAACGAAGAGGCCTACAACGCACCGGGGATCGAAGAGACATTCCCGATGGCCCCGGTCATCCGGGACTCGCTGGAACTGGCCGTGCCGCGGCCGCAGACCCCGTACTACAACGAGATCTCGACCGGCATCCAGCAGACCTGGACTCCGCCGAGCGACGTCAACCCCGATACCACCCCGGCCGAGAGCCAGGAATTCATTCTCGAAGTCCTTAGAGGGGAGAAACTGCTGTGAGCACTTCCGTCGAAGCGGTCCGGGACGCCCCGGCCAAGCCCACTCCGTCCAAACAGCCCCTCAGCGACCGCGCCAAAGCGGAGCGGCGGCTGGGTTTCTGGCTCGCCGGGCCCGCCTTCATCATCATGCTGGCGGTCACCGCCTATCCGATCCTCCTGGCGCTCTGGGAATCGCTGTTCAAATACCGCCTGACCGCCCCGGCGGACCGGGAGTTCGTGGGACTGGGCAACTACGCGACCATCCTTTCGGACGGCCTGTTCTGGCGGGACCTGGGCGTCACGGTGCTGATCACGGTCATCACCGTCGTCATTGAGCTGATCCTCGGCTTTGCCCTGGCCCTGGTGATGAACAGCGCGTTGAAGGCCGTCCGCGGCTGGCTGCGCACCGCGATCCTCGTGCCGTACGGCATCATCACCGTGGTTTCCGCCTTCGCCTGGTTCTATGCGTTCGACATCAACTCCGGGTACATCAACAGCTGGTTCAACTGGGTGCCCGGTATCGACTCGGACCTGAACTGGTTCGCCGACACCTGGACGGCACTGTCCGTCATCATGGCTTCGGAAATCTGGAAGACCACCCCGTTCATTTCCCTGCTGCTGCTGGCAGGCCTGGCCCAGGTTCCGGGCGAGCTGACGGAGGCCGCAGAGGTTGACGGCGCGTCCTGGTGGCAGCGGATGTCCAAGGTGATCATCCCGAACATGAAGGCCGCCATCATGGTCGCCGTCCTGTTCCGGGCACTGGACGCCTTCCGCATCTTCGACAACGTGTACATCATGACCAACGGCGCGTACGGCACCGAGGTGCTGTCGCTGCTGGCCTACCGGACCTCGATTACCCGCCTGGAAATCGGCATGGGCTCGGCCGTGTCGGTCCTCCTGTTCATCTGCGTCATCATCATCTGTTTCATCGCCATCAAACTGTTCAAAGTGGACCTTTCCGGCGCACGAGGGGGTAAATAAGTGAAGTCCTCACCTGCCAAACGGCGGACGATTTGGACCATTATTTCGGTTCTGGTTGTCCTGTACGCGCTGTTCCCGGTGGCATCGATCCTGGCCACCTCGTTCAAGCTGCCCAGCGACCTGACGTCCGGGACCTTCCTCCCGACCAACTGGTCGTGGAGCAACTACGAGCAGATCCTGGTCGGCGACGCGCAGGGGCTCTTCCTGAGCAGCCTGCGCAACTCCATCGGCATCTGCCTGATCGCCACCTTCATCGCGGTCGTCCTGGCCACCCTGTGCGCCTATGCCATTGCCCGTCTGGACTTCCCGGGCAAGAAACTGGTTCTGACCACGGCGCTGGGTGTCTCGATCTTCCCGGTCATCTCCATCGTGACCCCGCTGTTCAACCTCTGGCGCAACATCGGACTCTACGACACGTGGCCCGGACTCATCATCCCCTACCTGTCCCTGACGCTGCCGATCTCCATCTGGACCCTGGCTGCCTTCTTCCGGCAGATCCCCTGGGAGCTGGAGCAGGCAGCCCAGGTCGACGGCGCCACCACGTGGCAGGCGTTCCGCAAGGCCATCGTTCCCCTGGCGGCCCCCGGCGTCTTCACCACCGCGATCATTGCGTTCTTCATCGCCTGGAATGACTTCGTATACGGCATTTCGCTGACCTCCACCGAGGCGGCGCGGCCGGTACCGGCAGCCCTGGCGTTCTTCACCGGCGCTTCACAGTTCGAGGAGCCCACCGGAGCCATCTCCGCCGCGGCGATCATCGTCACCATTCCCGTAGTTGTCCTGGTGCTCGCGTTCCAGCGCCAAATCGTCTCCGGCCTAACCCAGGGCGCCGTCAAGGGCTAGTTCCCTTCGACACCCGGACTAAGAAAAGGATCCCTAACCATGGCATCTATCACCCTCAACCACCTCGTCAAGAAGTACGGCGACGGTTTTCCGGCCGTCAACGATGTCAGCCTGGACATTGCCGACGGCGAGTTCATCATCCTGGTGGGCCCGTCTGGCTGCGGCAAATCGACCCTCCTGCGCATGATCGTGGGACTGGAGGACATCACCTCCGGCGATCTGCTCATCAATGGAGAGCGCGTCAATGACAAGGCACCGCGCGACCGCAACCTGGCGATGGTGTTCCAGAACTATGCGCTCTACCCGCACCTCACGGTGTACGAGAACATCGCGTTCCCGCTGCGCCTGAACAAGGGAAAGTACAACGACGAGCAGGTCCGCAAGCTCGTGACCGATGCAGCCGCAACGCTGGAACTGACCGACCACCTGGACCGCAAGCCGGCCAACCTCTCGGGCGGCCAGCGGCAGCGGGTGGCCATGGGCCGCGCCATCGTCCGGCAGGCCGATGCGTTCCTCTTCGACGAGCCGCTTTCAAACCTGGACGCGAAGCTGCGCGGCCAGATGCGTTCGGAGATTGCGCAGATGCAGCGCCGCCTGGGCACCACCAGCGTCTACGTCACCCACGACCAGACCGAGGCCATGACACTCGGTGACCGCGTGGCGGTGCTGAAGAAGGGCATCCTGCAGCAGGTCGCCTCCCCTCGTGAGCTTTACGAGCAGCCCATCAACCTCTTCGTGGCCGGCTTCATCGGATCCCCTTCCATGAACTTCCTGCCTGCAACACTGGAGAACGGAGTGCTGAAGACGGCCGTCGGCGACATCCGCGTCCCCGAAGACAAGGCCGCAAAGGCCGCCGGCAAACAGGTTGTCCTGGTGGGCATCCGCCCGGAGTTCTTCGAGGATGCCTCCCTGGTGGAGGAAAGCAAGCTGCAGCACGGTTCCACGTTCACGGCGCCGATCACGCACACGGAGTGGCTGGGCAACGAGCAGTACGGGTACATCCACTTCGACCCCACCCCCGAGGTACGCGAGCTGCTGAACAACCTTGCCCGGGACATGGACGCCGACGAACTGCGCCCGCAGGTGGTGGTGACGCTCGACGCCGCCAGCCGAATCCGCGGCGGACGCGACGCCGAGCTGTGGCTGGACACCCGCAAGGTGCACCTCTTCGACCCGGAAAGCGGTGAAAACCTCACACGCGACGCTGCTGCGGGCGCCGAGCTCACCGAGGAAGCCAATGCCGCCCGTGCCGAGGAGATCGCCGCTGCACACGAGACCGCCCCGGCGGCAGCCTCCTAGCAGCGGGACAACTGGTACAGCCCTCCCCCAGGGCACCTGACACGAAGGCCGGAGCGGGAAACCGATCCGGCCTTCGTCCGTCCGGGCAGGTAACGTAAGAGCAGTGCAGGGAACATCACCGGTAATCAAGGCAGTAGCCGCCTGGCTGCTTGCCCTCATGCTCACCATCGCGGCCGCCGTCGTCGTGATCTACTTCGTTAACGCCAAGACGTACGGCCCCGAGAAACACGTCGAGAGCTATCTGCAGAAGCTTGCCGACGGCGAGGGCGAACAGGCGCTGGGGATGCTCAACGCCCAGGTCCCCGAAGCCAACGCCGCGCTGCTGGACGGCGACGCGCTCCGCGCCTCCGTGAAGGGGCAGCAGGTGCGCGGAATCGGCGACGCCGAGGAGATCGGCGGGGACCGCGTCGAGGTTGCGGTGGACTACGCCTACGGCGAGGCCGAGGGAACAACCAGGTTCGTGCTGGAAAACACCGGCAAACGCTGGCTCTTCTTCGACACCTGGGACTTTGTGCCGGCCACGCTGCCGACCGTTCAGGTCAACGCTCCGGCGCTGCGGGAAGCAAACCTCAACGGGGTCCGGGTAACGCTCCCGGAGGGCGCCAATACGTTCGCCGCCTTCCCTGCGTCGCGGGTGACGGCCTCTTATGACAGCCAGTACCTGGCCGCCGCGGAGCGGGAGGTCCTGGTTTCGGACGACGCCGAGCCGCAGCTCACGCTCGTGCCGGAGGCAACCAAGGAACTGGTTTCCAAGATCGATGCCGGTATCCGCGAGTTCCTCGACGGCTGCACGGCCGCTGACCGTCTGGCACCTCCGGGCTGCCCGTTCTACCACCTCACCAACAACCGGGTGGACCAGCCCATCAGGTGGAGCATCACCGACTACCCCGACGTTGAACTGACCCAGGCTGAGGGCGCCTGGGTGCTCAGCCCGCTGAGCGGCACCGCGCAGGTCACCGCCACCCAGGTCGACCTCTTCAGCGGCGACAAGAGCCCGCTGGTGGCCGATGAGCCCTTCACCTTCAGCGCTTCCCTCCGTGTGGACGGCGAAACCGTGACGCTGAGCCCGCAGGTCGACTAGCAGCCCTTCAACAAAGCGCAGGCGGCGGCATGGATTCCCATGCCGCCGCCTGCGCCGTTAAGCAGATCCAGTCAGTACCGCCCCGTCAGGGAAGAGGTGCTCAGTCCAGTCCGCGCAGGTCCAGAACCAGCTCGGACTCGCCGCCGGCCTGCAGCACTACCGGAATGCCCCAGTCCTGCTGGTACATGTGGCAGGCCGCGTGGTCCGGGATCTCTCCGCCCGGCTCTCCGTCGCAGGCGGCAGCACGGGCGGTGATGTGGAGTACTCCATCCGTCACCTTGTCGGAGAGCACGAGGTCACGGGTCAGCCCCGTAGCCGTACCGCCGCCGGAAACGAGCAGTTCCTCCGGGGAGGCGGAGATCTTCAACTGCGTGGGATCGCCCCAGCGGTCATCCAGCTTCTGGCCCTTGGGGGCGGCAAAGCGCACCGTCAGGGACATCGGGCCGGCTTCCACGGGAGTCTTCGGCCGCTGCGTCTGCCGGGCCCCTTCATCCACGGACTGGGCTTCCTTTGGAATGGGCAGGCGGACCAGCTGGTGCCGGTTCGACTCGACCACAATCAGCAGCGGTTCGGCGGCACTGTTGTCCACCAGCACGTCCGAAGGCTCGGAGAGTCCACGGGCCAGGGTGGAGACGGTGCCCGTGACCGGATCGTAGCGCCGCACCGCACCGTTGTAGGTGTCCGCAACGGCCACGGAGCCGTCCGGCAGCACCGCTACGCCCAACGGGTGCTGCAGCCGGGCCTGGGAGGCCGCGCCGTCGCGGAAGCCAAAGTCGAACAGGCCGGTGCCGACGGCGGTTTCCACCTGGATGCCGGTGCCGTCCAGGAACAGCTTGCGCAGGGCGGACGTCTCGGAGTCGGCCACCCAGAGGTTGCCGTCGCTGTCTTCGGCCAGGCCCGAGGACTGGGCGAACCAGGCAGCGGAGGCACCGCCGTCGAGCAGGCCCTCCAGTCCCGTGCCGGCCAGGACGGCGACGGCCCCGGTCTCCGGGTCAAAGCTGAAGATCTGGTGGGTGCCGGCCATGGCGATGACCAGCCGCTGCAGCTTCGAGGACCAGACCAGGTCCCACGGCGAGGACAGGGAAATGTTGAGCGGTTCGGCGCCCAGCAGATCCGAGGAATCGGAGGGAGCATTGTCCCCAGCGGCGGCTTCACCGGATCCTGCGGATGCAGCACCCGCCTTGGTCTGGTTCCCGGCGTCCAGCAACCGCTGCACTCCGTTGCCGGCGATGGTCTGAACGGCACCGGTAGCGAGGTTCACCGAGCGCAGGCGGTGGTTGACCGTGTCCGCCACAACGACGTCGTACCCTGCCTTTTCGGCCACGTCGGCAGGTAGCAGGGCCACACCCTGGGGTTCGTTGAAGCGTGCCGTCCCGGCGTCGCCGTCCTGCCAGCCCTTGGTGCCGTCGCCGATGGTCCGGCGGACGCCCGTCAGGTCCGCTTCCAGCTCCACGAGGCGGTGGTGGCCCGTATCGGCGACCAGGAAGGTGCCCCCGGGCAGCGCGGTCACCTTTCCCGGGAACCGCAGGTCCCCGGCGGTGGGTTCTGCCGGAACGTAGGGGCCGTCGCCGCGGTGCAGTGTCCCCTTGGCCTCGTGTTCCTCCACCAGCTCGGCCACAAGCGATTCCAGGCCCGCTGCGTGCCCTTCACCGGACAGGTGCGCCACGATGTACCCCTCGGGGTCCAGGACCACCAGGGTAGGCCAGGCACGGGCGGTGTAGGCCTGCCAGGTGAGCAGCTCCGGGTCATCCAGTACGGGATGGTGGATTTCGTAGCGCTCCACGGCTGCGGCGAGGGCCACCGGGTCCGCTTCGTGTTCAAACTTCGGGGAATGGACTCCCACGGTGACCAGCACGTCGGAGAACTTTTCCTCCAGGGGCCGGAGCTCGTCCAGCACGTGCAGGCAGTTGATGCAGCAGAAAGTCCAGAAATCCAGCAACACGATCTTGCCGCGGAGATCCTCGAGGTTCAGCTGCCGGCCGCCGGTGTTCAGCCAGTTGCGGCCCTCAAGCTCCGAGGCCCGCACCCGGTATCCGGCGCGCACGGTTTCAGTCATTAACGATCTCCTTGATCCGGGGTCCCGGCATCACGCTGTGCCAGGTTTGCAAACATGTTGTTGTAAGCAGTCAGATCGGCGTCATTATTCCGCTCCGCTGCGCGGTCCAGCCGCCGGGTTTCCCGGGCGTCGCTCTTGGACCACTGATAAGCCACCCCGATGGCCACGAACAGGGTCGGAATTTCACCGATGCCCCACATCAAAGACCCGCCCAGCTGCTGGTCCGCCAGGGCCGACAGTCCCCATTCCCGGCCCATGTTCCCGAAGTAGGAAGCCTGGATCAGTGCCGTTCCGCCCATCACCGCCACTCCGAAGAAGGCGTGGAAAGCCATGGTGGCGAGCAGGATCACCAAGCGCAGCGGGTACGGCGCGCGGCCGGGCAGCGGATCGATCCCGATCATCGTCAGGATGAAGATGTAGCCGGTCAGCAGGAAGTGCACCACCATCAGCTCGTGCCCCACGTGCTCGCGCAGGGCCAGGCCGAAGAGGTCCGAATAGTAGAAGACCACGATGGAGCCGGCAAAGTTCACGGCGGCCACAATCGGGTTGGTGATGATCTTCGAGAAACGTGAATGCACCCCGATGAGGATCCATTCCCGGATCCCGCGGGTCCCGTCGGTGCGGGGCGTCAATGCCTTGAGCGCCAGGGTGACCGGTGCTCCGAGGACGAGGAACAGCGGCACCACCATGGTCAGGGCCATGTGCCCCAGCATGTGCGTGCTGAACAGGACCATGCCGTAAACCTGCGGCGCGCCGCAGGTGATGTAGCCGAGGGCCAGCAGGCCGACCAGCCAGCAGGCCGTGCGCCGGACCGGCCATCGATCTCCGCGGCGGCGGAGCCGCACCGCGCCGATGAGATAGGACGTGGCCAGGGTCAGGATGACGGCAACCCAGAGCCAGTCCGGCCGCCACTCGGTGAGGTAGCGTTCCGGGGTCAGCTCGGGCGGGAGGTCGTAGCCGGTCAGGATACGGGCCGGGGAGGCATCCTGGGGAAGCTCTTCGGAACGCGGCGGCGCGGTGCGGCCCAGGGCCACGGCCACGCCGGACACTGCACCCATAACGGCCAGTTCCACGGCAATGAGCTGCCAGAGCACCCGCTGGGCCGACAGCCCGCCGGTGGGGACTGCTGTGCCGCCCGGCACCGGGGTACGGGACGGGTGGGAACCGGCGAGGCGCGGAATGATCCAGTTGCGGTGCATCAGCCCCAGGACGCCCAGGAGCAGCGTGAGCCCGGCTTTGGTGAGGACCAGGCCGCCCCAAGGCGTCCCCAGCTGGTCCAGCGAATTGATCCGCAGGGACGCATTGACGACGCCGGAGAGGAACACCAGCGCGAAGGCGAAGCCGGCGAGGGCCGAGAACCGGGCCAGCACGACGCCGGTGATGGAGCCCAGCTGCCGGGACACGACGGCCAGGACAATGATTCCGCCGATCCAAAGGCACACGCCCAGCAGGTGCAGTCCGATCGAGTTCACCGCTGCGGCATGATCGTCACCCCCGGCGGAGTGCCCGATCAGGGCGGTGGGGAGCAGCGCGCCGACGGCGAGGACCAGCGTGAAGGCCAGCATGCCGAGGGACCGCACGCCGAAGGACAGCGCGGTGACTACGGCCGCGATGATGCTCACTGCCAGCCAGGCACGCCCGGTGGAAAAGTCAGTCAGGAAGGACGCCAGGCCAGCCGTGTAAGTGGAGTCGGCGCCGAGCGGCAGCCCGGAAACATCAGAGTAAGTGAACACCATCACCGCCAGCGCGGAAAGGGTCCAGACGACCGCGGCAACCGAGGTCAGGGTCAGCGCACGGGTGAACGCAGGATGCTCGGGCTCAGCGGCTGCAGGCCGGCCGGACGCGTTTTTCCGCGCGCGTCGAAAATTCAGGCTTTTGGGCAGGATTGTCACGGCGAAAACAAGCGAGCCGATGACGGCAGCCATGGAAATATTCTGCACGGCCTTCGCTGCGGGGAGTGCCCAGCGGGTCAGCGATCCGGGGTCCCCCAGCTGCGACGCTCCGGCGGCACCGGTGAAAAGCATGGCCGCTGCCAGGGCGATGAAGACGAGGGCGCCGGCAGCTGCAAGCCAGCCGGTGCGCACGGCGGGAACAGCACTGCGGCTCTCCCCTGCTGCGCTTGGATCGCTCCCGTTGCCGTGCTGCGGGAGCCGCGAACTGCCGGCGGGGCGTTCGGTCTGGGGTTTGACGGATTTTGGCACAGTACCCATTCTCTACCCGCTGTAAAAATAGGGCCAATCATTGTTGCGGCTGTCACGGGTTTGCGGACTGTGCGGCGGCAGCGGCATTCGCCTGCGCTTCCCGGGAATCCCCTGAAAACACGGGAGGGCCGGCATCTTCGCGATGCCGGCCCTCTCAAATGCTGCGGCAGGGTTGCCGCTGGTGTTCTGCTACTTCTTGGTGGAGACGGCAGCCTTCAGCTTGGAGCCGGCGGTCAGCTTGACGCTGTGGCCTGCCGGGATCTGAATGGTTTCGCCGGTCTGCGGGTTGCGGCCCGTACGTGCAGCGCGGTCGGTGCGCTCAACTGCCAGCCAGCCCGGGATGGTGATCTTCTCGCCCTTGGAAACGGAATCAACGAAGATGTCGAAGACGGCATCCAGCACGCCGTTGACTGCGGTCTGGCTGTTGCCGGACTTTTCTGCAACTGCGGCAACAAGTTCACTGCGGTTCATAGCCAATTTATGTCCTCCTGGACTCTGGGGTAACTCGAGCGGAACGCGGATGCGAAACCGCCGCTGTTCGAAAACTTACCAGCTTGGACCCCCAACTCCGGCAAAAACCCCTGCATTTAGCGGATTTTTCCCGATAATCAGGCCGAAAAGTGGCTTTTTGCCCTCAATAAGCAGTCAACTCGCGTGGAAGCTGGTCCCGTGATAAGCGGGTTGCCCGGCACCCGCGGGAGCCTGCCTCTGCACCGGCTGAATCCGGGGCGGGAGTGGATCTGCCGGCTCGCGCTGGGGGTTTATTGCACCCGGGGGGGCGACGCAGCTGGCTCCCCGCGGGTCTTACTCCTCCACCGCGAGGCCTCGGTCGGCCCCACCCCGCATCCGGTGTGCAGATAACGGGCTTATCCGGGGGCCATAACCCCGATATCTGCGCTATCAGCGCCGGACCGGCCTCCGGGCGGGTGGGATATCAAACCATTGTCACGGAATTCCGCCCTGTGATGCCGGACGGTAGAAGGGGCCACTTCAGCGCCAGCAGCGCGAGTGGTTGGGAATCCCTGCCCCGTGCGTGATTACAGCCTCGGATTCCGGCGTTCATAGTGCAGTAAATGCTGCCTGGCCCGTCCGCAGACAGCATCTACTGCACACTCGGCCAGCCGAAGCCTCCTGATGCCCGTCCGAAGTAAAAGAATGGTCTCGGTTCAGTCCAGGCATGCGACGGCGCGACGGCGCGACGGCGTACAGCATGCTGCCCGGCCGTCCCGCAGGGAGCATCACCTGTACAGGAGGCAGCAAGGTAGCCCTTCCTCATCGGCAACGGCTGAAGAGGCCAGGGGGCAAAAGCGTGCTTAACAGCAAGAAGGACGGCCCCTTTGAGGGACCGTCCTTCTAAAGCGGTAGGCAGTGCTTACCAGCTGGACTTCTTGATGCCCGGCAGTTCGCCTGCGTGGGCCATGTTGCGGAAACGCACACGCGAGATACCGAACTTCTGGAGGGTACCGCGGGGGCGGCCGTCAATCTGGTCACGGTTGCGAAGGCGGACCGGGGAAGCGTTGCGCGGAAGCTTCTGCAGGCCGAGGCGTGCAGCTTCGCGGGCTTCGTCGGTAGCGTTTGCGTCGACCAGGGTCTTCTTCAGTTCGAGGCGCTTGGCAGCGTAACGCTCAACAATAACCTTGCGCTGCTCGTTGCGGGCAATCTTGGACTTCTTTGCCATTCTTAGCGCTCCTCACGGAAATCGACGTGCTGGCGGATCTTGGGATCGTACTTCTTCAGAACCATACGATCCGGATCGTTACGACGGTTCTTGCGAGTTACGTAGGTGTAGCCGGTGCCCGCAGTGGACTTCAGCTTGATGATCGGACGTACGTCCTTGTCCTTAGCCACTACAGCTTCACACCCTTCGCGATCAGATCGGTAACAACAGCGTCGATGCCGCGGATGTCAATCGTCTTGATGCCGCGTGCAGAAACCTGCAGCGTCACGTTGCGGCGCAGGGACGGAACCCAGTAGCGCTTCTTCTGAATATTCGGGTCGAACCGACGCTTGTTGCGGCGGTGCGAGTGCGAAATGCTGTGACCAAAGCCGGGGATGGCTCCGGTTACCTGGCAGTAAGCTGCCATGATCTCTCCTCCAGTTGTAGTAAATATGACGGTCCTCAAAAAACAGACACAAGGCGGAAGCGCCTAAGCACCTGCCATAAAGAGCGTCCCGCCACCAGTTTTGACACCGTTATTACTGCGACTTTCCGGAGGTTAACCTGGCGGGGTGAGATCCAGCCGAAGTGCCTCGCCGCGGGGAAGACGGTGAAGTTCAGGCAGCCGAACGGGAGAACCCGGCTCGACAGCCTTCAATTCTAGGTTTATACGGGTGGCCGTGCAAATACTCCCCTGCCCGCGCGGAGCGGAACAGGTTAACACACACACGACTTAACGCCTCTCTATCCTAGGGGCAACGGGCGTTTCGTTCAAACTCGGAGGTACCTGCGTGCCGGGTATCACGACGACGGCGGGTCCGCCTTCGAATCGCGTCCCACCACGGCCACGCCGTTTTCCGGATCCAACTCCGCCCCGTCCAGTTTCCGCCCTCCGCCGATCACCGTCGTGGAGTCCACAATCAGGTTTGCGATACGCGCTCCGGACCGGACCACCACGCCGTCCAGCAGCACGCAGGAATCCACTTCGGCACCGGCCTCCACCACTGCGCCGGCGCTGAGAACGCTGCGGCGGACGCTGCCTTCGACCCGGGCACCGGGAGACAGCAGGCTCTCCGCGGCGATACCGTTCGGCCCGACATAGGCCGGCAGCCGCCGTGGGCTGGCGGAAAGGATCGGCCACTGCGGATCATCGAAATCCAGGCCGTTGCCCTCGATCAGGTCCAGGTGCGCCTGGTGGTAACTGCGCGGCGTGCCCATGTCCCGCCAGTATCCCGGCAGCCGGTATTCCACGACTTTTTCCTGTTCCACCAGGTAGGGAATGAGCTGGTCTCCGTAGTCCTCGAGCTGCCCGTCCCGCTGCACCAGGGTTTCCAGTGCGTTCAGCAGGACATCGGTGTCATAGAGGAAGATCTCCGCCGCCACCAGGTCCGTCTTCGGATCCTGGGGCTTGTACTCGAATCCGGTGACCAGCCCGTCGGTTACCTCGACCACTCCGTGGTCCCCCGGATTGTTGTTGATCTTCGTGGTGACCAGGGTCAGGGCCGCGCCGTTTGCCTGGTGGGTTTCGACGACGTCGCGGTAGTCCAGGCGGTAGAGATGGTCGGCGCTGAGCACCAGCACGAGGTCCGGGTCGAATTCGCGGATGTAATCCGCCTGGCGGTACAGGGCGTCCGCGTTGCCCTGGGCGAAGCCTTCGCCGTCGCCGCCCTGGAACGGCGGAAGCACCCGCAGCCCGCCCTGGGTGCGGTCAAGGTCCCAGGGCCGCCCGCTGACCATCTGGTCATTGAGCGACTGGGGCTTGTACTGCTCCACAATCCAGACATCGCCGAAGCCGCTGTTGTGCAGGTTGGAGAGGGAAATATCGATGAGGTTGTAGGACCCGGCGACCGGGATGGCCGGTTTCGCTCGGTGGTCCGTCAAGCTGCCCAACCGTCCGCCGGCACCGCCGGCGAGGACTACGGTCAGGATTCGGGGTACGCGCATGCTGTGGTGCCTCTCATCGTGCCGTGGATATCGTGCGTTTGCTCGGTATCCACGCTAACAAGGGCAGGCACCCGGGCGACAAGTTGACTTTGGCGCTACGGGGACTGATTCGGCCCGAGAATGCCGTTGCCGGGGTCGAGGCGGGCGAGTATCTTCTTTCCCACCCGTTCCAGATCCGCAACGTCTTCGTCGGAGAGGCCGTCGAAAACCGCCTTCCGGACGGATTCAACATGTTCCGGCGCGAGTCCCTCGAGGGCGGCCATGCCTTCATCCGTCAGTGCCGCCGTCGTCACCCGGGCATCCGCAGGCGAGGGGGTCCGGGACATCCAGCCGCGCTGCTCAAGTTTCTTGACCACATGGGAAAGCCGGGACAGCGAAGCGTTGGAGCGCGCGGCCAGCTCACTCATCGGCAGGGACCTGCCTTCGGCCTCGGAGACCATGGCCAGGACGTGGTAATCGAAGAGGGTGATCCGCGCGCGGCGGAACAGATCGGCGTCGAGCGCGGCCGGGAGGAGGCCCGATACGGCGTACAGGGCCAACCAGGCCTGCCGTTCCGGGGCGCTTAGCCAGCGGGGGGTGCTCTCAGTCATCCCGGCGTTCCTCTCGTCAAAGCTTTAGGTTTCAATGATCGCAGGGTTCGGGCTGCGCTCCAACCGGTGCCAAACGGCAGGAGACGACCGGACGCGCGGGGCGTCCGGCCGGCTCCTGTGGCTGGCGGTATTGCGGTTAGCGGCTGACGCCGGGTTCCGCGCGGTTGTCAGCAGGCTCTGCAGCGGAGGGCGCCTGCTGGCTCCCCAGCGTGTCGAACGGCAGCGAATCGACGTCGAGCCGCGGGTTCTCGTCCTGGCCTGCCACCAGTTCACGTGCCTCGGCATGGGTGTCCACGCTCGGCATGGACCCGGGCATCGGCCGGTTGGCTGATTCCTTCATAACGCCTACGGCAATGGCACCGGCCACGGAGGTGAACATCAGCCAGTAGGCCGGCATCATGTCGTTGTCCGTGAGGGTGATCAGGCCCTGCATGATCAGCGGCGCGGTGCCGCCGAAGATGGCAACGGCGAAGTTGTAGGAGATGCCCATGGCACCGTAGCGGCTGGCGGTCGGGAAGAGCGCCGGCAGTGCGGAGGCCAGGTTGGACACGTAGAAGGTCACCGGGATGGCCAGCAGCGCCAGGCCGAGCAGGGTCGTGGCAACCGGCCCCTGGTCAATCAGCCAGAAAGACGGAACAGCCAGGACGATGGTGGAGCCGGCACCCATCCACAGCACCGGACGGCGTCCGATGCGGTCGGAAAGCTTGCCGGTGAGCGGAATGCACAGGGCCATCAGAACCAGCACGGGGATGGTCAGCATGGTGCCGTGGACCGGATCGTAGCCCTTGGAATCCGTCAGGTAGGAGGGCATGTAGGACGTCAGCGCGTAGCCCACGGTGTTGGCGGCGGCCACGAGGACCATGGCCAGCACGATCGGACGCCAGTAGGCACGGAAAATGCCCATGGTGCCCAGCGACTCGGTTTCGTCGCCGCCCTTGGCGCCCGCTTCCTGTGCATCCAGGGTGGCCTGGAAGGCCGGGGATTCTTCGATCTTGAGCCGGAAGTAGATGGCTACGGCGCCCATCGGTCCCGCGACCAGGAACGGGATGCGCCAGCCCCAGTCCACCATGTCGGCGTCGGAGAGCAGCAGCTGCATCACCGAGACGACGGCTGCACCCAGGGCGAAGCCCAGGTAGCTGCCCAGGTCCAGGATGCTGGCGAGGAAGCCGCGCCGCTTGTCGGAGGCGTATTCGGTAACAAAGGTGGTGGCACCGGCGTACTCGCCGCCGGTGGAGAAGCCCTGCAGCAGCTTCATAAGCACCAGCAGGATCGGAGCCCAGATGCCGATGGTGCCGTAGCTGGGCAGCAGGCCGATGACGAAAGTGGAACCGGCCATCATGATCAGCGTGATGGCCAGGGTCTTCTGCCGGCCCATGCGGTCGCCGAGGCGCCCGAAGACGACGCCGCCCAGCGGACGGGCGATGAAGGTGGCAGCGAAGACGCCGAGGCTGAAGAGCAGCTGTGCGTCCTTGTCGGCGTCGGACAGGAAGACGGCACCCATGGTGACGGCCAGGTAGCCGTAGACACCGACGTCGAACCATTCCATGGTGTTGCCGACGACGGTGCCGCCGACAGCCTTTTTCATCATGGACTTGTCGACGACATTTACGTCGTCCACCTCAAGTCGGCGGCGCCGCAGGGGGGACCTGCGGGTCTTGCGGGCCGCCGGTGTGGATGGTGAATCCGGGGTTCCGGAAACGCGGGGCGGTGCATCTTTCGGCATGTGGGCCTTCCCTCGATCGAAGTCGGCTGCTGGAGACAGAAGCAACCACCCGAGCACCACACGGTGCCGGGCAGGCCTACAAGTTTATGAAATCTGCGGTGCATCCACCGAATCGAGGAACGTAATTTCCCTTGTCAGGGCAGGTGCCGGGACCGGTTTTGGTATACAAACAGCGTACTTATCACCGCATATGTGATTTCCCGCACGGGTGGCTACGAAGCGGGCAGCGGCGGGTGGGTCAGCTCCGGATAACGGGGGCTGAGGTTGTCCCCGGAAGACACTCCGCGGAGCCGGCGGCTCACCCACGGGCCCAGGTATTCGCGCGCCCATTGGGCGTCCTTGCGGAGCTGCTCCACCCGGTTGCGCGCAGGCAGCTCCTCCAGCTCCGGAGTGTTAATGGCGTCCGTTCCGCGGAGCACTTCCAGCACCTTCTTGGCGGTCAGCATGTGACCGGCCGGGGACATGTGCAGGCGGTCCACGGCCCAGTACCGTTCGTCCTGGAGGTTCTTCATGCGCCAGTAGTCCACCAGCACGGCATCGTTCTTCTCCACTGCCTCGCGGACCAGTTCGTTGTAGATCGCCGTGCGTCCGCGGGTGCGTCCGAAGACCGGGGAATTGCCGGAATCGAATCCCGTGAAGACAAGCACCGCGGCACCGCTGGAGCACAGCTTCGCAATCCCGGCGTCGTAGGCGGCAACTATCGCGTCAATATCCACCTTGGGACGCAGGATGTCATTGCCCCCTGCATAGATGGTCACCAGCGTGGGCGACAGCGCGATGGCGGCATCCACCTGCTCGTTCAGGACCTGGTGCAGCTTCTTGCCGCGGATGGCGAGGTTCGCATACCCCCAGGAGCTGTCCGCGAGCACCAGTTGCTCGGCCACGCGGTCCGCCCACCCGCGCACGCCGTTGGGACGGGTCTCATCCTCATCCCCCACGCCTTCCGTAAACGAATCACCCAGGGCCACGTATCGCTGCTTGAAAGTCACCACCACAGATTACAAGCTTCCTCGAGAAACTCCCGTTCCAAGCCGGGTGCCGCACCAGCCACAGCCGGGCCCGGGACCGGGCTAGACTCAGAGCCGGACCATAGTTCGCATGCTTACGATAAGGACACCATGACCAGCCCAGACACCCAGTCGCGTCCCCGTGCCGCCGTCATTGTGAACCCCATCAAGAAGACGGATTTTGACGTCCGGGTGCGGGTGGCGGAAATCTGCGCCGACGAAGGCTGGGATGAGCCGTTGTTCTTCGACACCGAGGAAGCAGACCCGGGGCACTCCATGGCGCGCAAGGCCATGGAAGCCGGTGTCGACCTGGTGATTGCCGCCGGCGGAGACGGTACCGTGCGCTGCGTCGCCGCGGAGCTGGCCGGCACATCCTTCCCCATGGGCCTGCTGCCGCTGGGCACCGGCAACCTCCTGGCCCGCAACCTGGACATCGGGGTCGATGATCCGGAGCAGGCAGTCCGCGCCGCCCTCAACGGCACGGAGCGGCGCATCGACGTCGTCCACGTCACCGTTGATGAAGCCGTGGACAGCGACACCTTCCTGGTGATGGCGGGGCTGGGCTACGACGCCGGCATGATGGCGGACACCAAGGACACGCTCAAGGACAAGATCGGCTGGCTGGCGTACGTCGACGCCGGCATCCGGAACCTTCCCGGCAAGCCCGTCAAGACCACCATCTCGATCGACGGCGGCAAGCCGATCCACCGCCGTCTCCGCAGCGTCATGGGTGGAAACTGCGGCAAGATCACCGGTGGCCTGGAGATTTTCCCGGGTGCCAAACTCGACGACGGGCTGCTGGACATCCTGACGCTGGCGCCCAAGGGCAAGCTGGGCTGGGTGGGCGTGGTGACCGGGCTGCTGCGCCGCGGCAAGGGCAGCAGCACCGCTGTGGAGTACTACCAGTGCAAGCGCGCCGAGGTGTGGGCCGAGTCCCCGCTGGACTTCGAAATGGACGGCGACCATCTGGGCAACGCCACCCATATCCTGTTCGAGATGGATGCCAGTGCGCTGCGCATCCGGATGCCCTACGGCAAGAAGGACCCTGCGGTCCTCACCAACCCGGTGCCGTAACCCGTGACCCGGGCCGTCTCCGGACGGCCCGGTTACAGCCAGCCCATCGGGTCTTCGTAGTCCCCGTGGCGCAGCACTTCGAAGTGCAGATGCGGCCCGGTGGAGTTGCCGGTGCTGCCGACTCCACCCACCACTGCGCCGGCGTCCACGGCCTGCCCCACACTCACGTCAATGCTGTTGAGGTGGTTGTAGGTGGTCTGCAGTCCGTCACCGTGGTCAACAACCACGCGCAGCCCGCCGCCGCCGGTGGTATGCCAGCCGGCTTCCGTGACGGTGCCGCCGAGCATGGCCTTCACCGGGGTTCCGGTCACCGCGCCGAAGTCCGTTCCGGTGTGGAATTCCAGGGCGCCCGGGGCGAGCGGGTTGTCCCGGTAGCCGAACGGAGACGTGACCACCATGTCGTCCACTGGAGGGACAGGTCCCGGGTCCGGTTCGGCAACCGGTTCCGGAGCAGGCTCGGGGGCCGGTTCCGCTGCAGCCGGTTCCGCCGCAGGTGCCGGTTCGGGAGCCTCCGCTGCGGGAGCACCGCCGTCCGTGCCGTCCCCGCCGTCCCCGCCGTGGACTGTGGGCAGCTCGGACACCACAACCTGGCGTTCAATCCGCAGGTCCGGTTCGGCTGATTCGGCCGTCCCGGTGACGAGCCCGCCGATAGCGACGGCGGCGGCGATGGACAGCGCGCCGGTCCGCCGGTTGGGGGCATCGTTCTCCTGGATCCAGTTTCGAGCCCGTTCGCCCAGCCCTTTGGCGTGGGCCCCCAGTTCCTTTGCCCGGGCACCCGCTTCCCTGGCCGCACGGCCGCTCAGGTCTTCAGCCCGGGTACGGAGCGTTCCGGCCTGGGTGCGCAGGTCCTTCACGCGGGCCCGCACGCTTTCGGCGGAGATCCGGAGGTCAAGGGGATTCCGTTCGGGAGCCTGTTCTCCCGTCGGGCTCCCCGCCAGGGTCCGGTCCCGGATATTGGCGGGTGCGCGGAGCAGGGCCGAAGAGGAATCGGAGTTCTTTGAATGTGCGGAGTCTAAAAAGTGCTCGGTCAACAATCACCTCAGTGTGCGTTGGTCAAGGACTCTTCCGTGATCCGGACTTTCTGCCGTCCGTTGCGTTCCGGGCCCGGGCAGCCTTCACCGGGTTCCCTGGAGCGCTGAAGCCGGACTGGAACGTATCTGCGGGACCATCCCGGTCCTCCGCCTGGCAATCCGGCCCGGTTTTAATTCTAGAAACCGGCAGGCCGCCGGTCTCCCTTTTGTGGCCAATCCCAACACACCCGGTGACCCATGTCCGGCACCCCCGTGTCAGAGGTCTCGCCAACACCCGGGCCCACGGTCGGTCCGGCTCAGGGCACGTGCTCAGAGCACGCCCTTTCGTGCTTCCCCGAACAAGAGGTACCCCAGATAGAGGCTGCCCAGGGCCGCAGTGAAGATGCCCACGGGCAGGGCTGCGCCGACGTCGATCTGCTGCACGGTGAAGTCGGACAGCGTCAGTACCAGCGCGCCCACCAGCGCCGGTGCAGCAACACCGGGTGAGGAAACCCCGAGCAGGCGCAGCGCGATCTGCGGGGCAACCAGGGCCACGAACGCCACGGGCCCGCACACGCTGACAGCCGCGGCAGCCAACACCACCGCGAGGAGGATGGCGATCGTACGGGTACGCACCACCCGGACGCCGAGCCCGGCGGCTATGTCATCGCCGAGGGACACCAGGTTCAACTGCCGCTGCAGCGCGGCCGCGGCGGGCAGTGCGAGGACGAGGGCGACGGCGATCGTGGCCACATGGGACCAGGACCGGGAAGCCAGGGACCCGTTGAGGTAGAACGCCAGCGTCTGCGCCTGCTGCTCCCCCACGGTCGTCATTGCCAGCGAGGTCAAGGCGGTTGCTACGGCGGAAATGCCGATGCCGGCCACAATCAGTTTCCCGGGCCGCGCGAACCCGCGGCCGGTGCTGAGCCAGACCAGTCCCACAGCCACGGCACCACCCAGGATCGCGGCGACGGGCACCGGCAGGTAGCCCGGCCAAAGCGTGGTTGCGGCGGCTCCGGCAGCCGCACCGCTGGTCAACCCAACCACCTCCGGGCTGCCCAGCGGGTTGCGGGTAACCGTCTGGAAGAGGGAGCCGGCCACACCGAACGCGATACCCGCGCCCACTGCGGTCAGGAACCGCGGCCCGCGCAGCCGTTCGAGTACAAAGGAAGCGCTTCCCTCCGGCGGCGAGACGGCAAGTCCGAACAACTCACGCCAGGTCAGCCCCAGCTCCCCGGCGGTCAGCGTGAATGCTCCCGCCAGGATCAGTGCGACGGTCAGGAGGAGGCAGATCAGGAGGCTGCGCCTGCGGTACTGGAAGCTCAAGCGCTTGCCCAGGCGGACGGTGCGGGTTCCCGGCACGCGGTTCCCGGGCACGGTGCGGACGCCGCTCATGCCACCGCCCGCATCCGGCGGACGGCCAGGATCAGCAGCGGTGCGCCCAGCAGGGCGGTGATGACGCCGGTGAGCATTTCCCCGGGCTGCGCCACGAGGCGGCCTGCAACGTCCGCAAACAGGAGCAGGGCAGGCCCGAGAATCGCGCTCAGGACCAGCAGCCAGCGGTGGTCCGGGCCGGTAAAGCTGCGCACGATGTGCGGCACTGCGAGGCCGACAAAGCCGATGGGCCCGACGGCGGCGGTCGCCGAGGCGCACAGGAGAGCGGCGGCCAGCGCGCCGGTGACCTTGGCGGTCTGCGGCCGCAGGCCGAGCGATGCCGCGGCTTCCTCGCCCAGTGCCAGGGCGTTCAGGGTCCGCCCGGTGGCGAGGGCGGCGACCAGTCCCACCAGGAAGAACGGCAGGACGTCATAGGCCTGCTCCATGGTCCGTCCGCTCAGGGACCCCACTGCCCAGAACCGGTACATGGTGAACACATCCGGGCGGGTCAGGGCAATGGCTTGGATATAGGAGAGCAGCACCGCGGAGATCACGGTGCCGGCCAGGACCAGCCGGACCGGCGTCGAACCGCGCCGGCCGGAGGCGAGGCCGTACACCACCAGCACGGTGAGCAGGGCACCGGGCAGGGCTACCCAGACATTCGCGCTCGTGGCGCCGAGGCCGAAGAACGCCATTCCCGTGACCATGGCGGCTGCGGCTCCCGCGTTGACGCCCAGGATGCCCGGATCCGCGAGCGGATTGCGGGTCAGGCCCTGCATGATTACCCCGGCCACGGCCAGGGCGGCGCCGGCCACCATGCCCAGGACGGTCCGCGGCATCCGGCTGGCCACCACGTCATCGGCATAGGTGCTGCCGGTGCCGCTGATTTCCGTCCACAGCGACGCCGCGACCTCCGCCGGGCTCAGCTGGTGGGCGCCGACGGCGAGGCTGGTGATGACGGCGAGGAACAGCATACCCAGCCCTGCGGCCAGCAGTGCCGTCCCGCGCCCGGCGCCCAGCAGCGGACGCCGCGGAGCGGCCGGTGCACCTGCACCGGCCGCTCCCGGGTTTCCGGCCTGCGCCGGAACCAAGCCAGGCGTCGAATTAGTCGACCTTGGCAACTGCTTCTTCAATCATCGGCTCGAACCGATCCAGGACCCACGGAACGCTCAACGGTGTCAGGAAGCTGGAGGCCATGCCGACCTGGCGGTCCAGGCTGCGCACCACGGAGTCGCGTTCAACCGCGGGGATCTGCGCGAAAAGCCGCTGCTCTTCGGTGCGCTGCTGCTCCGCTTCGTCGTTGTACCAGGTGAACAGCACGTCGACGTCGTTCAGCTTGCCGGCGTTCTCCAGCCCCAGGTCCGAGGTGAAGCTTCCCTCGCTCGAGGGAATGTCCTGCACCTCGGGGGCCACGGTCATGCCCAGCGCGGTGAGGATATCCACGCGTGCGTCACCCTCGTTGTAAAGCACCAGGGAGCCCGGGGCGCCGCCGCCCCAGACGTAGGCGAAGGTCTTTCCGGCAAACTCGGGATGCTCGGCCGCGCTGTCCGCCAGGGACTGCCCGATGCCGTCAACTGCATCCTGTGCTGCCTCCGGTTCGCCAAGGGCCTTGCCGATGAGCGCAATCTGGTCATCCCAGCTGATGTTCCAGGCCTGCTCCGGGTAGGCCACTGTGGGAGCGAGATCGTTGAGGATGTCGAAGTCCTCCTGGGTGATGCCGGAGTTCGGGGCCAGGATCAGGTCCGGTTCCAAGGCAACAATGGCATCAATGTCAATGTCCTGTCCCCCGGTGAAGGTGGTCGGGAAATCGTCGCCGCGTTCCTCGATGGCTTCGCTGACCCACGGGTAGTTGCCGTGTTCGTCGTTGCCCCAGGTGACTTCTTCGACGCCCACCGGCGTGGTGCCCAGCGCGACGGCGGTGTCCGCGGAGCCCCAGCCGATGGTGACCACGCGTTCGGGCTTTTCCTCAACCACGGCCTGCCCCAGGGCGGAGTCGATGGTTACCGGAAAGTGCTCCGACCCTGCAGTGCTTGCCCCGGCCTCCGGGCTGTCCCCCGCGTCTGCACCGCAGCCGCTCAGGGCCAGCAGGACCGCAGGGACCGCCAGCGCAGCGGCAATCGGAGTTCTTTTCATGGTTCTTCCTCTCAGGAGGACGGGCCCGCCGTATGGCAGGCCCGTCTAATAAAAAATCAGGTGCGGATTCGCTAGGAAAGTTCGGCTCGGCCCTTGCGCCAGTAGCCCATAAAGGCCACCTGCTTGCGGTCGATCCCGACGTCGCGCACCAGGTAGCGGCGCAGTCCGCGCACCACGGCGGCCTCGCCGGCGATCCAGGCATAGAAGGGAAGGGCGCCGGACGGGGCGTGCGGATTCCGCGAGGCTTCCACCACGGCGGGATCCAGCCGCTGCGGGGTTTCCCACAGGATGGCCTCGTCCACGTTGACTTCCTCGGGTTCCCGCAGGGTGGGGCTGGGGCGGAACGGTGCGCCGTCGGCCGTCTCCACCGATGCCCAGCCCGGCAGTGCCACGACCTGCCGCACCGCGGCGTCGAGCAGTTCGCCGTGCGGCCGGGAACCGCGGGCCAGCCAGATCATCTGCACGCCGGAGTTGGTGCTGACCTCCTGGCGGTCGCCGCTGGACGGAATTTCCATCAGGGCGTGGCCGGTGACGTCTTCGGGCAGCGACTCCAGGATCGCGGTGATGGCCGGTACGGCGGTTTCATCCCCGGCGAGCAGCACGTGCCGGGCCATGCCGGGACGCCATTCGATGCCGCCGTAGGACTCGGCGGTGACGCACTGGGCAACGTTCGGTCCAATGATGCAGACCCGGTCCCCCGGTTCCGCGGAAGCCGCCCAGCTGGAAGCCGGTCCGCCCTTGCCGTCCTCGTCGAAGTGCATCACGAAGTCGACGTCGATCTCCGGTTCGGACCCGGAGCAGCGGGCATCGCGGACGGTGTAGGTTCGCATGCAGCCGCGGGTGGCCGGATCCAGCTTCAGCCAGTCCTGGTACCAGCCGGCGTCGAGCGTGGAGAGGTCCGGCAGCGGCAGGGAAGTGCCGTCCGCGTCGACGCAGGGCACAATCACCTTGATCCGCAGATCGTGGGTCAGTCCCTGCACGCCGAAGTCGGCCAGGCAGGGGCCGGCGAAGGTGACTCGCTGGAAGTTGGTGCCCACCCGGGCAATCCGTTTGACCTCAACGTCGAAGGACATCACGGCGCCGGCGCTGCGGGCACGGCGGCCGTGGCGGGCCGGAACGGTTGCGGCGGTTGCGGCGGAAGCCGCAGTTGCCCCGTTGGCGGAGCGGACGTGCGTCATGATGCGGCCTCCATGGGCTCGTTGATGCCGGACCGGCGCTGGCCGTCCCCCGGATTGGGCAGGTAGCCCTGTGGTTTTTCCGGTTCCGGTTCCGGTTCCGGTTCCGGTTCGGCGCTGTGGTGGCGGCCCAGCGGGACGACCATCGGCGTGCCGGAGACCGGGTCCGGGATAACGCGGGAGGCCAGCCCGAAGACGGCGCCCACCAGTTCCTCGGTCACGACGTCGGCCGGGGCGCCTTCTGCGGCAATCTTCCCGTCCTTCATGGCCACCAGGTGGTCCGCGTAACGGGCGGCCAGGTTCAAATCGTGCAGCACGATGGCCACGGTGGTGCCGGCCCGCCGGTTGAGGTCGGTAATCAGGTCCAGGACTTCGATCTGGTGGGTGACGTCCAGGAAGGTGGTGGGTTCGTCCAGCAGCAGGATGTCCGTTTCCTGTGCCAGGGCCATGGCAATCCAGACCCGCTGGCGCTGGCCGCCGGAAAGCTCATCCACGCTGCGTCCGGCCAGGTCCACCGTGTCGGTGGCGGCCAGCGCGGCGGCCACCGCGTCGTCGTCGGCGGAGGTCCACTGCCGGAACCAGCCCTGGTGGGGGTAGCGGCCGCGGCCCACCAGATCCGCCACCGTGATCCCCTCGGGGGCGGTGGGTGTCTGCGGAAGCAGTCCGAGCGTGCGCGCCACCTGCCGGCTGGGCACGGCGGAGATATCCTTGCCGTTCAGGTAGACGGTGCCGGCGGTGGGCTTCAGCAGCCGGGCCAGGCCCCGCAGCAGGGTGGACTTTCCGCAGGCATTGGCACCGACGATGATCGTGATTTTTCCGGCGGGGAGGGTGAGCGAAAGCGAGTCCACCACTTTGCGCTCGTCGTATCCGAGCTCCAGCTTTTCAGCGGAAAGCAGGTTCTCCATGTCAGCCTCCTTGGCCTACGCGGTTTGACGTGACCAGCAGCCACAGAAGAAAAGGGGCCCCGAGGGCACCGGTCACCACGCCCACGGGCAGGGTGACGCCGGGGATGAGGTTGGCACCGACGAAGTCTGCTGCCAGGACGATGCAGGCGCCGACCAGTCCGGCGGTGAGCAGAGTGCCCTCCCCGCCCATCAGCCGGCGGGCGATGGGTCCGGAGAGGAACGCGATGAAGGCCACCGGGCCGGCTGCCGCGGTGGCGACGGCGGCCAGGCCTACGCCGACGATGATCAGGGCCAGCCGTGCCGATTCGACGCGGATACCGAGGCCGGCAGCGGCGTCGTCACCGAGTTCCAGTCCGCGCAGGCTGCGGGAGAGCACGGCCGCAGCGGGAAGCAGCACCAGCAGGAAGGCGGCCAGGACCGCTGCACGGTCCCAGCTGCTGTTGTTCAGGGAACCGTTCAGCCACACGAGCGCCTCGGAGGCGGTGCGGATATCCGTCCGGGTCAGCAGGAAACTCACCAGTGCCTGCATCACGGCGGCGAAGCCGATGCCCACCAGCACCAGCCGGTAACCCGCCGCACCGCCGCGGCGGGAAAGCAGGTAGATGGCCAGGGCCACCACCAGCGCTCCCACCAGCGCGACGACGGACACCGTGGTCCCGGCGGCGCCGAACAGCACGATTGCGCTCACCGCGCTGGCACTGGCGCCGTAGCTGATGCCGATGATGTCGGGGCTGGCCAGGGGGTTGCGCAGCAGGGTCTGGAATACCGCCCCGGCTATCCCGAACCCCACCCCGATCAAGGTGCCGATGACTGCCCGGGGAAGCTTGCTCTCCATCAGGATGTAGGTTGCACCGGGGATCTGCTCCCCGAACAGGATCCGGAAGAAATCCGGGATGGTGAAGGTATAGGTGCCCAGCAGGACGTAGACCGCGAACAGCACGAACACCGCGGCGGCCAGCAGCGACGGCACCAGCACCCGGCGTCGTCGTCCTTGTCGCCGGGCAGCCCGAACCGCTTCTGCCGCGCCGGCGGGTGCGGTGCGGGGGCCGCGGGGAGTCTCGACGGCGGCGCTCACAGTTCGGCCAGCTTCCGGCGCCGCACGAGCCAGATGAAGACCGGCGCGCCGATCACTGCGGTAGTGACCCCGACGGGGATTTCCCCCGGCGGCAGCAGGACCCGGCCCACCACGTCGGCGGTGACCAGCAGTGCCGGGGCGAGGAGCATGGAGAAGGGCAGAATCCAGCGGTAATCCGGGCCGGTGAAACTGCGCACCACGTGCGGGATGACCAGGCCGATGAACGCGATGGGTCCGGCGGCTGCAGTGGCAGCACCGCACAGCAGCACCACCCCCAGCGCCGTGATCCCCCGTGTGAGTCCCACGCGCTGGCCGAGCCCGCGGGCAACGTCGTCGCCCAGGCTCAGGCCGTTCAGGGCCCGGCCGGCGAAGACGGAAATCAGGGCACCTGCCGCCAGGAACGGCAGCACCGCGACGATGGTGTCCCAGTTCCGTCCGGACACGCTGCCCACCTGCCAGAAGCGAAAGGTATCCAGGGTCTGCTGGCTGGAGACCAGCACGGCGCTGAGCAGGGACATCAATCCGGCGCTGAGCGCTGCGCCGGCCAGGGCCAGTTTGACGGGCGTGGCGCCTTCCCGGCCGAGGCTCGCCACCAGATAAACGACGACGGCGGCTCCCGCAGCGCCGGCTAAGGCAAACCAGATGTAGCCGTTGAGGTTGGTGACGCCGAAGATGTAGATGCCCAGCACCACCGCGAACGCCGCACCGGCGTTGACACCCAGGATGCCGGGGTCTGCCAGCGGATTACGGGCCACGCCCTGCATGGCCGCACCGGCCAGGCCGAGCGCGGCGCCGGTGACCAGGCCCAGGACCGTCCGCGGAACGCGGGAGTGGACCACCGCATGGTCTCCGTTGGCCGGGTCGAAGGCGGTAAAGGCCTCCCAGACGGTGCCGGGGGCAACCGGCCGGGCGCCGATGGCCACGGACGCGGCACATGCCACGGCAAGGAACGCAAGGGTCAGGAGGAGCAGGCCGAAACGTCGTCCGGATCCTCGGTTTCCGGCGGATTCCGGCCGGGAAACGGCAGGTTCAGTGCCGGGACCGGTGGTCTTGCCCGCGGAGGAAGCCGCTTCGGTGAGGTGCACGCGGGAGCCGCGCTGGCGGGGAACGCCTGACGGGCGTGCGGCAACGCTCACGTAGGCACCTCCCTAGAGCAACAGGCAATTTCTTAAGTAAGGCTAGCCTATGGTTACTGCCTTTAAGAAACGTTTATGTTGCGTATTAGGACGCCTGCCGCTGGTTAGTTGTCGGCGCCGTGTCCGGGGGCAACCCGTTCCGATTTCCGCACCGGTCCGGGTGGGGTTCCGTCGCCGAAGGGCCGGCCTCCCAGCTCCTCGCGGCCGTGCTCCGAAAGCCAGTTGGACAGGTCCGGACCTTTGGGCACAATCCCGGTGGGGTTAATGTCCTCGTGGACGATGTAGTAGTGCGCCTTGATCTGCTCGAAGTCCACGGTGTCCCCGAAGCCGGGTGTCTGGAACAGGTCCCGCGCGTACCCCCACAGGGCGGGCATCTCGGTCAGCTTGTTCCGGTTGCATTTGAAGTGCCCGTGATAGACGGGATCGAAGCGCACCAGGGTGGTGAACAGCCGGACGTCCGCCTCGGTGATGGTGTCCCCCACCAGGTAGCGCTGCGTCGAAAGCCGGTCCTCCAGCCAGTCCATCGCAGCCCACAGACGGTCATAGGCCGCGTTGTAGGCCTCCTGCGAGCCGGCGAATCCACACCGGTACACCCCGTTGTTCACCTCGGTGAAGATCCGTTTATTGACCTGTTCCATTTCCGCCAGATGCTCGGCCGGCAGCAGGTCCGGAGCACCCTCGCGGTGGAACTCCTTCCACTCGGTGGAGAAGTCCAGGGTGATCTGCGGGAAGTTGTTGGTCACCACGGCACCGGTGGGAACGTCCACGATCGCCGGGACGGTAATCCCGCGCTGATAGCCGGGGACGCGGCGGAAGAAGGCCTCCTGCAGCCGTTCAATGCCCAGCACCGGGTCCCGTCCGTCCGGATCCAGGTCGAAGGTCCAGCTGCGGGCGTCATGGGTGGGCCCGGGCAGGCCCAGCGAGATGGCATCCTCCAGGCCCAGCAGCCGCCGGACAATGATGGTCCGGTTGGCCCACGGGCAGGCGCGGGCTGCGACCAGCCGGTAGCGTCCGGCCTCCACCGGGTAGCCGTCCCGGCCATCTCGGGTGATTCGGGTTTCGATGTAGTTCGTGTCCCGCGTGTATTCGGTGCCGCCGGTGACATAGGCGCCTTTGGTGCTATGCGCGGAGCTGTCCGCCGGGGCTGATCCCTGTGATGTCATGCCCAACAGACTAACGCGTTGCGCCCGGCCGCGGGGGCCTGCCGCTGCCTTCGGGGCTGCCGGAAAACGGGCGCGGCGGTAGAGTCGAATCCAACGCCGGCAGCAGTTCAACGGAAGGAACTGGACCATGCGAGTAGCGGTTATCGGAGCAACCGGAAACGTTGGAACGGCGATCCTGCGCCGGCTTGCCGACGCCCGCAGCGAACGCGGCGATCTGGAGGTGGTGGGGATTGCCCGCCGGATTCCGGATACCTCGCTGCCTCCGTACAACGACGTCGAGTGGCACAGCATCGACGTCGGCGACGCCGCCAACGTGGACAAGTTGGCCGAGGCGCTCCGCGGGTCCGATGCGGTCATCCACCTTGCCTGGCTGATCCAGCCCAACCGTGACGAAGCCGAGCTGCACCGGGTCAACGTCAAGGGTACGGAAAATGCGCTGGCCGCGGCGGCCGCCGCGGGGGTCCGGCAGTTTGTCTGCGCCTCCTCTGTGGGTGCGTACAGCCCGGCTCCGAAGGACCGGCTGACGGATGAATCCTGGCCGGCGCGCGGCATCGCCAGTTCGCACTACAGCAGGCACAAGGGCGAGCAGGAAGCGCTCCTGGACCGGTTCGAACTGGAGTACCCGGAGATCGCCGTGGCCCGGCTGCGGCAGGGGCTGGTCTTCTCCTCCGACGCCGGAAGCGAGGTCGGCGTCTACTTTGTGGGCCGGGTGATCCCCAAGTTCATCCTCAACAAGCTCCGCTTGCCGTTGATCCCCCTGCCCAGCGAGTTTGTTTTCCAGGCGGTCCACGCCGATGACATGGCCGACGCCTACTGGCGCGTGGTGGACCAGCGCGCGGAGGGCGCCTTCAACATTGCCGCCGATCCGGTCATCACGCCCGAGCTCCTGGCCGGGGTGCTGGGCGCCAAGCGGGTCCTGAACGTGCCGGTGAAGCTGGTGCGCGCCGTCGTCGGCCTGACCTGGGCGGCGCACCTGCAGGCCTCGGATCCGGGCTGGATCGACTTGGCCGCCGGTGTGCCGGTAATGGACACCGCCCGGGCGCGCGAAGAGCTGGGCTGGCAGCCGCGGCGCACCTCGCTGGAATCCCTGCAGTTCGTGCTGGACGGGATGAGCGCCGGCGACGGTGTGGCCGGCTCTCCGCTGCTGGCACCCCGCAGCCGGGTGCGCCGCTAGCCGGCACCTAGACCGCTTCGCGCAGGTCCGCTGTTTCCACCATGCCTGCTGCCGGGCGTGCGGCGGCGACCGCCAGCCCGAGATCCTCTTCGAGCAGCTTGGCGTTGACCACCACTGCCAGCCGGTACGCGTCGCCGGCGGCGGCGACCACCTGGGCGGACGGATCGGTGGCATTGCCCACGGCCCAGATCCGCTCCTGGCTGGTGCGTCCCATTTCGTCGGTGACAATGCAGCCGTCGTCGTCCACGTCCAGATGCTCGGTCAGCCCGGTGTCCATCTCGGCGTCAGGCTCCAGGAACAGCGCTTCGCAGGGAACGGTCTGCCCGTCGGCCAGCACCAGGGCCGCCAAGGCATCGTTCTCGACGCTCAGCTCCGCCACAGTGCCCTCCACCACCCGGATCCCCATGGCGGCAAGGCCGGACGCGTCCTCTTCACTGAGGGAAATGTCCTCGTGCAGCACCAGCACCACATGCTCCGAGAAACTGCGGACCAGCTGTGCCTGCTGGATGGAGGTTTCCCCGGTTCCCAGCACGGCCAGCTTTTTGTCGATTGTTTCGTAGCCGTGGCAGTAGGGGCACTGCAGCACGTCGCGGCCCCAGCGGGAGCGGAGGCCCTCGATGTCCGGCAGGACGTCCCGCAGCCCGGTGGCAAGGATCAGCTGCCGGCCGCGGAACTCGCCGCCGTCGCCGGTCCTGACCGTGCCGGAGGGTTCCACAGCGGCCACCGTGGCCTCCGCCAGTTCCACTCCGTAGCCGCGGACCTCGGTGCGGGCGAGCTCAAGCAGTTCGGCCGGCGGCATGCCGTCACGTGTGGGGAAACCATGCACATGGCCGGCAGGCGCGTTGCGCGGGGACCCGGCGTCGAGCACCGCCACCCGGCGGCGAGCCCGCCCCAGGACCAGCGCAGCGGTGAGGCCGGCTATGCCGCCGCCCACGATCACCACGTCGTACTCGGGAACAGGAGGGGAAGATTCAGGACTGGTCATAGCTACTTTTTACAGGATCCGGTGGAAATCATCAGCATTCTTAGTATGTTGTCTAGACTTTTCCGCATGGAAGAAACCACGCAGGAAAAGCCTGCCTCCAAACTCAAGCAGGGCATCACCGGCCCCATGCTGTATCTGTTCATTCTCGGCGACGTACTTGGTGCGGGTATCTATGCCCTGGTGGGCGAGGTTTCGGGCCAAGTGGGCGGTGCCATCTGGGTGCCGCTGCTGGTTGCCCTGGTGCTTGCGCTGCTGACCGCCGCCTCCTATGCCGAGCTGGTGACGAAGTACCCGAAGGCCGGCGGTGCCGCGGTGTTCGCCCAGCGTGCCTTCAAGGTGCCGGCCATTTCGTTCCTGGTCGGTTTCGCCATGCTCGCCGCCGGCGTGACCAGTGCGGCCGGACTGGCGCTGGCGTTCACCGGTGACTACCTGAGTCCGTTCCTGGACGTCCCCCCGGTCCCCGCGGCCATCGTGTTCCTGTTGCTCGTGGCGCTGCTGAACGCCCGCGGCATCACGGAATCGGTGCGCAGCAACGTGGTCATGACCATTATCGAGCTCTCCGGGCTGGTCCTGGTGATCGTGCTGGTGGGCCTCATGCTGGGTAAGGGTGAAGGCTTCACGGAGCAGATCACCCAGTTCCCGGTAGGCGTGAATCCGGGCACGGCGGTCCTCGCCGCGTCCGTAATTGCCTACTACTCCTTCGTGGGCTTCGAAGTTTCCGCCAACATCGCCGAGGAAGTCCGCGATGTCCGCCGGGTCTATCCGAAGGCCATCTTCGGGGCAATGCTCACCGCAGGATTCGTCTACGTCCTGATCGGACTGGCGGCATCCATTGCCCTGCCCACTGAGGACCTCGCCGGGTCCTCGGGGCCGCTGCTCGACGTCGTCAGCGCCACCGGGTTCGGCATTCCGGACTGGCTCTTCAGCCTGGTGGCCCTGGTCGCCGTGGCCAACGGTGCGCTGCTGACCATGATCATGTCCTCGCGGCTGACCTACGGCATGTCGGAACAGGGCCTGCTTCCCGCCGTGTTCGGCCGGGTGCTGCCTCGCCGGAAAACCCCGTGGGTGGCCATCATCGCCACCACCGCCGTCGCCATGATCCTGACCATGACCGGAGGACTGGCCTCGCTGGCCGAGACCGTGGTCCTCCTGCTGCTCTTCGTCTTCCTGAGCACCAACCTCGCAGTGATTGTGCTGCGCAAGGACAAGGTGGAGGAGAAGCACTTCAAGGCTCCGATTGTGGTGCCGTACCTCGCTATCGCCTCCTGCCTGCTGCTCCTGACCCAGCAGGACGGCACCGTCTGGCTGCGGGCCGGCGCGCTGATGGCCATCGGGCTCCTGCTGTTCGGAGCCCGGTTCCTGGCCAAGGGCAAGAACCTCGGTGCCAAGACCCGCCGCGGTGCGGGCAAGCCGAAGGAAAGCAGCACCGAAACCACGCAGGAGCGGTAGGCGCTGCACTCTCGTTCCGGGAATCCCGGCAGCCGCGCCCCGCACGCAAAAACCGCCCCGGACCAGCTGGTCCGGGGCGGTTTTGGGTTTGCGCGGCTTTGCAGTGCGCTAGCGGTTACTCGTGCAGGTCGTCGTCGTAGTCCTTGCCGGCATGCTGCTGGCGCAGCTTCCGGCCCTCGGCGATGTCCTTCTCTTCCTGTTCCTGCCGCTTCTCCGTCTGGCGGGTGTCACGCGGGGGAAGCTGCACGGATTCCTCGGCCTGGATGCCTGCCTGCAGTTCGCGGCCGCGCTCCACCTCGGCGTCGAACTCCGCACCGAAGAGCAGGGACACATTGGCCAGCCAGATCCACAGCAGCAGGACAATGACGCCGCCGATGGCGCCGTAGGTGGCGTTGTAGTTGCCGAAGTTGGCGACGTAGAAGCTGAAGCCAAGGGTCACGATCGCCAGGATCACGAGGGCGATCAGCGAGCCCATGCTCATCCAGCGGAACTTGGGCTGCTTGACGTTCGGGGTGGTGTAGTAGAGGACTGCGATGATCAGCACCGCGAAGATCACCATGATTGGCCACTTGGCGATATTCCAGATGGTTACCGCTTCACTGCCCAGACCGATGACATTGCCGATCGCTTCGGCGATCGGGCCTGAAATCACCAGCATCAGCATCAGTGCGGCAGCCATCAGGACCAGCACCAGGGTCACGAGCAGCTGCGTGGGAAGCAGCTTCCAGGCGGGCCGGCCTTCCTCAACTTCGTAAATGCGGTTCAGGGAACGGCCAAACGCCTTCACGAAGCCGGAGGCGGACCACAGGGCGCCCAGGATACCGACGATCAACGCGAGCCCTGCGGTGGAGGAGGAGGTCAGCTGCTCGATGGGCCCTTCAATGACCTTGACCGCGTCCGCGGGGGCAAACTGCCGCACCAGGTCCAGCAGTGCGTTGGTGGTGCTTTCCGCCTGGCCCACCAAACCCAGGATGGACACCAGCGCCAGCAGGGCCGGGAAGATCGCCAGGACGGTGTAGTAGGTCAGGGCCGCGGCCAGATCGGTGCACTGGTCCTTGGAAAACTCGCGGACGGTCTTCTTGAGGATGTATTTCCAGCTGGGCTTGGATACCTCGGTGGGTTTATCGGGCTTGCTGGCATCGTCCGGACTGGGTGCGGTCTCGGCTTTGCTGTTCGTTTCCTGCGCCACTGCGGCCTCCTGCTGGGATGGATGTTCTGCCCCCATGCTATTAGTAAGCGTTCTTACCAACAAAGAGATACCGCTGATGCACCCGGATCCGCGGAAGTCAGCGGAGCCGGTAATAGTCCATCAGGACGGCCTCTTCGCCGGGGCTTAGCGGGTTCTCCGGATTGGCCCCGGGTGAGTGCGCCACCTGGTCCCTGGAGTAGTTCACGAAGATGTCCTGCCCGTCGCGGCGGGCACCGGTCAGCGGAACATAATGGTTCTCGGTTTCGAACAGGCCCAGGTCAACCGTGATCCAGACAGGCTCTGCGGTGGCGCGGTCCAGGTGCACTTCGCCCACCAGCCCCAGCCGCTCGCCGTCGTTCGCCCAGACGCTGGAGCCCTGGATTTCGTGCAGCGTAAATGCATCCGCCATGTCTCGTCCCTTCGCCGGCCCGGCCGAACTGGCCGGGTTCTTATTGCCGCCCGACGCAGGGCCTGCTGTCAACACCTGTGCGCGTGCCGTCCGGCGGGGAACGGGGAAGTCAGCGCGGCTCGCCGTCGACGGCGTTTTCCTCCCGTTCGGCGAAGACCTCTTCACCGGGGCCGGAGAAGTTCACCCGGCGTTCCACGGCATCGATGCTTCCAGTGAAGAACTGCGAGTCGCTGGTGTCCTCGTTGCGGGGCGCCGATGCGGCACGCGGGCCGCTGTGCACCATGCTGCCGGCGGGGCGGACCTCTTCCCAGCGCTGGCGCGGCAGGGCATCCGGATGCCATTCCTGGAGATAGGCGACCATGCTTTCGCGGATAAGGCAGCGCAGGTCGAACAGGGTGCCGCTGTCCACCGCGCTGACGAGGATGCGGATCCGCACCAGGCCCTTCACGGCGTCCGTCACCTGCAGCACGCCGGTGCGCTGGTCCCACAGGTCGGTGTCCGCGAGGATTTCCTTCAGCAGGGTGCGCAGGTCCCCCACCGGCACACGCCAGTCCAGGTCCAGTTCCACCGTGCCCAGGATGTCCGACTGGCGGCGGGTCCAGTTCTGGAACGGCGTGGTGGTGAAGTAGGTGGAGGGCAGGATCAGGCGCCGGTCGTCCCAGATGTGGAGCACCACGTAGGTCATGGTGATTTCCTCGATGGTGCCCCATTCGCCTTCCACCACAACGACGTCGTCCACCCGGATCGCGTCAGTGAAGGCCAGCTGCATCCCGGCAAACACGTTGGTCAGCGTCCCCTGCACGGCGAGGCCCGCCACAATGGACAGCACGCCGGCGGAGGCGAGGATACCGGCACCGAGTGCGCGGACCTCGGGGATGGTCAGCAGCACGCAGGCAACGGCAATGGTGATCAGCACGGCTATGCCCACCCTCCTGCCCAGGATCACCTGGGTTTTCAGGCGCCGCAGCCGGCGGTTGTCCCGGGTGTCCGTGCTGTACTTCGTGAGGATCATGGCCTCGATCACCAGCAGCAGGACCACGCCCAGCCACGCCACGGCGCCGATCAGTCCCAGCACCAGCACGTAGTCGACCGCCGGCAGCCACGAGGCACCGGCAGCGGTGGCTCCGAGGGCAATCCGCGCGCCGATCAGCGAGAGTCCCAGCCGCAGCGGGTTCCGGGCCTTGACGGAGATCTCCCGGATGCCCGGTGTCTTGCGGAATGCCCGGTGGACCACTTCCCGCAGGATCCGGGCCACGATCAGGGCCACACCCACTGCCACCAGCACGGCAAAGAGCGGTTTAAAGCTGACAGCAAGCGAGAGCAGGTCTTCCATACCTTCGATCATTGCAAACAGCCGTGGGTGGCTGTCCAATCAGGTCTCGCGGCGGGACCGTGCGGAGCCTGCCCGCCGGGCGGTTAAAACAGCGGACACCCCGGAGGATTCCGGGGTGTCCGCTGCGCCTTCCGGAGAAGGCGGAGGTAACGGGTCCTACTTCGCGTCGTCGGCTGCCGTTGCGGCGTCGGCGATCATCGGCACCACGTTGTCCAGGGCGTAGGGGATGCTGAGCACGTTGATGGCCGAGGTGGAGAAGACGCGCGTCGGGTCGGCGTCGGCCACGAGGCCGCCGTTCTTCACAGCGGGGATCTGCCCCAGCAGCGGATCGGAGGCAATGCTGTCGGCAACCTCTTCGCTGGCCACCCAGCTGACAAAGATGTCGGAATCCAGCTGGTTGAGGTTTTCATCCGACCAGGGGATGTAGAACTCGTCTCCCTTGGTGTTTTCCGCTACCACCGGCGCCATGGTGAGGCCCAGGGATTCCATGAACTTGGGCCGGTTGTCCAGGGCGGTGTAGACAGAGTTCTCCGCACCCGGGGCGAGGTTGCCGTAGATGAAGGACTTGCCCTCGAGCTGCGGGTATTCGTCCGCCTTCTCGGTGATGGCCTGCTCGGTGTCCGCCACCAGTTGCTCGGCTTCGTCGCTCTTGCCGAGGGCTTCGCCGATCATGGTGGCGGTGTCCTGCCAGGAGGTGCCCCACGCGGTTTCGGGGTAGGCGACCACGGGAGCGATCTTGCTCAGCTTGTCGTAGTCCTCCTGGGACAATCCGGAGTACGCGGCGAGGATGACGTCGGGGTCGGTGGCGGCGACGTCGTCGAAGGCAATGCCGTCAGCCTCGGAGTACTGCACCGGAGCGTTTTCCGATCCGATGGATGCGTCGAGGTCTTCGAGTGCCTCGTCAATCCAGGGGGTGGTGCCCTGGTCATTGCCGCCGAATTCGATCAGCGGCATCCCCACGGGAACCACGTCCAGTGCCAGCGCGGTTTCTGCGTTGGCCCAGGCCACGGCGGCTACCCGTTCGGGAACCCCTTCGATGGTGGTCTCACCGAAGGCATGCTTGATGGTCACGGGAAACTGGTCTTCCGCCGCTGCAGCGCTGCCGGAGGATTCGTTTTCCCCCGCGGCACCGGTGGAGCAGGCGGAAAGGGACAGAACGGCGACGGCGGCCGCAGCGGCGACGCGGCGCATCCGGGACAGGGCCATGTTGGGCTCCTTGGATCACTAAACGAACGGAACGGACCCAGCGGTCGCGGATCCAAAAGTAAGGTTAGCCTAGGTTTTCCCTAATTACGCAACGCTAACCTTTCGTAATCCATCCGGGGGGCCGGAAATGCCTCCGGACCCCGCGTCCGCCGGCTGTTTCAGGCCTTCCCGCGGGCCAGCCGGCGCAGGTCGACAGCCGGGTCCTGCAGCTGCGCCGGGTCGAGGATCCGGCCGGACTCAATGAGCTTCCGGGCTGCCCGGACAGCGGTTCCGCCGTCGACGGCGGCCGCTCCCGCCAGCTCTCCGTCCCGGCCCAGCAGGAACACCATAAATCCGGAGCCGGGCTCGCCGCGGAGCACGGTCTGCCCCGGGACGGCCATGCTGCCGGCCACTTCCAGGTGCACGCCGTAGCGGTCGGACCAGAACCAGTCCGCCGTGCCGGCCGGAGGTTCGGCGCCGAGCATTCCGGCAGCGGCCGCTTCGCCGGTGCGGCGGGCCGCATCCCAGTGTTCAAACCGGCGGCCGGGCACGCCGTCGGGGCCGATGCTGCGGGAGGAATCACCGGCGGCGAAAATGCGCGGATGGGAGGTTCGGCCGGATGCATCCACCAGCAGGCCGCCGTCCACGGCGAGTCCTGCGGCTTCGGCGAGCGCCGTTTCGGGCTCGCTGCCCGCGGCGACCAGGACGGCGGTGCCGGACAGCCTGCCGCCGTCCGCCAGTTCCACCCGCAGGACGTTCCCGTCCGAGGTGATCGCTGCCGCCGTGCCCCGCACATGCTCCGTCCCGTGCGCAGCGTGGAGGTGATGCAGATAGCCGGCCATGGCGGGGCCCACGGCCTGCGCGAACGGCAGTTCGGCGGGATCCACCAAAGTGACGCCGGCTCCCAGTGCGCGGGCCGTTCCCGCCACCTCGGCACCGATCAGTCCCGCGCCGAGGATCACCAAGTGGGCGCCGGCAGCCAAGTGCCCCTGCAGTGCCAGGGCATCGTCGGCGCTGCGCAGGGTGAAGACTCCGGGCAGGTCCATGCCGGGCAACGGCAGCCGGCGGGCCCGGGCGCCGGTGGCGAGCAGGACGACGTCGGCGGCGAGGTCCCTGCCCGAGGCCAGCTTGAGGACGGGCGCCTCGGTGCCGTTCCCGGCGTCGAGCTTGTCCACGGTGTCGGCGAGCACCGTGATGCCGTTGTCGTCGTACCACTGTTCCGGGGCAAGCTGCAGGCGGAGCCGGTCCAGGGTTCCGGCGAGGAACGCCTTACTCAGCGGCGGCCGGTCATAAGGCAGCCCGGCCGGGTCCACCAGGAAGAGGGTGCCGGCGAAGCCGCGCCGCCGGAGTTCACGGACGGCGCTGAAGCCGGCGATTCCGCCGCCCGCCACAGCGATGGACGCGGGGGCTGCAAGGGACGTCAAACGTTGAGGGGGCTCTCGTTCGGGTAGAGCCACACGGCTCCGTCGCGCACGTCAACGCGGTGCGCCTTGGTGCTGATGAGGGCCGGCAGGCACAAGGCTTCACCGGTGCGGAGGCAGAAGCGCGCGGAGTGGACGGGGCATTCCACCTCGTCCCCTTCGATCCACCCGTCGGCAAGGGAGGCATCCTCGTGCGTGCAGGTGTCATTGAGCGCATAGAAGCGTCCGTTGTCGCTGTGGAAAACGGCAATATCATCCGAGGTGCCCGCAGTTTCGGCGTCCACCGTCAGGGCTTCACCCTCGTCTATCTCGTCAACATCGGCAACGCGGATACCCTCGCTCATGCCCTTCCTTCCCCGGCACCAGGCCAATAACGTGCTGCTCTTAGGTCAACACGTTACCCCGGCAGCGGAGGCTCGGAGGCCGCCGCCAGCGGGGAGCCGTTCTGCTCCACCCCGGCCAGGGGTGGTGCAGGCCGCTGCTGCTTGCCGCGCTCGAGGCCGCGGATAAGCGTGATCAACTCCGATCGCAGCTCCGGACCGATTCCGGCCGTGGAATTGTCCTGCTCCAGGTTTTCGGCGTCGGCCAGCAGCTTCTGCCCGCGCTCGGAGATGGCCATCCATCGTCCGGAGCGGCCGACGGTCTCGGCCGACACCTCTTCCACGAGACCTTGCGCGGCCATGCTCACCAGCGCCGTACCCAGGGTCTGCGCGGTGACGCGCAGGCGCCTGGCCAGCTCCGCGCGCCGCATGGGCCCCTCCGCCAGGAGCACCCGCAGCACTGTCACGCGCTCCTGCGTCAGCCCCACGGCACGGAGCTTGTTATCTACTTCTCGTCTTACCAGTCTTGCAGCCGTTGAGAGCAGCCGCACGGGTTCCCAGTCCCCCTCGTTCTGCATCTTCCTGCTTCCCTGATACGTCATTGGTAGGCGGTTCTGCTCCGCTGAAACAATCAGTGTGCTTACTATTTCAACGGCAATGAGGGGGTACTTGTCAAGCGGGTGAAGTTAGCGGGCGGCCCACTGGCGGAATGCCCGGACCGTGTCACCCCCGCCTTCGATGCTCACATTGGCCGCCGCACGCCTTCCCATGGCGTGCAGGGCGAGATCCACCACGTCTCCGGAAATCAGCACCGACGGGGTGCCGCCCTTGACCCGGCGCCGGCCGGAACCGGGCACTGCCAGTTCCACGCCCACCGGGCTGCCGCGGTAGCCCATCCGGGCCATGAGGCCCAGCTGCTTCCACAGGGCCTGCTGCTGACCCGCGGGAAGCTCCCGCGGCGCTGCCATTGATTCCCCGCGGCGGATGTCCTCGTGGTGGACGACGTATTCCACGAGGTTCGCCGCGTCCAGCCGGAACGGGGAAAAACGGGCCGGACCGGCGGCAAACCGGTCCACCAATGCGGCATAGCCTTCGGGGGTGCCGGCAGCGGCGGCCTCGGCACCCAGCTGCTTCTCCTGCCCTGGTTTGGTCCGTTGCACCGCATCGGCGGCAATCCTCCAGGGCGCGTGCTCCCGCAGCACCAGATGGGCCAGCAGCCGGCGCACATCCCATCCCTCACACAGCGTCGGCGCCAGCGGATCCGCCTCCCGCAGCGTCCGGACCAATTCCGCGCGTTCCGTTTCCACCCATGCCATGTCGATCTCCTTCACGTTGAACCCCGCCGGTTTTCTCCCTTTTCCGGGAGCTTCCCTCCGGCTTTACGGCCTGCGGCCAACATTAGCCACCGCACCCCCTTTACCCCTACCTACTGACGCGTAGCATGGTCCCCACAGTGGGCTGCGAGGCCGGACACGGTGCCGGATTTACGGTGCAGCCATGACGGAGGAGAAATCCCATGAGCACCACTGATGTTTCCCAAGACGCCGGCCGCAACCGAAGTGCCCGCAGAATCAAAGAGCGCGTGGTCACCGAACAGGATGCCCGCAACGCCACCGAAGCAGCACGCGATACCGGGGAATCCCGCCCGAGCTTCGCCAAGGGGATCTACCTCGGCAATTACAACCTGGACCTGGTCGGTTCCCTGCCGCCGGCGGACCTCGACGAGGAGGCCCGCGCCCAACTGTTCCTGGAAGCCTTGACCGAGTACTGCCGGACCATGGACGGACTGGCAATTGAACGCACCGGGGTGATTCCGGACGAGAACCTGCGCGGACTTGCGGACCTGGGGGTGTTCGGCATCAAGATCCCCCAGCACTACGGCGGGCTCGGACTGTCCCTGCTGAACTACGGACGCGCCCTGATGCTCCTGGGCAGCGTGCACCCCAGCCTGGGGGCACTGGTCTCGGCCCATCAGTCCATCGGCGTGCCGGAGCCGGTGAAGGTCTTCGGGAACGACGCACAGAAGGAGGAGTACCTGCCGCGCTGCGCCGCCGGGGCAGTGACCGCCTTCCTGCTCACCGAGCCCGACGTCGGATCGGACCCGGCGCGGCTGCGCACCACCGCCATCCCCTCCGAAGACGGCAGCGAATACGTGATTGACGGCGTCAAGCTGTGGACCACCAACGGCGTGATTGCCGAACTGGTGGTGGTGATGGCCGCCGTTCCGCCGCACGGCGGTTCCAAGGGCGGCATCAGCGCGTTCGTGGTGGAAATGTCCTCCCCCGGCATCACGGTGGAGAACCGCAACAACTTCATGGGCCTGCGCGGCATCGAGAACGGGGTCACCCGCTTCACCAACGTCCGCGTTCCGGCGGCCAACCGGCTGGGCCGCGAAGGCCAGGGCCTGAAGATTGCCCTGACCACGCTGAACACCGGCCGCCTCTCCATTCCGGCCATGTGCGCGGCCTCCGGGAAATGGTCGCTGAAGATTGCCCGCGGCTGGTCCGGTGCCAGGGAACAGTGGGGCCGGCCGATCGGCCGGCACGAGGCCGTGGCCAAGAAACTCGCCTACATTGCGGCTACCAGCTTCGCACTGGAGGCGGTCTTCGAACTCTCCGCCCAGCTCGCCGACGCCGGCACCAAGGACATCCGCATCGAGGCGGCCCTGGCGAAGCTCTGGGCCAGTGAAATGGCCTACAACGTTGCCGACGAGCTGGTGCAGGTGCGCGGTGGACGCGGTTTCGAGACCGCAGATTCCCTCGCCGCCCGCGGCGAGCGCGCGGTCCCGGCCGAACAGCAGCTGCGGGACCTGCGTATCAACCGGGTATTCGAGGGTTCCACCGAAATCATGCACCTGTTCATTGCGCGGGAAGCCGTGGACGCGCACCTGTCCGCGGCCGGGGACCTGGCGGTGGCGGACGCCCCGGTGGGCGCCAAGGCACGGGCTGCACTGAAGGCCAGCGGTTTTTACGGCAAGTGGCTGCCGACGCTCGCTGCGGGCAAGGGCAACGTCCCCACGTCCTACGCCGAGTTCGGCCTGCTGGCCCGGCACCTGCGCTACGCCGAGCGGGCCTCCCGCCGGCTGGCCCGGTCCACCTTCCTCGGCATGGCCCGCTGGCAGGCGGGGCTGGAACACCACCAGGTCTTCCTGGGCCGGATTGTGGACATCGGCGCGGAAATCTTTGCGATCTCGGCCTCGTGCGTCCGCGCCCTGAACATCCGGCGCGAGGATCCGGCGGAGGGTGCAAGCGCGTTCGAGCTCGCGGACGCCTTCAGCCGGCAGTCCCGGGTGCGGATCGAGTCCCTGTTCGACGGCCTGTGGCACAACTCCGACGAGTCGGACCGGAAGCTGTCCAAGGGAGTCCTGGACGGACGCTACACCTGGCAGGAGGAAGGTGTGCTGGATGCGTCCGAGGGGACGGGCCCGTGGATCTCGGAGACGGCCCGCGGCGACGAACCGAAGGAGAACCTGCACCGCCGGTACCGGTGAGCCTTACGTCGCGCCCACCGCACCGCGGCAGATCTGCACATAGCGCACCGCTAGTTCCTCCGGGCTGAGCGGACCTCCGGCGCGGTACCACTGGGACACTCCGGTGCACATGGTGGTGACCGCCCGGCTGGCGTCCTTGGGATAGCCGGTGGCGAAGCGGCCGCTGCTGACCGCTGCTGACACCACGTCATCCAGGAGTTTCTGCTGCCGGTCCCGGGCCGCGATGTGCCCGGCCCGGGCCGCACCCTCCAGGCTGCGGATCTCGCTGGCGGCGATGAACGCGTGTTCCCAGCGGTAGGCGTGCACCAGGACAAGGCACTCGATCAGCAGGGCAAAGCGGTCCTCGACGTCCTCCCCCGCCTCGGCGAGGGCAGCGGTGCTCCGGACGTAGAGATCCGCCATCGCGGATTCGGCTATCCCCACCAGCAGCGCCTGTTTGGACGGATAGTGGTGGTAGAGCCCGGGCACGGACAAGCCGGCCCGGGTGGCCACGGTGCGGATGCTGGTCCCGTGGTAGCCGTGCTCCACAAAGCAGTCCAGCGCGTTGCGCAGCAGCGGCGGCAGGGCGGGCACGGAGAAGTCCCGCCAGTCGGGCTGCGTACGGACTGCGGTCATGGCGTCCCCTCGTTGGTCGAATACCCGGTTGTGATCCTTGACACTTTACGGGGCCTGCACCAGACTAACCGTACCGAGCGGTCGCTCGGTAGTGGTTGGAGACGGAAGTTGGCGGAGCACATGACCGAACCGGAGCAGCCTGCAGGCGGGCGACGCCTCAAGGGCAAAACAGCCATTGTCACCGGAGCCAGCCGCGGTATCGGGCTGGCGATCGCACACCGCCTGGCCGCCGAAGGGGCGAAGGTCTGCATCACTGCCCGCAACATCGGACCGTTGAAGGAAGCCGCCGCCGAGTTCCCGGAAGGCACGGTGCTGGCGATAGCCGGCAAATCCGATGACCCGGACCACCGCACCGAGGTGCTGGACACCGTGGCCGAGACCTGGGGCCGGCTGGACATCCTCGTCAACAACGCCGGCGTGAACCCGGTGTACGGGCCCCTGAGCAAGCTGGACCCGGAGGCCGCCCGCCGGATCCTGGACGTCAACGTGCTGGGCACCCTCGCCTGGGTTTCCGCCGTCTGCGCGCACGAGGCACTGGATTTCCTCGGCCGCGGCGGATCGGTGCTGAACCTCTCCTCGGTCTCGGCGCAGACCCCGGCCGCCGGCATCGGCTTCTACGGCATCAGCAAGGCCGCCGTGGAACAGCTCACCCGCACCCTCGCCGTCGAGCTGGCCCCAACGGTGCGCGTGAACGCGCTGGCGCCCGCCGTCGTCAAGACCCAGTTTGCGCGCGCCCTGTATGAGGGCCGCGAAGAAAAAGTCAGCTCCACCTACCCGCTGAAGCGGCTCGGCACCCCGGAGGACGTAGCCGGTGCGGCCGCCTTCCTGGCTTCCGACGACGCCGCCTGGATCACCGGGCAGATCATCAACCTCGACGGCGGCCTGCTCGTGGCCGGCGGCTCGGCCTGACCGCTCCCACCGCATCCCCTAAGGACCCCTCATGAGCACTGTTTCCCTGCCTCCGGAAATCGAAGACCTCCGCCTGCGCACCCGCGAGTTCATCCGCGGCACGGTGATGCCCGCAGAACCGCGGCCGGGCGCCGTCGTTCCGGAGGCGCTGCTGGAGGAACTGCGCGCCGCCGCGAAGGCCGCCGGCGTCTTCGCCCCGCACGCACCGCGCGAATACGGCGGGCAGGGGGTGCCGCTCGAGTACTGGTCCCCCGTCTTCCAGGAGGCCGGCTATTCGCTGATCGGCCCCTCGGCACTGAACTGCATGGCCCCGGATGAGGGGAACATGCACATGCTGCACCTGATCGGCAGCGAGGAACAGAAGCGCCGCTACCTCGCCCCGCTGGTCTCCGGCGAGGCCCGATCCTGCTTCGGTATGACCGAGCCGCACCCGGGTGCCGGATCGGACCCCGCCGCCCTGCGCAGCAGCGCCGCGAAGGTGGACGGCGGCTGGCTGATCAACGGGCACAAGCGCTTCACCAGCGGAGCCAACAACGCCACCTTCTGCATTGCCATGGTGCGCACCGACGCGGTGGACGGCGCGCCCGCCGGGGCCACCATGCTCCTGGTGGACATGGACGCCCCCGGGGTGCGGATCGGCGAGCAGCTGCACACCATGGACCGGGCGATCGGGGGCGGGCATCCACACGTGCACTTCGAGGACGTGTTTGTGCCGGACGCCGCCGTGCTCGGCGCACCCGGGGAAGGCTTCCGGTACGCGCAGGTCCGGCTTGGTCCGGCCCGGCTGACCCACTGCATGCGCTGGCTCGGCCTGGCCCGGCGGTCCCTGGACATCGCGTTGGACCGCACCAACCGGCGGGAGATCTTCGGATCGGTGATGAACGAACTCGGCCTGGCCCAGGAGATGATCGCGCAGTCCGTCATCGATATTGAAACTTCCGACGCCATCATCACCAAGACCGCTGCCCTGCTGGAAACCGATGCCAAGGCCGGTTCCGCCCTGTCCTCGGTGGCCAAGGCCCACACCTCGGAGGCGGTGTACCGGGTGATCGACCGGAGCCTGCAGCTGTGCGGAGGCGACGGCGTCACCGACCGGCTGCCGCTGGCCTCCTACCTCAACGAGGTCCGCGCCTTCCGCATCTATGACGGCTCCAACGAAACGCATAAGTGGGCCATTGCCCGCCGCGCTTCCTCCGGCCGCCGCCGGGAAACGGAGCGCGGCGCTCCGGATCTTGCCGATGTGTCCCGCCCGGCGTCCGCGGACGACGCCGGATCCCCCGCCGAAGCGAAAGCCTGAACCCCATGCACACCACTGCCGACGGCACCGAAGTTGTAGCCACCCGTTCCCAGGCCGAGGCCTTGGCCTCCCCTCCGCTGCTGATCCTGGATGAAGTGACCGCGTTCTTCGACGCGCACGGACTGGGTTCGGGGCCGCTGTCATGGGCGCAGATCGGGGACGGGCAGTCCAACATCACCTACCGGATCCGGCGCGGAGACGATGACTTTGTGCTGCGCCGCGGCCCGCGCCCGCCGCTGCCCCGCTCCACCCATGACATGGTCCGCGAAGCCCGGATCCAGCAGCTGCTGCGCGTGCAGGGTGTGCCGGTGCCGGAAATCCTGGCCCTCTGCGAAGACGAGTCGGTGCTCGGGGTGCCGTTCTACGTGATGGGCTTCCTCGACGGACTGGTCATCACCAACACCATCCCGACCGCACTGTCCGCAATGGAGGACCGCCGGGCAACCAGCGCCGCCGTCGTCGACGCCTTGGTCCGCATCCATTCCGTGGATGTCAGCAGCGGGGACCTGGCCTCCTTCGGCAAACCGGAGGGGTACCTGCAGCGGCAGGTGGCCCGGTTCTCCGGGTTGTGGGAGGTCAACACCATGCGCAATCTTCCCGAGGTGGGCAGGATCGGCAGCTGGCTGGCGGACAACGTGCCGGACAGCCAGGCCGCCTCGGTGCTGCACGGGGATTACCGGCCCGGGAACCTGATGTTCGCCCCGCAGTCCCCCGCCAGAGTGATTGCCGTCCTGGACTGGGAAATGTCCGCCATCGGCGATCCATTGGCCGATCTTGGCTACCTCACCGCCACCTACTCCGAGCCGGGCAGCGTCGCTACGCCCCTGGAGCTCACCGGAGTGACCCGCAACCCAGGCTATTACACCCGGGAGGATGTGATTGAGGCCTACCGGCAGCGGATGGACCTGGATCTGGAAGCGCTGCCCTGGTACCAGACCCTGGCCCTGTGGAAGGCATCGATCTTCTGCGAGGCCATCTATACCCGCTGGCTCAAGGGCGAGCGCCCCAACGACCGGATATTCGCCCCGTCGCTGGAGGCCGGGGTGCCGCAGCTGCTGCGGTCCGCCGCCGGGTTCGCCGGGCTGGCACCGGCGCCGCTGTAACTCCCGGCGGCGCTGTAACTTCGGCAGCGCTGCAGCTTCCGCGCCGGAGTTACGGCACGACGACGGCGCGGCCGATCAGCTGGTTGTTCTTCAGCTTCTCGTAGGCCGCCGGGGCCTCGTCCAGGCTGAAGACCTCGGTATGCACGTTGATGCCTTCGCCCCGGGCCAGGTCCAGCACCTCGAACAGCTCCGACCGCGAACCCCAGTACGGGGCACGGATGGAGGTTTCCCAGGCGGCTGTGGCAGCCAGGCCCACCGACACGGTGCCCGACCCGACCCCCACCAGCACCTGGTCGCCCTGCGATCCCACCATCGCCTGGCCCAGGTCCAGGGTGGCCTGGTTGGTCACGAAGTCAAAGACAGCGTCCACTCCCCTGCCGCCAGTCAGGTCCCGGACCAGGTCCGCTGCGCCCGGCTCGGACGGGAAGGTGTAGTGCGCGCCGACGTCGGTGGCGAGGTTCAGTTTCGCCTCGTCGATATCCAGCGCCACCACGGTGGCTGCGGTCATGGCGCGCAGGATCTGCACGGCCACGTGCCCCAGCCCGCCCACTCCGATGACGACGGCGGTGGCACCGGAGGGCAGCTTCTCCAGGGAGCCTTTGATCGCGTGGTACGGCGTGAGCCCGGCGTCGGTCAGGGACACATTCTGCACCGGATCCAGGTCCCCGAGGGGAAGCAGATGGCGGGGGCTGTCCACAATCAGGTATTCGGCCATGGCCCCGGGTGCGCCGAGTCCGGGCGGGACAATGCCGAACTTCGCGGCGTTGCGGCAGTAGTTCTCCCGGCCGCTGGAGCACTCGTAGCAAATCCCGCAGCCCCACGGCCCGTAGACGGCCATGGACGTGCCCTCTTCGATGTACTGCACGCCGTCGCCCACCCGGTCCACCACGCCGGCACCCTCGTGTCCCAGCGTCAGGGGCAGACCGTAGATGTACTCCTCCTCAGGGAGACTCATGATGAATTCGTCCGAGTGGCAGACCCCGGCGGCGGTGACCTTCAGGCGGACCTGCCCGGGGCCGGGTTCGGGGGTATCAATCTCCACCACTTCGGGCGGCTGGCCAATGGCGCGGTATTGAAGGGCCTTCATGGCATACTCCTGCTCTCCGCACCGAGAGTGATCCGCCACGGCGCGATGGATGGATTTTGCACTTCAATCGTTGCACCGCGTTCCCGGTTCCACAGCCCCTCCGGCGGCAGGTACCGTGTGGGCCATGAAGAATCTTCCGCTGTCACTCACGATTGCCGCTGCCGTCGGCGGTTTTACCCTGTCACGGCCGGCCGACTGGTCCCCGGGATTGCGCCGCGCCTATGTTCTTGTACCGGGCGCAGCCGTGGGCACCATCGGCGTCGTAGCCCTCAGCAGGGGCATGCGAAAAGGGAGGGAGCTGGCCGCCGCCGGAACGGTTGACCTTGTCACCCCGTTCACGGTCAGGGCCGGGGGCGATTCCGCAACCGCCCCTTCCTACGTGCGTGCAGCCGGGCCCCGGACGCGGATGCCGGGAACTGCGCTGACGGGTCTGGCTGTGCTGATGGGCTCAGCCGTCAGCGGGATCACGGCACTGAGCCTCGTCCTGGATGAGGCTGTCGAAGCGTGGCTGGTCCGACGCGGAGTGGCCCGGCCCCGTCCCGTCATGGCAATGGCAGCGGTGCTCTATTCCCTGGTCATGGACCAGGTGATGGACTCGAAGGACGCCAAGGTTTCGAAGCCCCGTCAGTAGAGCCGCCGCACCGCCTCCGCGATGACCGGATAGGCCCCCGTGACGTAGGCGGGTCCGTCGAAGTGGGGTATGCCTCCCACCTCATCGATCTTTTCGTTCAGCCGCCGCCACAGGGCTTCATCCGAGGTGATCCCTGCAGGCCGGGCCAGGAACCAGACGTATCCGCGCGGGACGGGCGGAATGCCGACCAGCGCCAGATAGTCATTGGTCATTTGGTAGACCCATTCCTCGTCCTCGGGGGCAAACAGCTCCTGGGTGGGCAGGGTTTCATAGAGCGTGCCGGGATGGCGGTAGGTGTGCTGCACCCTCGCCGCCCATCCCATCATGAGGAACCAGCCCGTGAACGGCAGCTGGGTATAGGCGTCCGGCCGCGCTTCCGGCGGCAGGAGCCGAACCTCATTCCAGCTGCCGGCCATGTCCTGCCCCACACCCGTGATCCGCGGTGCCTCGGTCAGCCGAAGAGCGCCGCGGCCCGGGTCAGGGTCTGGAACACCCCGTAGGCCAGGGGGACCCCCACCAGCAGCCAGCTCACCGTCAACTTTGCCTTGGTCATCAGCGTTCTCCGTCCTGGGTAGCGGCCTGGGCCGGGGCGGCCGGCTCGGATTTCGCGGGTTCATGGTAGCGGGACGCAACCGGCGTCACCAGCAGGTTGGCGATGAAGCCAACCACCAGCAGTCCCACCATGGTCAGCAGGGCCGGATAGTACGCCGCTGCCGTCAGCTCCCCCGGGGTGCCTTGGGCGTCCAGGAAGGAGTTGACGATCAGCGGACCGGCAATGCCGGCAGCGGACCAGGCCGTGAGGAGGCGGCCGTGGATGGCACCGACCTGGAAGGTGCCGAAGAGGTCCCGCAGGTAAGCGGGAACCGTGGCAAACCCGCCGCCGTAGAAGGACAGGATCACGAACGCCAAGGCCACGTAGAGGATGGTGGACGTGTCCCCGAAGAAGGACAGCAGGGTGTACAGGACAGCGCCGGCACCGAGGTAGATCATGTAGATGCGCTTGCGGCCGATCAGGTCCGAGGTGGCGGACCAGACAAAGCGCCCGCCCATGTTGCCGATCGAGAGCAGGCCGACGAAACCGCCGGCGACGGCGGCCGTCACCAGCGAGGCGCCGTCGGGCTGGCGGAAGAAGTCCTGGATCATGGGCGCTGCCTGTTCCAGGATGCCGATGCCCGCGGTGACGTTGCAGAAGAGCACAATCCAGACCAGCCAGAACTGTCGGGTTTTGATGGCGTTGGCGGCCGAGACGTGGTTGGTGGTGACCAGGGACTTGGAGGCGACGGTGGAGGGGTCAAAGCCCTCGGGCTTCCAATCCGCCGCCGGCACCCGGATGCTCCAGGCGCCGTAGAGCATGTACACCAGGTAGAGGGCGCCCAGGGTGAGGAACAGCTTGCCCACGGCGTCGCCGCTCGCCACCCAGCCGGGGGTGCCGGATTCAGGGTCAAAGAAGGTCAGCAGGGCCGAGGAGAGCGGGCTGGCGATCAGCGCACCGCCGCCGAAGCCCATGATGGCCATGCCCGTGGCGAGGCCGGGCCGGTCGGGGAACCATTTGATCAGGGTGGAGACCGGGGAAATGTAGCCGATGCCCAGGCCGATACCGCCGATGAAGCCGTACCCCAGGTACAGCAGCCAGAGCTGCCCGGTGAAGATGCCCAAGGCCCCAATGAGGAAGCCGCTCACCCAGAACATGGCCGAAACGAACATGGCCTTGCGGGGTCCGTTGGCATCCACCCAGGTGCCCATCACAGCGGCGGAGAGCCCGAGCATCACGATGGCGATGGAGAAGATGACGCCGATCTGGGTGAGGCTGGCGCCGAAGTATTCCACGAGCGCCGTCTTGTAGACGCTGGTGGCGTAGACCTGTCCGATGCAAAGGTGTACCGCCAGCGCCGCCGGCGGGATCAGCCATCGATTGAATCCGGGCGGGGCGATGGTGCGGTCGCGGTCCAGCCAGCTCATACAGACTCCCTCATTTCACGCCGATCCTGTCTGCACTCAACGATGCCCGGTGTGAGCTGGGTTACGCGGGTTCGACACGCTGGTGACCATTAGCGCACCAAAACATACCGCGCAACCTACTCATCAGTAACTAATTTCGAAAAAGCCTTGCTTTGTTACCCGCGGGTAGCTTAGATGTAACAGACATCACACTGGTCTTGACCGATTACGTCTCAACGTAGCGACGGACCCGGTCACCTTGCATCCGCGGAGGCTGCGCCCATAGGCGTGCTGCTCGCCGCTTAGTCAGTCTCGAATCGTAAGAAGCAGAAGAAGGATATTCAATGACGAGTTCCACGTCCGGGCGCGCTTCCAGCCGCCCACACACACTTTTGACCGTACTTTTGGCGTTGTTCCTGGTCCTCCTCCTCGCCTTCTTCGTCCTCTTTACTGGCAAGGTTGCCAGCGGGGCAACGGAGCTGAGCGACGGCGCGGAACGCGCCTCCACCGGCGCAGGAGACCTGAAGGCCGGCGCCGAGAAGGCGCAGACCGGAGCCAAGGACCTCTCTGCGGGCACCGAAAAGGTTGACGCGGGCGCCAACACCCTGGCGAAGGGCATCGGCTCCGCCAAGGCGGGCGTCACCACCCTGAAGGAAGGCGCCACCACGCTGGATGAAGGAGCCGTCAAGCTCCTCACCGGCGCGGAAGCAGCCAACGAGGGTGCCAACAAGCTTGCTGCCGGTGCCACCAACGCCCGGACGGGTGCAGGCACGCTGGCTGCCGGCGCGAGCAGCGCCTCACAGGGCGCCAGCACGCTGGCCGCAGGCGCAACGACGGCGCGTCAGGGCTCCGACAGGCTGGCCACCGGTGCGAACGAGCTTTACACGAAGATGGAACCGTTGGTCGGAGGCTCGAAGGAACTCGCAGCCGGTGCAGACGCCGCTGTTGCAGGCATTTCCGAGCTGGCCCCGGGCGCGGCTGCGGTTGACGGTGGGGTAGAGAGCATTTATGCGGGCATCAACAGCACCCCCGGCAAGGACGGGAAAACCGCTTACCAGAACATCTCGGCAGACTTCGCCAAGACAGGCAGTTCTTACGGCCCGGAAGGCGTTTCAGCAGGCGCCGCCCAACTCCGCATGCTGGCCCAGGCGCAGGTAATTCCGGGCGCCAGGGAAGGCATACTCGATGCAGCGGACAAGCTGGAGGGTCTCGAACGGCTGGTCGCTGGAATAGACGTCGGCCTCAAAGGCAACGGCACTCCCCAGAACCCTGGCCTCGTCTATGGTGCCGACGCCGTATCCGGTGGCCTGACGGAGCTGAACGGCAAGGCTCCCGCATTGGCTGCAGGCGCCCACTCGGCAGCCGACGGCGTCGCGCAGCTTTACACCGGCGCCGGAACCCTTTCCGCAGGCGCTTCCGAGCTGAACACCGGCCTGAAGACCCTCGAAACCGGCGCCTACACCCTGGCCGAAGGCAACGGCAAGCTCGCCACCGGCGCAGGAACCCTGGCCACCGGCCTGGACACCCTGGAAACCGGCGCTTACACGCTGGCCGACGGCAACTACAAGATCTACGACGGCACCATCAGCCTCTCCGACGGCACCAGCCGCCTGGTCACCGGCACCGAGTCCCTGGACGAGGGCGTTGTGAAGCTCGACGACGGCGGCAAGACGCTGACCGCCGGCACGAGCGACCTGAAGGAAGGCGCCAAGAAGCTGGCCGACGGCAACACCGAACTGGCCGAAGGCAGCAAGACCCTGGCCGACGGCAACGGCAAGATCTCCGAAGGTGCGGACACCATGCGGGCCAGCACCACGGCGCTGACCCCGGGCGAAATCCTCACCTCCCCGAAGATCCTGGCCGTACTCATCCCGCTGCTCCTGCTGCTGGTTCCGATCGGCATGCTGATCGCCGGCACCCGCCGCGGCACCCAGCACTAGGGACCGGGCACTTCACAGCTAGATCACACCGCATCACCTCGCATCACTGAGAAAAGGGCAGGTACCGCAGCCGCGGCACCTGCCCTTTTCCGTGCCCCGGAGGGCTGCCCAAAAAGGCTCTCGGGAAATGTCCTAGCGGTTCAGCTCGGCGGAGATCCGCTCCACGGCTGCGCGCAGCAGCGGCACCGCACGGTCCGCGAAGGCTCCATCCACGCGCGAGACCGGCCCCGAGACGGACACCGCCGACGGTGTGGGCGCGTTGGGGACGGCCATGGCGAAGCAGCGCACCCCGAGCTCCTGTTCCTGCTCGTCCACGGAGTAGCCGCGCTCCCGGATGCCTTCCAGATCAGCCAGGAGCGCATCGACGCTGCCCAGGCTGTGCCCGGTGGGGGTGGGCATTCCCGCCCTGCCCACGATGCTGCGGACCTGTTCATCCGGCAGCTGCGCCAGGATCGCCTTGCCGACGCCGGTGTCATGGGTATGCACCCGGCGGCCGACTTCCGTGAACATCCGCATTGAATGGCGCGAGGGAACCTGGGCCACGTAGACCACCATGTCGGCGTCGAGCACTGCCATGTTGGAGGTCTCGCCCAGATCATCCGCGAGACCCTTGAGCTGCGGCATCGCCAGCGCGCCGAGCTGCAGGTTGGCGCCTTCCCCGAGCCGGATCAGTTTCGGCCCCAGGGCGTAACGCCGGTTGGGCAGCTGCCGCGCATAACCCCGGCCCACGAGGGTGCGCAGCAGCCGGTGGATGGTGGGCAGGGGCAGGGAGGTGGAGGCGGCAAGTTCGCTCAGCGTCACTGCCCCGCCGGCGTCGGCAATCAGCTCCAGCAGTTCAAAGACCCGTTCCACCGACTGCACGCCGGATCCGGCGGCCCGTTCAGCCATGATTGCCCCTCCCCACGAATTGCCCCCACTTTATCGCAGAGCGGAAAACTTCTTCCTTATTTCGGCAGGACTGAACAGCATCAGACGGACATTCCGGGGCCGGCTTCGGATCCCGTTTCGGCCGGCAGCGCCGCGGGGTGCAGCGTCACGCAGATGGCACCGGAGCGGGTGGTCTGCGGCTGGGAGACGCTGTAGGAGGCGGCCTCGCGGATGTCTTCGAAGAGCCGCTTGCCCTGGCCGACCACCACCGGGAAGATCAGCAGCCGGTACGCGTCCACCAGCCCCGCCGCCGCCAGCGCCTGCACCAGCTGATAGCTGCCGTGCACCTGGAGTTCGCCGCTGCGCCGGGACTTCAGCCGTTCCACGCTCGAGACCAGTTCCCCTTCGAGCAGAAACGTGTTGTGCCAGGGCACCGGCGGCATTGTGGCGGAGACCAGATACTTCGGCAGGCGGTTCAATGCTGTGGCAATGAAGTCGCCGGGTTGGTTCGCGGCCTCCCAATAGGGCTGCATCATGTCGTACGTGTTGCGCCCCAGCAGCAGTGCATCGGCCATGCCGTACCACTCGGAGACAATCTGCTCCAGGTCAGGATCAGCAAGCGGAGTCAGCCACCCGCCGCCGGTGAAACCGCCGGACGGGTCCTCCTCCACGCTGCCCGGAGCCTGCATCACGCCGTTCAACGTCAGGAAAGTGTTGACCGTCAGCTTCACCGAGCACCCCGTTCCTAGGTCCCCCTGCTTCTAGGTTCGGCCCGGCATCCGGGGGTGTCAACGGTCCCCGGCAACGCCCGGGGGCGGGAGCTCCGCTTAGGCCCAGGTGTGCGGAGCGGGGCGGCGGGTGCTCGGCAGCGCGACGGCGGCACGCCACTCGTTGATCCACTCCGGCAGTTCCAGGTCCGACGGCGGGACGGCGCCCACGGCCTCGAAGATCTCCTCGTTGCTCACCGGGCCCTTCTTGGATACCAGGCGGGTGCAGATGACGGCGCTGGCATAGATCTCGCCGTCCGCCACCATGCGCTGCTCGATGTAGATGGCCCGTTCATCAAACCCGATGACCCGGGTTTCAATGCTGTACTGCTGGTGCAGCTGCAGGGATTTACGGAAGCTGATGGTTTCGTTGTTCGCCACCGGGCTCCAGCCGCGCTTTTTCATGATGTCCCAGACGCCGCTGCGGACCAGCAGGTCAAACCGGCCCAGGTCCATCAGCGAGAAGTACATGCCGTTGTTCAGGTGCATCGCAAAGTCGATGTCCGTGACCAGGACCTTCATGGGCACTGAGGAGGTCTCGAAGAAGCCCAGCTTGGGCCGGCGTCGGGCGCGGAACAGGGTCAGGATGGTGCGCAGAATGAGGTGCATGCCCGCTATATTACCGCTCAGTAACTTAGTGTCGAGGTGCGCCGCGGAATTTTCTTTTCCCGGTCCGCTGGCGCGCGAACCGGTACCGGCCCCCGCAGTGCGGCGCCCGTCAGCGCCAGGCCCTCAGCGCCGCGTCAGCGCCAGGGCTGGACCATGGCCTTGAGCGCGCCCGGTTCCTGCCCGGCGTCGAGCGCCTCCCGCACCTGGCCGAGCCCGAACTCATGGGTGACCAGTACGTCCAGGTCCACCTTGCCCTCTGCCACCAGCGCGATCGCCGTCGGCCAGGTATTGGCGTAGCGGAAGACGCCGGTGAGCCAGATTTCGCGGTTCTGGATCACGCCGACCGGCAGTTCGACGTCCTCGGCGCCCATGCCCACCAACACTGCCCGGCCGCCCGGGGCCACCGCCCGGATGCCTGCGCGGACCGCACTGGGAGCTCCGGACGCGTCGATGAACGCATCCACCCCCAGCCCGTCCACCGGCTGCGAGGCATGCAGGGTGTGCGTGGCTCCGTGCCGGGCGGCGAAGTCCAGCCGGTCCTGCGCGATGTCACTGATGTACACGGTGCTGGCACCGAAAGCGCGGGCCACCTGGGCAATAACCACGCCGATCGGCCCGGCCCCGGCTACCAGCACCCGCTGTCCGGGCCCGATACCGGCCTTCCGGCAGGCCCAGATGCCCACCGAGAGCGGCTCCATCAGGGCGGCGGCTTCGTCCGAAACGGTGTCCGGAACGGCGTGGGCGAAATCGGACTCGATCGCCACGTATTCGGCAAAGGCGCCGTCGACCGGCGGGGTGGCGTAGAAGGCCATGTCCGGGCACAGGTTGTAGCGGCCCTGCTTGCACTGCTCGCAGCGGCGGCAGGGTTTCTGCGGCTCGATGGACACGCGCTGGCCGATCCGGACCGGGTCCACGGCGGCGCCGACGGCGGCAATCGTCCCGGACGCTTCGTGCCCCAGCACCAGCGGCTCCTCCACGACAAACTGCCCGATCCGCCCGTGCCGGAAATAGTGCACGTCGCTACCGCAGACGCCGACGGCGGCCACCCGGACCAGCACCTCGTTCGGTGCCAACTGCGGAAGCGGGCGTTCATCGACGGAGAGCTGGTTGGGTGCTTCGCTGCCGGCGTTGCCGTCCGCGGCAGACGGGACCCGCAGGACCGAGACGCGCATGCTGTCCGGAAGCTCCGGCGTCGGCGTCGCGGCTGGGCTGGTGGAAAGTGACATGGCGGTTTCCTCTTCGTTGCGGGTCCGCGGGCATGGCGGCCCGACGTACTGAGGACTCTAGTCCGGTGCGGGACTGCCTGTCCTTAACGGCGCCGCCCTGTTCCCTCGCAACCAGCCGCGTTACCTTTTCTGCATGCACACCCTCGTTGTTTTGTTCCGGCAACCGGTGGACCCGGCTGCCTTCCGGCGGCACTACCGCAACGTGCACCTGCCGCTGGTGCGCAACATTCCCGGCCTCCGCGACCTGCGGGCGTCCGAGGAGCTGAGGTCCGCGGAGGAGCGGCCGCCGTATTTTGCACTGTTTGAAGCCGATTTCGACGACGAATCGGCCATGCAGGAGTCACTGACCACCGCCGAGGGCCAGGCCGCCAACGCCGATATTCCTCGTTTCGCGACCGGCGGGCTGACCGTGTTCACCTACCGGAACTAGGCGCCGGCGTCTTCCGCGTACCCCGGAAATTTCAGTCGTCGTCGCCCGGCGCCGCCCGGAACCCGCGCTGCTTGGCGTCCATCCACAGCACCACGTCCATGGCCCGCAGCCTGGAAACCCGGACGGGCAGGGCCGCCCGGTCCTGGACCGCGTCCAGGCGCCGGACCAGTTCCCGGTCATTGGCGGTGAGCAGCGCATGCCATTGCTCCCACTGCGTGAGGGAGGTACCCGCCCCGATGCTGCGGGCCACCATCGAATCCCAGATCGGAATCAGTTTCGGCCGCTTGCGGGCCAGCAGCTTGCTGGTTTTCATGGGGCCCATCTTCCACTGCCCGCCCCGGTAGCCCCGGAACACGTCCCAGAGCAGCCACGCCGGACTGTCCTTGCCGAGGACGTGGACGTATTCGACGCCGGTAACGTCCGCCAGCTCCAGGTTCACCGGAATCAGTTCCAGCAGCTCGCCGATCTCCGGGGCCTTGGTCTCGAGCAGCCCCACCACCGCCGGTCCCTTGATTTCCTCGCCCAGCAGGGCCAGTGCAAGCAGGTCGTCAGCGGTGATCCGGTTGGCGGCCCCCGGGGAGTCTCCGCCGCCGGCCCAGGTGTCGAACCTCGCCCCGGTCCGCACATGCCCCGAGGTCAGTTTCTGCGTGTAGTAGCGGTGCAGCAGGGCGGCGGCGTCGTCGACGTGGCCGGCGTCGAGGATGGCTGGAAGGTCCACGGGGTCCACCTCACTCGGGAGCGGTAATCAGGCCCTTCTCGACCATCCAGTCGAAGGCGACGTCGGCGGGCTCCTGGCCGTAGACGTCTACGGCAAGGTTCATCTTGCGCAGTTCCTCGTCCGTTAGCAACGGGGACACCTGCGCGAAGATGTCTACCAGCTCCGGATATTCCTCCAGCGCGTCGGTGTTGAAGACCGGCGCCGCGTTGTAGGCCGGGAAGTAGGCCAGGTCATCCACGAGCACGGTCAGGCCCAGCGAATCGATCCGTCCGTCCGTGGCAAAGACCTCGCCGAAGTTGCACTCCCCGGCGTCGGTGGCCGAATACACGGCACCGGTGTCATAGATGCCGATATTGGCGTCCGGCACGCCGTTGGGCGCCCCGCGCGGTATGCCGTACTTTTCCAGCAGCGGGTTCATGCCGTCCGGACGCGAGTTGAACTCGGCCTCGAGGCAGAACGTGCGCTCCTCCACCGGCAGGTTGGCGATGTCGGAGATGCTGTCCACCCCCAGTTCCTCGCCCGCTTCGCTGCGGATGGCCATGGCGTAGGTGTTGTTCAGCGGTGCCGGATCGCCCCACGTGACGCCGTTGGCAAGGTCCGCGTCATGCACGGCCTGCCATTGTTCCTGCTTGTCGGGGATGCCTTCGCTCTGCCCGAGGTAGGCGATCCACCCGGTGCCGGTGTATTCCCACGTCATGCCTGCCTGCCCCGATAGGAGCAGCTCCCGGGCCGGCTGGCTGCCGGGCACGTTGGTCAGGTCGGTGACGTCGAAGCCGGCTACCTTGGTGGCCAGCACCGCGATCTTGCCCAGGATGAGTTGTTCGGTGAAGTTCTTGCTGGTGACGGTGAGTTTCGCGTCGTCGGGCAGGCCCTCAACCGGCTGGATCAGGCCGGGGTCCGCCTCCGGCACGTAGGAGGCGGCGGGCTGCAGTCCGCAGCCTGCAAGCAGCAGGCCGACGGCGGCGGCTCCTGCGGCAGCGAGGCGGACGCGTGCGTTTGGCTGCTTTTTCATTAGAGTCCCTTCGGCCGGGCGATGTGCTCGACCAGACGGCCGATCCAGTCGACCACCAGGGCCAGCAGCGCCACCAGCAGGGCTCCGGCCACCAGCACCGTGGTCAGGTTCAGGTTCACGCCGGTGGTGATGAGGATCCCCAGCCCGCCGCCGTTGACGAACGTGGCCAGGGTGGCAGTGCCCACCAGGAGCACCAGGGCGGTCCGGACGCCGGAGAGCATCACGGGCACCGCGAGCGGCAGTTCCAGCCGAAACAGCACCTGGGCGTTGCTCATGCCGACGCCGCGGCCGGCCTCGACGATGCGCGGGTCCACCTGCTGCAGGCCCACCATCGTGTTCCGCATAACCGGCAGCAGGGCGTAGACCACCAGCGCGCCGATGGCGGCCCGGAAGCCGAACCCGACCCAGAAGGCCAGCAGCACCAGCAGCCCGATGGCCGGCGCGGCCTGGCCGATGTTGGCCAGCGCCATGATCGGTCCGGTGACCCGGCGCATCCGTCCGCGGGTGAGCAGCACGCCCAGCGGGATGGCGACCACCAGCACGATCACGGCGGACACCCCGGTGAGCAGGAGGTGCTGGACGGTGTATTCCCACAGTGCTGCGGGGTCCAGCGTGGTGCGCTCGGTGACGCTGAGCTCGGCGGTGGTCAGCCAGAGCATCAGGAGTCCGAAGGCCACCGCGATGCCGGCCAGCTGCAGCAGCAGCGGGCGCCACGACGTCGGGCCGGCACCGCTTTCGGCTTCGGTCCGGGCCTGCGCAGCCGTCGAAACGGCGGTCATCGGGTGCCCTGGCCGGCGGCAGCACCGGCGTCGTCCTGCACCGCTGCCTGGGCGTCTGTCTCGGTGCCGCGTCGGATGGCGCCGCTGTTGAGGCCCACCGGTGCGCCGGAGGAGCCCTGCTGCGCGGCGTCGTTCGCTGCCGTGATCGCCTCCATCACGGTCTGGACGGTGATCAGGCCGAGGAACCGGTCCCGCGGCCCCGTCACCAGGGCGGCGCCGGTGCTGGAAACCAGCATGGTGTCCAGCGCGTCATTGAGGGTGGACTGGTTCCCGATCACCGGAAGCTTGGGATCGACGATGTCGGTGTGCCGGTCCAGGCGGCTGAGCTGGCGGCGGGAGAGCCACTGGATGGGCCGCTCGCGTTCGTCCAGCACCACGGCGTTCTGCTCGCCGGCGCCCTGCAGCCGGGAGAGGGTGTCACTGGCGAGGTCTCCGATGGCGGCCGTAATCGGGGACGTCAGCTCCACCTCGTTCACCCGGGTCAGGGTGAGCTGCTTCAGGCCCGCGCCGGAGCCGATGAAGTTCTCCACGAACTCGTTGGCAGGATTGGCCAGGATCCGTTCCGGGGAGTCGTACTGGACCAGCTGGGCGCCCTCGTCGAAGATGGCGATCCAGTCCCCCAGCTTCACCGCTTCGTCGAAGTCATGGGTGACGCAGACGATGGTCTTGTGCAGTTCGGACTGGATGTGCAGCAGTTCGTCCTGCAGCCGCTGGCGGGTGATCGGATCCACGGCGCCGAACGGTTCATCCATGAGCAGCACGGGCGGATCGGCGGCCAGCGCACGGGCCACCCCCACGCGCTGCTGCTGCCCGCCGGACAGCTCCTTCGGGTAGCGGTCCCGGTACAGGGCCGGATCCAGGGAGACCAGTTCGAGCAGCTCGTCCACCCGCGCCTGGATGCGGTCCTTGTCCCAGTTGAGCATCTTGGGCACGACGGCGATGTTCGCCCCCACGGTCATGTGCGGAAAGAGCCCGCCGGCCTGGATGACGTAGCCGATCCCGCGGCGCAGCTGGTCGCCGTCGATCCCGGTGACGTCTTCGCCGTCGAGGATGATCCGTCCGCTGGTGGGCTCGATGAGCCGGTTGATCATCTTCAGCGTGGTGGTCTTGCCGCAGCCCGACGGGCCAACCAGCATCACGATGCTGCCCCGCGGAATCTCCATGGTCAGGCCGCCGACAGCCGGCTTGCCCTGCCCGGGGAAGCGCTTGGTGACGTCTTCGAGCAGGATGCCGGTGGCGGTGCCTTTGGCGCCGGTGGTTGGGGAAAGAGTCTCAGACACGGATACCTCGCGGGGTTGTGAGCCGGCCGAGGCCGACCAGGAGAAGGTCAAGGATCAGGGCCAGCAGGATGACGCCGACGACGCCGACCACCACGGACTCGAGGGAGTTGGCCCCGCCCAGGCGGGACAGGCCGGTGAAGATGAAGCCGCCCAGTCCCGGCCCGAGGGCGTAGGCCGCGATGGCGGCAATACCCATCACCATCTGGGCGGACACCCGCACGCCGGCCAGGATGACCGGCCAGGCCAGCGGCAGTTCGATGCGCAGCAGCGTGCGCAGCCGGCTCATGCCGACACCGCGGGCGGATTCAACAACGGTCGGGGAAATTCCGGCCAGGCCCACCACCGCGTTGCGCAGGATGGGCAGGGTGGCATAGAACGCCACCACGATCACGGCCGGCACGGCACCGAACCCGAAGGGTGCGATCAGCAGGCCGATCAGGGCGAAGGACGGGAGCGTCAGGCCAACTGCGGAGACGCCGTTGGCCACTCCGCTGAGGGTCTTATTGCGGTAAACCAGGGCCGCGATAACCACGGCTATGACCGTGGCGAGGATCAGGCACTGGACAACTAGGCTGAAGTGCTGCCATCCGGCGAACAGGATCTGCTGATACCGGTCCGCCACGAATTCCCACACATCAAGACCTCTTCACTTTGGTTGCGTATGTTCCTTGTCGCCGCCCGGCGTTGGTGTCCGAGCTTGGAGTCCGAGCTTGGTGCCCGAGCGAAAACTACCAAGCAACCTTACCGTTACCTGCCTCACAAAGCGCTCCGGGAAGCTCCAAACCCGTACAACATGGTGTTTTTGCTGCGGGCGGAGTTAGTGCTGGCCGGCCTGGCCGTCGGCGTGGCCTCACACTCTCTGGAACTCTGGTGGCTGCGGTTGTTACACCGGGAACACCAGCCACACTGGATGGGGTTTTCTGCCGGCTTCAGTGGCCGGACGCGTTCATAGTGCAGTAGATGTCGCCTCACCTGCCCGCGGGCAGCATCTACTGCACTCTGAACGTGCGGGCGCGGGCTCTGGTGAGCAGATAACGGGGTTTAGCCGGATCCAGTGAGCAGATAACGGGGTTATTCCACGGAGATAACCCCGCTATCTACTCAGTAGACGGATTTCCAGGGGAAGGTGCTGCGTCGGGGCGCACGCCAGGGGCAAGGTGCTGCGTCGGGGCGTGCACCGGGACGTCGCCAGCCTCGCGACCGCCGACATCGTTCCACCGCTCCTATCCAAATCAGCCCTACCGCGCGCCGGACCGGAGCCGGGCAAGGACGTGCTCCTCGGCGTCGGGCCCTGCCTTGATGCCCGCCGGCACCCGGAAGAAGAAGACCAGGCCGACCACCCACCACGCAGCGAACAGGACCCACGGCTCAAGCCCCAACGCCGCTGGCATGCCCGGCATGTAGAGGCTGAACAGGGCCAGACCAAAGACCGCGGCGGCAATACCGATGACGATGCCGCCGTTACCGCGCCCGCCGATCCGCAGCGGCCGGTCCATAGCCGGTTCGCGCCGGCGCAGGATGAGGAATGAAATCGCCACCAGGGTGTAGGCCAGCACGATGCTCGGTGCCCCGGAGTCCACCAGCCAGCCGAGCATCTCCGCGCCGCCGAACGGGGCGAGGAAACTCAGCGCCCCGATGAACAGCAGTGCGTTGTGCGGGGTGTGGTACTTCGGATGCAGGCGGCCGAACCATGCCGGGAGCATGCCTGAACGGGCCAGGGAATACATCAGCCGGGACGCACCCATCAGCAGCGAGTTCCACGAGGTGAGGATGCCTGCGATGCCGCCGGCAATCAGGATCTTGGCCATGATGTCCGAGCCGAACATGGCTCCGACGGCGTCCGCCGTCGCAATATCCGTCTGCGCCAGGTCTCCGGCGGACATGGCCGAAGAGGTGGTCAGCACCACCATGAGGTACCAAATGGTTGCCAGCACCACGGAGACAACTACGAGCTTGCCGATCTGCTTGGCGGGGATGTTCACTTCCTCGGCGGACTGCGGAATCACGTCGAAGCCGATAAACAGGAAGGGCACCACCACCAGGACCGCGAAGAACCCGGTCATGCCGTTGTTAATCCACGGCTCCATGTTGGCCACGGACCCTCCGGTGAACGAACCGGCAATCATCACCAGCCCGATGGCCAGCAGGAAAAGCACCACGAAGGTCTGCACCACGCCCGCTTCCTTCACGCCGCGGATGTTGATCCAGGTGATGACGACGGCGGCAGCCGCACCTACCAGCGCCCAGGTCAGGTGCACGTCGAAGCCCGCCACGGTCCACAGGTGAATCTGGCTCAGGTCCGGGAAGATGTACTGCACCGTGCGGGGCAGGGCCACGGCTTCGAACGCCACAATGGTCACATAGCCGCCGATGATGGCCCAGGATCCCACGAAGGAAGTCCGCGGGCCCATGGCGCGCATGATGTAGTTGTGCTCGCCGCCGGCCTTTGGCATCGCCGCGCACAGCTCGGCGTAGGTCAGTCCGACCACCGCCATGATGACGCCGCCGGTAACCATGGCCAGCACCGAGCCGAGGGTGCCGGCATTGATCAGCCAGTCGCCGGTGAGCACCACCCAGCCGAAACCGATCATTGCGCCGAAACCTAGGGCCAGGACGTCGATCCGGCCGAGGACTTTCTTGAGCGAGGGCTCGGTTTCGTGGAGCGAGGTTCCCACCCGGCACCCCTTTCCATGTCGTGCCGCCCTAAAGGGGCAAGTGATGACGCAGTGTGGACACGGAGAGTGGCTCCGGCTGCGTTGACGGAAGAACAACGCTAATGCACTTTGTGTTTGCGGTCACATTCTTACGTCATGAGAGCTCACCTCGTGTACGGGTGATGCTGCCTGGCGTGGTTCCGGGCGGCATCAGCCGGACAGGAGCGGCGCTTTGGACCGGTCCTGCATGATTTCCCATGAACTGTGATGGCTCTGGCTGTAGTTGTCACACCAGGAACAGGAGCACCAGTGGGTGGGAAGTTCTGCGGCGTTTCATCGGCCCGGACGCGTTCAGAGTGCAGTAGATGTCGTCTGGCCGGTCCGGAGGCAGCATCTACTGCACAGTGAACGTGCGGGCGGGGGGTTATTCGGTGGCGATAAGCCCTTTATCTGCTCAGTAGATGCACTTTGAGGGGCTAAGCCTCTTCGTCTTCCCGGGCCGGGTCCAGGGCCGCGGTTGGGGCCGGTCGAGTGGCAGTCGACCCGCCGCCGTCGTCGTCACCACCGAACCCTGTCCCCTAGAGTGATCGGAATGGACTCGCCACCGCTGATCGCATACATCCTGTTCGGCGCCGGCGCGGTGGTCATCGGGCCGGCGGCGATGGTGATGGGCATCCGCGCCCACACCGGCCGGTGGACGTCCTGGCTGGGACTGAGGGTATCGACAGGCTCCACCGCCAAGCACTCCCGGGTGGGTTTTACCTGTTTCTGGGGCGGGCTGGCGTTCACCGGGACGCTGCTGGCGATGATCCTGGGCCTGCTGGGGATGCCCCTGGAAGCAGTTCAGCTCATGGCCGGTGCGTCCTGGTGCATCGGCATGCCCATCGCCATGATGCACCATTACTTCCTGCCGAAAGCCCTCCGCCCGGTGCTGCTGCCCCAGTGGTACCGCGACTGGGAAGCGGACCAGTTTGAGTTCGAAGCCCGGAACGAGGAACGACGCCGGGCGCGGCGAGCCCGCAAGCGGGACAAACGGCGGCGGGAGAAGGAGAAGGCCCGGCTGCTGCAGGCGAAGGCGGCGGCTCGGGAAGAGAAACGCCGCGCCAGGATGCAACAGGCCGCGCCCTGACCGGGTTATCCCTTCTTAGTCGCCGCCCGCAGTTCCTTCCACGCCCCGGTTGACCACAGCGCCCACAGCACCAGCGGCGGCTGGAAGAACAGCCGCACCAGCCGGGCGCGGTCCGAATCCAGGCCAAACGCGTCCGTGTGGGTGACGTACTGGGAAATGTTGCCCGGGAAGATCGCAATGAAGAACGCAGCAGCGGCCAGCCCAACCGGCACCCGGCGCTTCCGGAGCAGGATCAGGGCCGCCCCCAGGCTGATTTCGGCCACGCCGGAGAGCAGCACCACGGCATCCTCGTTCAGCGGAACCCAGTCCGGCACCTGGGCCTGGAATTCCTGCCGGGCGAAGGTCAGGTGCGAGGTCCCGGCGAAGGCCAGGAACGAACCGAGGGCAACGGCGCCGATGCGGCGGGGTTTCGACGTCGGCGGCGCGGGGCGGGCGGCAAGGGCAAGGACCTTCTTCAGGGCAGACATGCCCCCGACGCTACACCCCTGCCCCGAAGGACCGCCCGGGCAGCGGTGCGGTCAACGACGGCAGGCCAAGTCAGGTCAGGCCAGGTCAGGTCAGCCGGTTGTAGGCCAGCTGCGCCAGGGCTGCGGCTTGGTCCCCCAGCACCGAGTCGTCAAAGACCACCCGCGGTGAATGGTTCCAGGCGGCGGTGACCGGATTGACCGACGGCGGCGTCGCACCGAGGAAGAGGAAGGTGCCCGGAACCTCGTTGAGCACCAGGGAGAAGTCCTCCGATCCCATCAGCGGATCACGGGATTCCAGCACCCGGTCCTCGCCGAAGATCTCCCGCAGCCCGGTGACGGCCTCCCGGGTCCGGTCAGGATCGTTGCAGGTGACGGGGTAGCGGATGGTGAAGTCCACCTCCACGCTGCAGCCGTGCGCGGCGGCAATGCCCTCGGCGAGCGCCTTGGACTCCACGATCACCCGGTCCAGGGATTCCTCCGAGAGAGTACGGACCGAGGCGCCGAGGCTGGCGGTATCGGGAATGACGTTGATCGCTTCCCCTGCGGAAAGCTGGGTCACGGTGAGCACGATCGGGTCGAAGGCAGAGAACCGGCGCGTGGCCATGGTCTGCAGCGCCGTGGCGATTTCAGTCAGCGCCGGCACCGGATCAATGGCCGTCTGCGGCTGGGAGCTGTGCCCGCCGGAGCCCTTCACGGTGATCCGCAGTTCGTTCGCGCCGGCCATCAGCGTGCCGGGCTTGGTACGGAAGACTCCCAGCGGGCCGGGCCGGACGTGGATGCCGTAGGCAGCTACGGGACGTTCCCCGGCGGCGTCGAGCACCCCCTCGTCGAGCATCAGGCTTGCACCGTCGTGGCCCTCCTCCCCCGGCTGGAACATAAAGATCACATTGCCGGAGAGGTCCTGCTGCTGCGCGCAGAGCAGCCGGGCGGCGCCGACCAGGCCCGCGACGTGCAGGTCATGCCCGCAGGCATGCATGGATCCGTTGGTGGAGGCATAGTCCAGATCGGTCAGTTCGCTCACCGGCAGCGCGTCCATGTCCCCGCGCAGCAGGACGGTGGGACCGGGTTCGGCGCCGCGGAGCACGGCGACCACGGAGGTTGTCTTCACCCCCAGGGTGATTTCCAGGTCCAGCCCCTCGAGGGCGGCCAGGACTTTTTCCTGCGTCCGGGGCAGGTTGATTCCGGTCTCCGGATCCCGGTGCAGCTCCCGCCGCAGGGCCACCAGTTCAGGCAGGATCGCCTGTGCTTCCTGTACAAACATGCTTGAAGTCCTGTCATCTACGCTGATGGCCGGCTGCCGTTCGGACTGCCGCTACCTACGCAGTAAATCACTCCTTTCGCTCCAGCACAGGGGGCACGGCCCCAACCGCACCGGTTCCGGTCCGACGACGGCGGTGAACGGGGCTCCACTGGCCCCCGCGGAAGAGCCGCTCCTGGCGAGGGGGCCGCTCATCCCCCGGTCGTTCATCCCTGCGGCGGACCCCCTGCCGGCGGTGCAACTCCTAGACTGGGCAGCATGATCGAGACCATGGCCTTCGACACGGCCGACGCCGGCCCGGAACGGAACGCACGGACCCGGCCCGGCTGGCTCGCCCGCCTCCCCTGGCGAACCGGGGAGGACTGGGAACGCCCGGGGCCCACCCGCGCCCAGCTGCGCCACGACGTCGTCGGAACCCTGATCGTGTTGCTGGTCTCCGCGCTCGTTATGGAGGTGAGCCGCGGAATCGGTGCCCTGGCCGGGGAAACCGGGCCCATCTGGTTCCAGCATCTGGCGCTGGCTTTAATCATCCTGCCCTTGGTGGTGCGCCGCCGTTACCCGGTGGCCGTCATGCTGGCCTGCAGCGCCGTGTTCCTGGGACTGGGGCTGCTGGTGCCCATGGTCGCCACGCAGACGAGCTTCCAGGCCGCCTATTTTGCCTCGCTCTACACCGCTGTGGCCTGGGCGAAGGACCGCAGGATGCTCTGGCTCGGCACCACCGTGGTCATTGCCGTGATGGCGTTGTGGGTCATCCTTTCCTTCACCGTGTCCTCCACCTACGACGGCATGCTGGAACGGATCATGGAGGGCGATGACACCTACCGCGGTTTCCTGCCGCCGCTGGCATCCCTGGCGCTCTACAACTTCGCCATCAACGCCGCCTTCTTCGGCGGAGCCATCATGTTCGGCATGAGCGCCTGGCGCAGCGCGCATCAGCGCGAGCTGCTGGTCAAACAGTCCGCTCAGCTGGAAATCCAGGCGACGGAACTGGCCCGGCAGGCGGTGCTGGATGAGCGGCTGCGCATCGCCCGGGAACTGCACGACGTCGTCGCGCACCACATCGCGGTGATCGGGGTCCAGGCGGGCGCGGCCCGGCGGGTGCTGGAGAAAAAACCCGAGGCCACCGCGGGCGCCCTGCAGACCATTGAAGCCTCCTCCCGCGAAGCGGTGGAGCAGATGCGGTCCCTGCTGGGCGTACTGCGCGCGGGCGAGGAACCGGGGGCGGAGTCCGACGGCGGTGCGCGGCGTACCCCCGAGCCCGGCTTGGCGGACCTCCCGGCACTGGTGGCAGAGCACCTGCAGTTGGGCCTGTCCGTGTCGTATCACCGGTCCGAGCATGTGCCCGGCTCGCTGGACCGGGTCCCCGCACCGCTGGGCCTCTCGATTTACCGCACCGTCCAGGAGTCCCTCGCCAACGTCCGCCGGCACTCCACCGCAGGCTCCGCCGTCGTCGCCCTTCGCACGGGCACCACAGGGACCGGCAACAGCTGGGTGGAGGTGGAGACCGTGGACAACGGCAGGCCGCGCACGGGCAGCACCGCCGGTTCCGGATTCGGCATCCGGGGTATCCGGGAACGGGCCGACCTGCACGGCGGCAGCACCGAAATCGGACCGCGGTCCGGCGGCGGCTGGCGCGTCCGGGTCCGGTTTCCGCTCCATTGACCGTTACCGTGGTTGCCGAGGGCCGCATGCTGCGGCCGGCAGAACTCCTTCGAAAGGGTGAAGCGTAAGTAATGGAACCGATCCGGGTCCTGCTGGCTGATGACCAGGCCCTGCTGCGGGCGGGCTTTGCCATGATGCTCTCCGTGGAGGACGAAATCGAGGTGGTGGGCCAAGCCGCCAACGGCGCCGAAGCCGTGGACTTTGCCGCGGCACACCCCGTCGACATCATCCTCATGGACGTGCAGATGCCGGTCCTGGACGGGATCCGGGCCACCGAGCAGGTAGTGCGGGCCGGCACCGCGAAGGTCATCATCCTCACCACCTTTGAACGCGACGACTACCTTTTTGATGCCATCAGCGCCGGTGCCAGCGGCTTCCTGCTGAAGAACTCCGACCCGGACGATCTGGTGGCAGCGGTCCACGCCGTCGCCGGCGGCCACGCCCTGCTGGCACCGGAAATGACGGTGCGGGTCATCGAACGCTTCGCCCGGCAGCTGCACGCAGAGGCTGCCGGCGCGGCTGCCCGGCCAAACGGCCACCCAACCGCTGCCCCGGCCACCGCCGTCGGAACCCGCCCGCCGTCGGGGTCCGCCCAGCAGCAGAAACTGCTGGACTCGCTGACCTCCCGTGAGCGCGAAGTGCTCGTGAATGTTGCCGCTGGCCGGAGCAACGCCGAGATCGCTGCGGGCATGTTCGTGGCCGAGGCGACGGTCAAGACCCATGTCTCCAATCTGCTGGGCAAGATCCAGGTCCGGGACCGGGTGCAGGCTGTGGTGTTCGCCTATGAGTCCGGCCTCATCCTCCCGGGGGACAAGCCGGCCGCCGGCTGACCCGGAAAGGTTCCATCCCGCGGCCGATCCGCCGTGCTGCTCTTCTGCCTAAGCTCGAAGCAGAAGTTCATCACTAGGCCCGGCCTCTTCCGGGGAAGGAGCAGCACATGCTGCAGGTCCGCAATCTCACCCGACGCTTCGGGGACAAAACCGCCGTCGACGACGTCACGTTCGACATTCCGTCCGGCCGCATGACCGGCTTCGTGGGTGCAAACGGCGCCGGTAAAACCACCACCATGCGCATGATCATGGGAGTCCTGACCGCCACAGCCGGCGAAGTGCTGCTGGACGGGTCCCCCGTGACCGCTGCGCAGCGCGCACAGTTCGGGTACATGCCCGAAGAGCGCGGCCTCTACCCCAAGCAGCCCATCATCGACCAGCTGGTCTACCTCGGCCAGCTGCACCGGATGAGCCAGTCCTCGGCCCGCCGTGAGGCAATGGAACTGCTGGACCGTTTTAATCTGGCAGACCGGAGCAAGGACAAGCTCGAATCGCTTTCCCTGGGCAACCAGCAGCGCGTGCAGATCGCCGCCTCGCTGCTGCACCGGCCCACCGCCCTGATCCTGGACGAACCGTTCTCCGGACTGGATCCGATCGCCGTCGACTCCATGGTGGAACTGCTGCGCGAACGGACCGCCGCCGGTGTGCCGGTCCTGTTCTCCAGCCACCAGCTGGACCTGGTGGACCGGCTCTGCGACAACCTCGTGGTCCTGCAGGCCGGCCGCCTGATGGCCGCCGGCACCGGCGACGAGCTGCGCGCCACGGCACCCCGCCGCCACCGCATCACGGTCTCCCCCGACGCCGGCTGGCTGCGCGAGGAAACCGGACTCACCGTCATCGACGTCGCCGGTCCGTCCGCACTGGTGGAGTTCGACGACGACGCCCACGCCCAGCGCACCCTGGCCGCCGCCCTGTCCCGCGGCACGGTGCAGGAATTCGCCCCCATCCGTCCGTCCCTGAGCGACATCTACCGTGAGGTGACAGCATGAGCACCGCAACCCGAACCCCCGTGGCAAAGCCCGGGCAAGCTCCGGAAACCCCTGACAACACGCCCGCCTGGGCCATCGTTACCTTGCGCGAAGTCATGGTCAAGATGCGCGACCGCACCTACCTGCTCTCGACCCTGGTGACCCTGCTGCTGATCGTGGGCGGCGTCCTCTTTAACGCCTACATGTCCTCGCGCGGTTCGGACCATACGGTGGCCGTGGCAGATTCCGCCGCCGCCGAAATCATCACCGCTGCCGACGCCGCCGGACAGGAGGACGGCGGGAACACCTCCTTCGAAGCCGTCACGGCAGACTCCCCCGAGGCAGCCCTGCAGCTGGTCAACAATGAAGAGGCGGACGCGGCACTGATCCAGGGAGATGACGGCAGCTGGACCCTGACCGGAAAGGCCGAGATCGGTTCCGGGATCCGCGGGCCGGTTTCCGAGGCCCTGACAAGCTATGTCATCAGTGCCAACGCCGCAGCGGCCGGCACGACGGCGGCGGAACTGACCGCCGGCAGCGAGCTGGAAGAAGCGCTGCTGGAAGGCGACGCCGAGCAGGCCGGAATCGCCGCCGCCGTCGGCTTCGCGTTCAGCTTCCTCTTCTATATGGCCACCATCATTTTCGGTCTGGCGATCGCCACCTCCGTGCTGGAGGAGAAGCAGAACCGGGTGGTGGAAATCCTGGCTACCGCCATTCCCATCCGCCAGCTCCTTTACGGCAAGGTGATCGGCAATACCGTCCTGGCCGTGGTGCAGCTGGCACTGTACGGCGGGGCAGCCCTGCTGGCGCTGAACCTGACCGGAACAGCGGACATGGTGGGCTCCATCATTCCGGTGTCCGGCTGGTTCCTGGTCTTCTTCCTCGTCGGGTTCCTGATCCTTGCCGCCGGCTGGGCAATGCTCGGGGCCATGGCCAGCCGGTCCGAGGACCTGAACAGCAGTTCCACCCCGGTCATGGCAATCATCTTCGCCGCCCTGTTTGCCGGGATGTTTGCCAAGGGACAGCTGCTGGTCGTCGCCTCGTTCGTGCCGGTGATTTCCTCCGTGGCGATGCCCGTCCGGATGCTCGGCTCGGAGGTGCCGCTGTGGCAGACCTTCGCCTCGCTGGCCATTGCGCTGGCCGCGGCCTACGCGCTGCTGGGCTTTGGCGCCAAGATCTACCGACGGGCCGTTCTGCAGAGCGGAGGCTCGCTGACGCTGCGCAAGGCCATGAAGCTGGAGCAGTAGCCCCGGCGGGAGCATCACAGTGGCAGGCGGGGAGCATCGGCTCCCCGCCTGTTTCGTTTGTGCTGCAGTCAGTCCGAATACTGCCGGCGCAGTTCGGCCTTGCGGATCTTTCCGCTCGCCGTGCGGGGAAAGTCCTCGACCATCGTCACCGTGCGCGGCACTTTGTACCGGGCCAGGCGGCCGAAGAGGTGTTCCTGCACTTCTTCGGCCGTCAGTGCGTATCCCGGCCGCAGGCTGATGACCGCGCGGGGGACTTCGCCCCATCTGCTGTCCGGCACCCCGATCACCGCAACGGCAGCCACGGCCTCCAGCTCCGCAATGGCCTGCTCGACCTCGGCCGGATAAATGTTCTCCCCGCCGGAAATGATCATGTCCTTCAGCCGGTCGGAAATGAACAGGTACCCGTCGTCGTCGAAATAGCCCATATCCCCGGACCGGAACCAGGCGTCCTCGGCATAGGCTTCCGCGGTGGCGTCGGGCCGGTTCCAATAGGAGCGGATGACGTTGGGTCCGGAAATCTGGATCTCCCCCACCTCTCCCGCCGGGAGGACGCCGCCGTCCGGACCCGTGATCCGAACGTCGGTGAAGAAGTGCGGCAATCCGGCGGAACCTGCCTTTTCCCTGGATCGGGCGGCCGGAAGCGCAGTGGCGCCCGGGGCCGTTTCAGTCATTCCGTAACCGTTGGAGAAGGACAGGCCGCGGGCTTCATAGGCTTCCAGGACCCGCAGGGGCACTGCGGATCCGCCGCAGGTGATGGTGGTCAGCGAGCTGATGTCCCGCTTGTCCCAGTCCGGATGTTCGCACAGCATCTGGTACGTGGTGGGCACGCCGCTGATGTAGGTAGCTCCATACTGTTCAATCGCGGCGAGCGTGCGGCCCGGTTCGAACCTGGTTTCCAGCACCACCGTGCCGCCCTTGAGGAGCACCGGCAGCACGCCCATGTCCAGGGACGCGACGTGGAACATCGGGGAGATCATCAGTGCGACCTCCGTCCCGGACACGTCGTAGTCGACCAGCACGTTGTAGCAGTTCCAGGCCAGGTTGGAGTGGGACAGCAGGGCGCCTTTGGGCCGGCCGGTGGTGCCGGAGGTGTAGAGGATCATCGCCCCGTCCTCTGCCCCGACCGGCAGGTCCAGCCGGTCCGGGGGCGCTCCGGCTATCACGGCGTCGAAGTCGGACACATGTTCTCCGCCCGATCCGGCCGGATCGTCCGCGTCGGGCGCCGCCGGGGCGTCGGCCACGGCGCCGTCGGCCACGGCGCCGTCGGCCACCTCCAGCCGCACCGCCACCGATGTGCCCGCTGACCCCAGCTGCGCCAGCCGGGCGAGCGCACCGGTGTACACCAGCACCGAGCTGCCCGAATCCTGCAGCGCGAACTGAATCTCGGGCGGCGCCAGCCGGGTGTTCAACGGAACAAAGACGGCGCCCAGCGTACCGGCGGCAAAAAACGTCTCCAGGAATGCGGGATGGTTATCGCCGAGGAAAGCCACCCGGGAACCGTGCTCCACCCCGGAGGCACGCAGTGCCTGTGCCAGCCGGTTGATGCGCTCGTCCAGCTCCGTGTAGCTGATGCCCCTGCCCTGGAAGACCAGTGCCGTCCGGCCGGCGGACTTCAGGCGCCGGCGGTGTATCCATGATCCCAGCCCCTGATTCTCCATGGCACTACTGCACCGTCATCGCATCGACGTCCGGTTCCTTTGCCACAAACTCGTACTTCAGCATAAGTGCGCCCAGGTCATCCAGCTCGTCGCTTCGGAGTTCGCCGTCGAACTCCTCCATCTTGAGGTTCTCGGCGATTGCCGCGTCCATCCCCATGAACGTCGGAAGGGTGGCGCGGACGCCGTCGACGTCGCCCTGCGCCTGGGTGAGCGTTTCGGTGACGGCCTCCTTGAAGGCCGTGACGGTTTCCTCGTTTTCCTCCGCATACCGGCCGGAGGTAAACGTGACCATCGTGGGCATCCCGGGGATCGCCTCCTGGTTCGGATAACCCACCAGGACGTAGTCGGGATTGGCCAGGGCGCGGCTCAGGAAAGGCTCCGGCAGCCAGATCGCGTCTGTATTGCCTCGCTCGAGCGCGGCTTCCATATCCTGGAACGGCAGTTCGTTGAAGTTGATCTGCTCCGGATCGGCGCCGGCCAGGGCGGCGCTTTCCATGATGGTCAGATCGCCCTGGGTATTGACCGCGTTGACGGTGGTGGTTTTGCCTTCCAGATCGGCGAAGGACGTGATCCCGGAGTCGGCGCGGGCCACCACACCGTTGATGTCGTTGCCTTCTGCGAGGGAATTGGAATACCCGGACACGATCTTCATATCCAGCCCTTTGTCCTTGGCCACCATGACCGACAGCGGGTTACCCACGGCAAAATGGATGTCGCCGGTGGAGACCGCCGGCAGCATGGCTGCCCCGCCGGTGCCGCGCTGGAGCTCGATTTCCAGCCCGTGCTTCTCGAAAATGCCTTCGTCGATGCCGTACTGCATGGCCGAGGACGGCGCGATGGACAACACCCCCACCACCACCTGCTGAAGTTCACCGCTGCCGGAACTTTCGCTGCCCGACGGCGACGACTCGGCGTCTGATCCGGCAGTCGAACCGGAGCAGCCGGTCAGTGCCAGTGCCAGCAGAACTCCGCCTGCCGCAGCAGTGGACAGTTTCCTGGTGATCGTGTTCCTCATGACCTACCTCTTCATTGTGGTGGTAAGAGTGGTGCCCTGGCCGTTACCCGGACGGGGATTCCCTGAACCCGTGCCGGTGGCTGGCTCCATGTCACCCCGGATCGTTGAGAATGTCAACAGTATTTGTTCCTGGATACCGGCAGCGACCCAGGGAGGGCACAAAAAACCGGTGCGGCGGTCCGCAAAGCAGACCACCGCACCGGCGCTCGAACTGTGGCCGCCGCAACGCCCGTCCCAACGCCCGACGGCGGCGGGGGCGGCGAGGGCGGCGGGGTGTGAGCCTAGATCCCCTTTTGCATCAGGGCCGCCAGGGAGCGGAACCTTTCGTTCTGTTCCAGGTCGTCCAGCAGCACCGCTTCGCCGTCGGGACCGCAGAGGGGAATCCGCCAGTTCGGGTACTCATCGGCGGTCCCCGGCTGGTTCTGGGTCTTTTTCTCGCCCACCAGGTCGGCCAGGGCCACGCCGAGAAGCACCGACGGCGTCTGCAGGATGAATTCGTGCAGTGCCTCCACCGTCTGCTGCACTTCTTCGCCGTGCATCTGGCCGGCCACCTGGCCGGAGGCGGATTCGGGCAGCAGCCCGCGCTGCCGGAGCGCATCCAGGACGGCTTCCTGCCCCTCGCTGTCCGCCTTCCGTTCTTCCTCCACCGGACGGTTGAGCAGGCCAAGGGACTCGCGCAGGTTCACGTGTTCACCGGCCAGATAACCGGCCGTCGGCGGGAGGTCGTGGGTGTTCACGCTGGTCAGGGCACCCACCCGGTATTCCTCCGGATCGCGCGGGCCGTCCTCGGTCTGCTCGAACCACAGGATGGAGGTGCCCAGCACCCCGCGCTCCCCGAGGTACTCCTGGACCCACGGCTCAAAGACGCCCAGGTCCTCACCAATGACGACGGCGCCGGCCCGCTGCGCTTCCAGCGCGAGGATGCCGATCATCGCCTCATGGTCGTAGTAGACATACGCACCCTCGCCCGGGGATCCGGCGCCCTGCGGGATCCACCAGAGCCGGAACAGGCCCAGGATGTGGTCCACCCGGATGCCGCCGGCGTGCCGGAGGATGGTGCGGATCATGTCCCGGTAGGCGGCGTAGCCGGAGTCGGCCAGCCGTCCGGGGTGCCACGGCGGCTGGCTCCAGTCCTGGCCGCGCTGGTTGAACATGTCCGGCGGCGCGCCGACGGAGATGCCGGACGTCAGCACGTCGCGGAGCATCCACGCATCGGCACCGCTGGGGTGCACGCCCACGGCGAGGTCGTGGATCACGCCGATCCCCATGCCTGCCTTCTTCGCTGCCAGCTGCACACCCTCCAGCTGTTCGTCGCAGATCCACTGCAGCCACTTGTAGAAGTCGATGCGTTCCTGCAGACGGGGCAGCTGGCGGATCACGTAGTCGCTGTCCGGGCCGGTGGCTTCGGCCCATTCCGGTGCGCCGGGGGCCAGTTCCTCGGCCAGGGCGCACCAGCGGGCGAAGTTCTCCAGGCCCTGACCAGCGTCGGCCTTGAAGGCGTCGAACTGTTTCTGCCGGCTCGGGCTGCGTTCCACCTGGTACACGTCCTGCAGGACGCGCAGCTTGGCCGCGTAGCTGGCGTTGCGGTCCAGTTCCGCCGCGGAGGTGTTCGCCGGGTACAGGGATCGGGCCGCCTCTTCAGCGGCCTGCCGCTGGCCGTCGGTCAGGTACGCGTATTCCGGCACGGCTTCCACCCGGATGTACAGCGGGTTGAAGAACCGCCGGGTGGTGGGAAGGTACGGGGACGGCTCAATCGGCGGAACGGGTTCCGCGGCGTGCAGCGGGTTGATCAGGACAAACCCGGCGTCGTAATCCGTGCCGGCGACGGCGGCGAGATCCGCCAGGTCGGTAAGGTCTCCGATCCCCCAGGACCGGGAAGAGCGGACCGAGTAGAGCTGGGCCTGCACACCCCAGGCGCGATCCGTTTCCAGTTTGTCCGCGGTGTCGAGCCGGTCGGGGGTGACCACCAGAACGGCACTGGCGGAGATGCCGCCGCTTGCCGCTTCAAGCCGGTGCCAGCCCAGCTCCAGCCCCTCGGGCAGGGGAACCAGGGTGCGTGCCACGGCCGAGCCGTCGATCTCCCGTTCCTCCTCGGGCTGTTCCGGCCAGGCGAGTTCCTGTTCTGAGCCGTCTTCCAGCCGCAGGGTCAGTTTCGCTGTGCTGCCCGGCGGCAGGTGGACGGGCACGCTGCCGGGCTTGCCTTGGCGCACGACGGCGGTCGGCGGCAGCGTGCGCTTCCAGGCGGCTGCCTTTGACTCTGCGAGGGACCGTTCCAGGTCCTGTTCCGATTCGACGGCCAGGCCCAGTGCGGAGAGGACGCTGCGCAGCGTGGAGTCGGATACCTGCTGCTCGGAACCGTCCCAGCCGGTGAAGGTGGTGGCTACCTTGTGAAAGTCGGCAAGCTGGCGGAGGAGGCCGGCGGCGTCCGGATCAGGGCGGGCGGACGGGGCTTTTGGCTTTTCACTCATGGAACCAATCTATGGCCCGCAGGACGCCGCCGCACCTTCTTCCATCGCTGGCAGCGAACGTCCCGCTAGGGGCGTTCCTGCGTCAGGCGCCAGTTGTCTTGGAACTCCGGATGGTCCTCGTGCACGGCGGCGAGGGCGGACAGCGCCAGCCGGGTCCACTCCAGCTCCTCACGGAACTGGGGATCGTCGTCGGGGTCCACGATCATGCGTGAGAGGGCATGGCGGCGCGCACCTCCGATGATCTCGATGAGCATGAGCTTGGTTTCGCATTCCTTCAGCAGCCTCTCCTCATACCAGCGGTCGGAGAGCGAAACGTCGGAAGATGCCAGTAGTTTGCGGGCCTCGGAGATGTCTTCTTGGAAACGCGTGACCAGGAAATCCACGATATCCATGGCCGAATCCTACCCGGCGTACTGCCCGCCGGTCAGTGGTCCATGCGCGAACGGGAATATTTAACGGCCATGCGCTGGTTAGTGTAAGTATCAACTAATTGAGGAGATGCCTTTTGCCGGTAGCCAATACCAACTCCCCCGCAACGACAGCACGTGCCAAGCGCGTGCGAAGCATCCGTTCCCTCCGTCGCGGAGACATCGTTGAAGCACGCAGCGGCGGAACCACCTATTTCCACGGCGAGGTCCAGGACACGGCCCCGGGCCTGTCCACCGTCTGGATCCGCGATGAGTCCACCGGCCTACGGACTGCGGCCAGCATGGACGATTTCAGCCTCTGGAAGCTGTAGCCACACCCCCGCTGCGGAAACCGTTCACCGGTCGATCAGGGCGCCGGCGCTGATGTTCAGCGTTGCGGCGGTCATGCTGGCAGCCCGGTCCGAAGCAGCGAAGGCCGCCGCATAGCCAACATCCTCCAGGGTGGCGGCGCGGCCCAGCATGGTGGAGCGAATCATGGCGTCGGCAATCTCGCCGGCGCCTTCCATGTTTTCCGGCAGGGTTTCCGGGACGCCGCCGCTGCGCAGGGTCACCACCCGGATCCCGTAGCCCCCCAGCTCGCTGGAAAGCTGGCGGCGCATGGACTCCATCGCTTCAAAGGCGGTCTGCAGCCCACCCAGGTACAAACCGGGCACCGGGTCACCCGAGCCGCCGAAGACCAGGATCACCCCCGAGCGCTGGCGCATCATGTGCGCCGCGGCCGTCTGCGAGGTCAGGAAAAAGGTCTGGACGGCGGTGGCGACCGGCCGCAGATAGTCGGCGACGGACATTTCGGCCATAGGCGTTCCCTGCACGTCGCCGTGCTGGATCACGTTCATGGAGATATCGATGCTGCCCGCGGCGGCCGCGACGTCGTCGGCATGTTCGCGAACCGCCCGCTCGTTGGTGGCGTCCAGCAGTGCCGTGTCCACCGTTCCTCCGGCATGCCGGATCCGATCCGCCACGGCCTCGAGCGGCTCCGGCGCGCGTCCTGCGAGGAAGACCCGCGCCCCTTCCCGGGCGAAGGCCTGCGCCACGGCGCCGCCGATGCCTCCGCCGCCGCCGTAGATCACCGCGTTCTTCCCGCTGAGCAGCTGCTCCATGGTCCCGCCTTCCCGGTTGCCCTGCCGGTCCCGGCCCGTCGCCGCCGGCCCTGATGGCTTTCGGTCCCCATCATGGGCCGCTGCCCGGTGAGGACACAATGTCCCCCGCTAAGCCGACGTCGGCCTAGCATGGAGACTACGGCCGGGAGTGATCCACGGCACATGGAATGGAACGGAGCCGCATAAGATGTTCAACCCCCTCACTGTCCAGGAACCGGTGGCGCCCGCCGCACTGCTGTGCGACCGGCACCCCGCTGACTCTGTTGCCTTCACCGTCATTGAGCAGGACCTTTCGTCCACCGACCTGACCTACGGAGAACTCCAGGCGGGCTCCGAGCGGGCCGCGGCGGCCTTCGCCCGGCTGGGGGTGCGACGCGGGGACCGGGTGGCAACCCTGATGGGCAAGAGCGGTGACCTGGTGACGGTGCTGCTGGGCCTGTGGCGCCTGGGCGCCGTCCACGTGCCGCTGTTCACGGCATTTGCCACGCCGGCCATTTCCGTACGCCTGTCCGCCAGCGGTGCCCGACTGGTGGTGGCCGACGAAAACCAGCTGGCCAAGGTGGCGCCCCTCGTGCCGGAGCTGGGCCTGACGGTCCTGGCCGCCGGCGCCGCGGGCGAAGCCGCCGGTGCGGCGGGTGCGGCGGATGCCCTGAACTGGACACAGCTGCTCTCGGCCGAACAGCAGGGAATGCCGGCGGCAGTCCTGGACCCGGAGGAGGTGCTCGTGGAAATCTTCACGTCGGGCACCACCGGCGCACCGAAGGGCGTGACGGTGCCGGTTTCGGCGCTCGAAGCGTTCTCCGCCTACTTCCACTACGGACTGGACGTGCAGGAGGAGGACGTGTTCTGGAACGCCGCCGATCCGGGCTGGGCCTACGGCCTGTATTACGGGATCCTCGCTCCGCTGGCGGCGGGCCGCCGAAACCTGCTGCTGCGCGGCGGCTTCAGCGCGAAGCTGTGCTGGGAGGTGCTGGACCGGTTCCGCGTCACGAACTTCGCCGCGGCGCCCACCATTTTCCGCTCGCTCCGGGCCGAGGCGCCCGACGGCGTCGGCCCCCTGGCACTGCAGCGCGCCTCCAGCGCGGGCGAGCCCCTGGACGCGGAAACCATCAGCTGGGCCACGCGCTGCCTGGGTACCGCCGTGCGGGACCACTACGGGCAGACGGAAATGGGTATGTGCATTGTGAACGGCTGGGAAGACTCGGTGTCCCGCGAAATCCGGCCCGGTTCGATGGGCCACGCCCTGCCCGGCTACCGCACCGAAGTGCTGTCGCTGGAGGAAGACACCGCGGCCGCACCCGGCGAGAAGGGACGGGTGGCCATTGACGTTCCGGCCAGCCCGTTGATGTGGTTCAGCGGGTACACGGACAACCCGGAGAAAACCGCCGAACGTTACAGCAGCGACCGCCGCTGGTACTACACCGGAGACACCGGTTCACGCGATGCCGACGGGTACACCTACTTCTCCGCCCGGGATGACGATGTGATCATCATGGCCGGCTACCGGATCGGCCCGTTCGAGGTCGAATCCGTGCTGGCCACGCATCCGGAGGTAGCGGAGAGTGCCGTGATCGGGGTTCCGGACGAGCTGCGCGGAGAACGGCTGGAGGCCTACGTGGTGCTCCGCTCCGGCTCCGGCTCCCCCGAGCTGGCGGCGGAACTGCAGCAGCTGGTCAAAGCCCAGTATGCCGCCCATGCGTATCCGCGGGCGGTGCACTTTGTGGAGGAGCTGCCAAAAACACCGAGCGGAAAGCTGCAGCGTTTCCTGCTGCGTGCTTCCCGCTCGGCGTCGGATTCCGAACCTCCGGTGAACGCCTAGATCAGCGCATCCGAGAGGAAGTTCGGCGTTCCGAAGCGGTGCGCGGTGATGCTGACCGCCTGCTCATGCAGGAAGGGCAGCAGCTCCAGGCGGCCGGATTCGGTGACGGGCTGGGCGTAGACGGCAATGTCCGGGGTGCCGCCGGTGGCTTCGGCCAGCGCCTGCACGGAGCCGCCGATCAGCCGGATCCGCCCTGACGTCAGCGAAGCAGCGGAAGCCAGCCACGCGGCGTCGTCCTGAACCCGGAACTGCAGTCCGAGTTCGGTCAGCACGGCCCGCAGGCCGGCCGGGAGGTCGACGGCGGTGGACACGCTGACTGCAGATCCGGCGGTCAGCGCAGCGGCCAGGACCCGGACCAGCAGGGCTGCCGGCTGGCCTTCGGCGAGGCGGACGGTCACCGGAACGGGTACGTAGCGGAAGACATTCCGCTCCGCGGACAGGGCGGACACATCCTTGGCGGTCCCGAATTCGCCGTTCCAGGCACGGGCGTCGCTGTTCGCGGCGCGGCGGAGGAACGCGGCGTCGTCGGCGGTGAAGGCCGAGCCTGCGGATTCGGCGGCAGCGACAAGGCGTGCAGCCGGCGCCGCGGCGGGCAGCTCGACGGCGGCCGCGTCGGAAGTGCCGTTTACGGCTTCCCAGTTGCCCAGGCCGATCAGGTAGTTCGGGCCGCCGGCCTTGGTGCCCGCACCCACGGCGGACTTCTTCCAGCCGCCGAACGGCTGGCGGCGGACGATGGCGCCGGTGATGCCGCGGTTCACGTACAGGTTGCCCGCCTGGATGCGGTTTAGCCAGACGTCCATTTCCGCCGGTTCGAGGGAATGCAGCCCGGCGGTGAGGCCGTAGTCGATGTCGTTGGCCATGTCGATGGCCTCTTCGAGGGTCGCGGCGGTCATAACGCCCAGGATCGGGCCGAAGTACTCGGTGCGGTGGTACTCGGAGCCGCGGCGGACACCGGTGCGGATGCCCGGGCTCCACAGCCGGCCGCTTTCATCGAGCTGTTCCGGCTGCAGCAGCCAGGTTTCGCCCTCGCCAAGCTCGGTGAGGCCCTTGAGAAGCTTGCCGGCGGCGGGCTCGATGACCGGGCCCATCTGCGTGGTGGGGTCTTCGGGGTAGCCGACCTTCAGTGACTGGACGGCGTCCACGAGCTGGTTCCGGAAGCGCGCCGACTTGGCCACGGAACCGACCAGGATCACCAGGGAAGCGGCGGAGCACTTCTGCCCGGCGTGCCCGAAGGCGGACGCGGCGACGTCGCGGGCAGCGAGGTCGAAGTCCGCGCTGGGGGTGACGATCACGGTGTTTTTGCCCGAGGTTTCGGCCAGCAGCGGCAGGTCGGGGCGGAAGGAGCGGAACAGTTCGGCGGTCTCGTAACCGCCGGTCAGGATTACGCGGTCCACGGCCGGGTTGGAGATCAGCTGGCGGCCGAGTTCGTTTTCACCCAGCTGGACGAGCTGCAGGACGTCGCGCGGAACGCCGGCTTCCCAGAGCGCTTCCACCATGACCGCACCGCTTCGCGCGGACTGGCGGGCGGGCTTGATGACGACGGCGGACCCGGCAGCCAGGGCGGCGAGGGTCGAGCCGGCCGGGATGGCTACCGGGAAGTTCCACGGCGGGGTGACCACGGTCAGGCGCGCCGGGACGAAGCGGGCGCCCTCCACGTTGTCGAGTTCGCGGGCGAGCTCGGCGTAGTAATGCGCGAAGTCGATGGCTTCGGAAACCTCGGGGTCCGACTGGTCCAGGGTCTTGCCGGTTTCGGCGGCCATGACCTCCATCAGATCGGCGCGGCGTGCCTCGAGGACTTCGCCGGCGCGGTGCAGGACCTCTGCGCGTTCGGCACCGCTGAGTGCACCCCACGCCTTGCCCTTGGTGACCGCGGTGTTGATGACGGCGTCGAGCTCCGCCTCGGTGCCGACGGCGGCAGCGGCCACGGCGGCCTTGCCCAGTTCGGAACCGGGGACGCGGGCGAGGATGCCCCGGCCCCAGGCCTGGTTGGCGGGCAGCGACGGGTCGCTGTCCGGGGTGTTGTCGAAGCTGTCCGTGGCCGCGGCCACGGCGGGAAGGTTGCGGTCCTGCACACGGTGCGGGGCGGGAACGGCGGTGTCCAGGTTCTCCAGCGAGGCCAGGAAACGCAGCTTCTCGCGTTCGAACAATGCCTCGTTGTCGGCCAGTTCGAACACGGCGGACATGAAGTTCTCCGAGCTGGCGCCTTCCTCCAGCCGGCGGATCAGGTACGCGATGGCGACGTCGAATTCAGCGGGGTGCACTACCGGGGTGTAGAGCAGCAGGCTGCCGACGTCGCGGCGCACCACCTCGGCCTGGCCGGCGGCCATGCCCAGCAGCATTTCGAATTCGATGCCGTCCCGCACGCCGCGATCCCCGGCCAGCAGCCAGGCGAACGCGACGTCGAACAGGTTGTGTCCGGCGACGCCGATCCGCACGTTCTTGATGCGGTCCGGGTGCAGGGCGTAGTTGATGACGCGCTTGTAGTTGGTGTCGCTGTCCGCCTTGGTGTGCCAGGTGGCCAGCGGCCAGCCGTGCAGGGAAGCTTCCACCTGTTCCATGGGCAGGTTGGCGCCCTTAACCACGCGGACCTTGATGGCGGCACCGCCGTCGGCGCGGCGAGCGGCAGCGAATTCCTGCAGGCGCATCATGGCCGAGAGGGCGTCCGGGAGGTAGGCCTGGAGCACGATGCCGGCTTCCAGGTCCTTGAACTCGGGCTGCGAGAGGATCCCGGTGAAGACCGCCATGGTCATCTCCAGGTCCTTGTACTCCTCCATGTCCAGGTTGATGAACTTCTTCACCGGGGACTGCGCGGCCCGGCGGAAGAGCGGGGTCAGGGATTCGATGACGTGCTGCACGGCCTCGTTGAAAGCCCATGCGGAGTGCGGCGCCACGGTGGAGGAAACCTTGATGGAGACGTAGTCGACGTCGTCGCGGGCCAGGAGGGCGTGGGTGCCTTCCAGCCGGCGGGCTGCTTCGTGCTGGCCGAGGACGGCCTCGCCGAGGAGGTTCATGTTCAGCCGGGTGTTGTCCTTGCGGATGCCGGCGATGGCCTTGCCCAGCTTCGCGTCCGTGGCATCGACAATCAGGTGCCCGACCATTTCGCGAAGCACCTTGCGGGCGGCTGGAATGACAATCTGCGGGACCACCGGGCCGAGGATGCCGCCGGCGCGCACGGCCGCGCGCATGTACCAGGGCAGGAAGCCGGGGACGCGGGGGGCCAGGGCGGCGAGGTTGCGGGCTGCGACGCGGATGTCTTCGGGGCGCACGACGCCGTCGACGAAGCCGACGGTGAAGCCCAGGCCGTCCGGGTCCTTCAGGACGCCGGCCAGCTGCGCGGCGGAGGCGTCCACGGGGACGGCCGAGGCCTCGGTCAGCCAGCGGCGGACGAGGGCTACGGACTGCTCTGCCAGCCCGGCGCTGGGGGCGGCGTCGGCGCTGGCGCGGTCCTCAAAGGTATCGGTCATGAGTTGGTGCTCTTTTCATCTAACAGGTAGTTATCCCCCAAAGGTACTGACCCAGTATCCGCCTGTTGTTCAATTAGATAAAGCGATCTTTTCCGACCAATACACTTTGGCTCTGCTTACTAATCTGAAAGGTGCCCGCGTGCTCGATATCCGCCGGCTGCGGCTGCTGCGCGAACTCAAGGTCCGGGGCACGCTGGCCTCTGTTGCCGCGGCCCTGAACTTCAGTCCGTCCTCCGTGTCGCAGCAGTTGGCCCTGCTGGAGAACGAGGTAGGGGTGCCCCTGCTGCGCAAGACCGGACGCCGGGTCACCCTCACGCCGCAGGCCGAGATCCTGGTGGACCACGCCGCCGGGATCCTGGACGCCATGGAGCGGGCGGAAGCGGACCTGGCCGAGTCCCTGACCACCGTGGCGGGAACGGTCCGCGTGGCCGTCTTCCAGTCAGCGGCACTGGCCCTGATGCCGGATGCCCTCACCATCCTGGGGCGGGACTATCCCGAGGTGCGGATCGAAATGACCCAGCGCGAACCCGAAACCGCGCTCTATGAAACCTGGGCCCGGGATTTCGACCTGGTGATCGCCGAACAGTACCCCGGGCATGCCGCACCCCGGCATCCCGGCCTTGACCGCGTGCAGCTCACCACGGACGCCATCCAGCTGGCAGTGCCCGCCGATTCCCTGGATGCCGGGGACATCCGCTCCATCGCGGACACCGCTTCCCGCGCCTGGGTCATGGAACCCCGCGGCGCCGCCTCCCGGCACTGGGCAGAGCAGGCGTGCCGGCAGGCCGGGTTCGAGCCGGATGTCCGGTATGAAACGGCTGACCTGCAGGCGCAGATCCGGCTGATCGAGTCCGGCAACGCCGTCGGCCTCATGCCGGAGCTCGTGTGGACCGGCCGCACACCGACGGTCCGGCTCCTGGATCTGCCGGGCCGGCCGCGGCGGACCATCTTCACATCGGTCCGGGAGGCTGGGAGCAGGCGTCCGGCCATTCTCGCGTGCCGGGAGGTTCTGGAGCGGACGGCCCGACTGGTGTCCTAGGTGCGCTCTCTGCCGGTGGGGGGCCTGCCGGTTGGGGGCCTGCCAGCTGGGGGGCCTGCCGGTTGGGGGGGGCTGCCAGCTGGGGGGGCCTGCCAGCTGGGGGGGCCTGCCGGTTGGGAAATCCCCCAGTGCGGGTTCTCCTGCCGTTTTGGGAATCCCTACGTTTTGGGAAATCCCCCAGCGCGGGTTCTTCATCGGCTTGGGAAATCCCTCGGTGTGGTTCTTCTGCGGCTTAGGATTTTCCTGCCGGTTTGGGAAATCCCTCCGCTGCGCAGTGGCAGGGTTTTCCCAAACCGGTCGATTTGACCCAAACCGGAGGGTTTAAGCCGGCGTGTAACCGTGACCGTCGGTGCGCACCGCCTGACCGCCCTACTGCGGTTCCTCCGGGCCGGGGTTCACCCCGGACCAGCTGGCGGCGCCCCCGGAGTTGGGAAAGACGGTTGCCTTCATGGCCCGGTCCCCGGCTACGCCGCCCGGAACGTAGTAGGCCGACAGGTCAGAAACGTTGGGGTCGTACGGCGCGTAAAGTCCCGGCGCCAGTGCAACCACCTGCCCGTCGACGAGCTTGCTGTCGAACCAGGCGGCCACCCGGTAATCCACAGAGGTGGCATTCACGATCAGGGGGTAGCCCGGGAACGCGGCGCTGGCCTCGTCGGCTTTGGACGGGGCAGGCGCAGCAGGTGCCGCCCCGGCGTCGCTGGCTGTGGCCTCATAGGGCGCGCACTGGGCCAGGATCTCCGAAACAGCGTTTCTCCAGGCATAGATATCGAAGTGCCAGGCGGAACCGGAGTCCTCGGCCACCGGCATGGCGCTTTCAATCGGAGCTGACAGCTCCTTGAGCAGGGCATCCATACCCTCCGGGGCGCTGTCGGCAATACCGCGGACTTCCGTGTTGAGCGCGTTTGCACCCGTACCGTCGGAGCCCTCAAAGCCGAACGTTGAACCGTTGTCTTTCACGAAGTAGATAGCCCGGTAGAGGGGGCCGTTACCGTCGGTCCCGAGGAGCTTGCGGCACGTTTCCTCTGCCGAGTCCAGTGCCACCGTTTCGGCGGTTGACCCGGCAGCTGCTGCGGCGGGTGCAGGGGCGGAGGCTGCGGCGGTTGCAGGGGCCGAGGCAGCTTCGGGCTCCGACGCTTCTGCGCTGCAGCCGGTGACGAGCAGCAGGGCCAGGACCGGAATGGCTGCGGTTTTTCTCATGGTTCCCCCGGGACTTCGTAGACAGTTGCCCCAACCTAGCACCTGCACCGGACCGGCCGAGCTTTTGGGTGCCGCTGCAGAGCCGGGCATCGCATTCAGTGTGCAGTAGATGCTGCCTGTTTAACGGCCATCCCGCATCTACTGCACACTCACCGTCGGGGCCGGCGGACTTGCGCCGGGTGCCAGGGTGGGGACCCGGGTCGGGGCGGACGGTGTCCCGCGCGCGCCGGCGGCGGACAGGGGATCCCATCCGGTGGTGCTGTTGGGGCGGACGGTGTCCCACGAGGCAACAGCAGCACCACTCGGTGGGATGCTGTGCCGGCACTCGGGATGCCCAGCCCGCGCAACTCATCAACTGAGCAGTTAACGGGGTTATGGCCGCCGGATACCCCCCCGTTATCTGCGCAGTAGATCCAGGATCCCCGCGCATAGCCCGTTATCTGCTCACTAGATCCGGGTCCCCGGATGACCCCCGGCGCACCCCCTCGTCTGCTCAGTAGCCCCTCCCAGCGGGGCACCGCGACAGTCGCCCCCACACAACAAAACGGCGGACCCCGGAAACCCGGGACCCGCCGTCGTGCGTGTTAATCCGTCGTGCGTGTTAATCCGTCGTGCGTGTTGAAGAGCCAGGACCTAGCGGCTGCCGCCGGACCCGGACCCCGAAGACCCCGAGGAATCCGAGCCGGACCCCGAGGACCCCGACCCGCCGGACTTTTTCCCGCGGGAGGAGGAATCATTGACGTCCGTGTCGATCTGCTCCTTGCGGACCTCTTCGGAGACGCTCTCCGTGTCGGTCACCGTCTCGGTGTCCAGGCGAACGCGTTCCACCGGCTCGGTGTGCTTGGAAACCACAGCCTCTTCGGCATGGAGCGTCACCTCGTGCTCGTCTTCCGTGAGTTCGGCGCCTGACAGGGCATCCCCCGCGTTGGCGTCCGTGATGGGCTCACGCTCGATCCGCACTTCCTCGTGGCTGACCGGCACCTGCTTGGTGACGGTCTCCGTCACGATGTACTTGCGCAGCCGGGCCTTGCCCACGGCGCGGTTCTCGGTGCCGACGTTGAGGCGCTCCTCCGAACGGGTCATGGAGTCGTCCCCGCTGGATCCCGAACCGGAGGAACTGGAGGAAAGGCCGGACGTCCCGCTGCTGCTGGAGCTGCTGCTGGAGGTCCCGGATGTCTGGCTCTCCGACACCGTGGAGGTACCGCTGCTCATGTCACTGCCCCGCATGCCGCTGTCCCGCGTCTCGGTGATGGTGTCGGTTTCCGACACGGATTCCGAAGAACCGTCGTCGTAGCTGAAGCCGTAGTACCGGTAGAGCGTGACTTCCTCGTCGGGGCTGATCGAACCGTCGCTTTCAATGTGCGGCGCGTTCTTGACCTCTTCCTTGGAGTAGGGCACCAGGACGTCGGCACCCTCGACGGTTGCCTCACTGAGGGGGATAAACGTTTCCGACGTGCCGAAGAGGCCGGTGTTCACGGTGACCCATGCCGGTTCGTCGGTCTGGTCGTCCAGGTAGAAGGTACCAACGGCACCGATTCGGTCACCGTTCGAGCCGACTACATTGCCCGAACCGCTCATGAGTCCTTCGACCTGCTGATTCGTGATCATCTTGTTCTCCTCGCGACAGCGAATCCGCCGAATCGGTTGACCGGCGGTAATTCACCACTGGCCTGATCGGAGACAGAGGACAAGGCGGTCGGTATCCGCCTGCGGCTCCGGGCCGGCTGGTTGACTGGTGAGGAACCTGGCATACATACCAAGCCCACTTACAATTCCAGCCCCACGCCTCCGGACCCGTCAATAGGTACTTGCTGCGAGGAGGGGACTACGCGTCCTGCAGCAGGGCGTCCCGCACCTGGCGGCGCAGCACCTTCCCCAGCATGGACTTGGGCAGTTCCTCGATAACCACGATCTTCCGCGGCACCTTGTAGGGGGTCAGCCGCTCGCGGCAGTAGGCACGCAGAGCTGCTTCATCAAGCTCGGCACCCTCCTGCAGGACGACGGCGGCCACCACCTGCTCGCCGCCGTCGGCCCGGGGCAGGCCCACCACGGCGGCGTCGAGGATGTGCTGGTGGGTGCGCAGCACGTCCTCGACCTCCGACGGCGAGACGTTGAAGCCGCCGGTGATGATCAGTTCCTTGCGGCGGTCCACCACCTTCACGAAGCCGTCCTCGTCCACGGTGACAATGTCGCCGGTGCGCAGCCAGCCGCCGGCGAGCAGCACCTCGGCGGTGTCCTCGGGGTTGTTCCAGTAGCCGGCGAAGACCTGCGGCCCGCGGATCAGGAGCTCACCGGCGGCACCGGGTTCGACGTCGTTCACGGGGTTTTCCGGGTCCACCACGCGCATCTCGGTGCTGGGGAACGGAACACCGATGGTGCCGTTGCGGCGCGATTCGGCAAACGGGTTGCCCAGGGCCACGGGAGAGGATTCGGTCAGGCCGTAGCCCTCCACCAGCAGCCCGCCGGAGACCTCTTCCCAGAGCTTCACCGTGGCTGCCGGCAGGGTCATGGCCCCGGAAATGGCGTAGCGGATGGTGGACAGGTCCACGCCGCGCTTCTTGGACTCGTGCGCGGTCTTTTCGTAGATCGGCGGGACGGCGCAGAAGACGGTGGGCTTGGATTTCTTCGCGGCGGACAGGACCAGGTCCACGTCGAACTTGGGGAACAATACGAGCCGCGACCCGGTGAGGACGGAGAAGGTCAGGTACAGGGTGAGGCCGAAGGCGTGGAACATGGGCAGCACGCCGTAAATGACTTCCTTGCCCTCCTGCGCACCGTGCATCCAGGCCTTGCCCTGCAGGGCGTTGGACCGCAGGTTGTAATGCGTGAGCATGACCCCCTTGGGGATGCCTGTGGTGCCCGAGGTGTACTGCAGGGCCGCCAGGTCGGAAACGGCCGGGCGGGGGTGGTCCGCGGACAGCGGAGCATTGTCGAGCAGTTCCTCCCAGGACATGGTGCGCTCGGTCTTGGCGGTCAGGCCCGCACGGGTGCGCCGCAGGGAGGGAACCGGAAGAGCCAGGGCCATCCGCTTGATCCGGGGCATCGCCTTGGTGATGTTCACGGCCACGATGGTTTCCACGGCCACGTCGCCGGGGAAGTCCTGCACCTTCTCCACGGCCTTGTCCCAGACGATGGCCACCTTGGCGCCGTGGTTCTCGAACTGGTGGCGCAGCTCGCGTTCGGTGTACAGCGGGTTGTGGCCGACGACGACGGCGCCCAGCCGGAGCACGGCGTAGAACGCGATGAGGTACTGCGGGCAGTTGGGCAGGATGACGGCCACCCGGTGGCCCTTCCGCACGCCCAGCTTGCGCAGCCCTTCGGCGGCCCGGCGAATCCGGTCCCCCAGTTCCCGATACGTGGTTTCGGCGCCGAAGAATTCCAGGGCCACCTTGCTGCCGAACCGCTCCACGGCGTCTTCCATCATGGCGGTGAGCGATTCGGTGGGCAGCTCAATCTGCGCGGGAACGCCGGGCTGGTAGTTCTTGACCCAATGCGGTTCCAGGGCAGCGGACATGGAGGTCTCCTTCAGGTTGGGCAATACCACGACTATATCGAGGCCGCAGCCCTGTGGATAAAAAAGTTGAGCCGCGCCACCCTATTCCGCAACCGCCGCCAGGGACGCCAGATACCGGGCCAGGGCCCGGGGCGCGGACCGCGGAGCCACAGCTTCGACGGCGGCGTTGTAGTTGGTGTTCGTGTTCACGTCATAGGTCAGCAGGCGGCCGTCGGCGGCCTCGATGAACTCTATGCCGCAGACCTCCAACCGGTTCCGGCGGGCGAACTCGAGGTACTTGCCGATCACCGGATGGTCGAAGTCCTCCCGCAGGCTGAACAGCTGGGTGTCCGCGTCCGGTGCAATGGTGGCGCCGGGCGGCATGATCGGCTTGCCCGTGGACGGGTCGATGGCGCAGGCATCCGCCGGGCAGAGCTGGAATCCGCCGCGGGCCGTGTCCGCCTTGATGGCGTAGACGAATTCCCCGCCCACAATCTCCGCCCGGGTAATGAAGGGCTCGGCCGCAACAATGTATTCCTGGATCAGGGTGATGCCGTCCGCAGGCTCCTCGAAGTCCTCCGACGCCACGTAGTCCGCCAGTTCCCCGTGGGATTCGAACTTCCGCACCCCGAGTCCCTTGCCGCCCTGGTTGTGCTTGGTGATGAACGGTGCGGGGAATTCCTTGGCCGCGGCCAGGATCTGGTGCCGCCCGACGGCGGCCACGGTACGCGGGGTGTCGATGCCCGCGGCGCGCAGCGCGGTCAGCTGGTCCACCTTGCTCATTTCCAGTTCCAGCACCCGGCGGCCGTTGACCGTGCGCCGTCCGTGCGCTTCCAGCCAGGACAGCACCGCCCGGGCGTAGTCCTTGGACAGGCCGTGGTCCCTGGTGTGCGAGGAGGCGCTGATCCGGGACCAGAAAATCCCCTCCGGCGGCACCGAGTCCAGGTCCAGGACGCCGTCGGTCAGCAGCCATTCCTCCACGTGCACGCCTTCGGCTTCGAAGGCACGGGCAAAGGGAGGGAACCATTCGGGATTCTCATGCAGGGCATAGACCGTGGGGGTGCTCATGGAACTCACTTTCACCGGTTTCGTCGTCGGCCCCGGGCAGGGCAGGCGGTGCAGGGCAACCCTAGGCCCGCGGCCACGGCTCCGCCAGCTTCCGTGACGTCCGACGTCGGCCGCTCCCCTACCGCCCCCGGCCCGCCAGCCGGGCCACCAGTGCCTGCGGTGCCCGGCTCCCCACCGTAGCCAGCACCCGGTACCGCTTGGACGGAATGGAAACGCCCTTGCCCGCGAAGGCGTCGGCCAGGGCTTCACGCACCACGCGGTCCGCACTCAGCCACATCCACTTGGGGTACAGGCTCTTGTCCATTTCCATGCGCGCATGGAATTCCGTGTGCACAAACCCCGGGCATACCGCGGTCACGGTGATGCCGCGGCCCCGGTAGTAGAGATTGGCCCAGCGGCTGAAGTTGATCACCCATGCCTTGGCGGCGCTGTAGGTTCCCCGTGGGATGAAGCCGGCCACGGAGGCCACGTTGATGATCCGGCCGCCGCCGTTGGACTGCATCGCGTTCAGTGCAGCGTGGCTCAGCTGCAGCGGCGCGCCCACCAGAACATTCAGGTGGTCGATCTCGGCCTGCAGTTCGTTCCGGGCAAAATCGTTTTTCAGACCGTATCCGGCGTTATTGACCAGGAGTCCGACGTCGGGCTTCTGCACGCGGTCGGCGACGGCGTCCACTCCTTCGGAGGTGGCGAGGTCGGCCGCGATCCACTCGGTCTTTACGGAGTAATCCCGGGCCAGTTCCGCTGCGGTGGATTCCAGCCGCTCGGTATTCCGGCCGGTGAGCACCACGTCATAGCCGCGCTGTGCCAGCTGGCGGGCGAACTCCGCACCGATTCCGGACGTGGCTCCTGTAATAACTGCTGTCTGCGTCATAAGGCCACCTTTCTATGCCGGCCCCGGTTTGGCAACGCAGCGGTTGGGTGGACCCCTTGCCGGTGCCTGCGGCGGTCCCTAGCTTGGGAGGAGCACCCGAACCCGATTTTCCGTCCGACCGGATCCGCCCATCCCATGTTTTTCTCGAACTCCGCCCCCTCCCCGCGCTGGCAGGACCGCGCCGACGCCGGCCGCGCGCTCGCCGTCGGACTGTTCCCCTACGCGGGTGCACCGGGCCTGCTGGTCCTGGGCCTCCCCCGCGGCGGGGTTCCCGTAGCAGCCGAGGTGGCCCGGACGCTGTCCGCGCCGCTGGATGTGGTGGTGGTGCGGAAGATCGGCTATCCGGAACAGCCCGAGCTGGCGGCCGGCGCAGTGGCCGGCATCGCTGGAACGGTCTGCGTTGTCCGCAACGAGGACGTGCTCCGGTATTGGCGCAGCCGCACGCAGGACGCGGAGGCCCTGTTCGCGGCCGCCGTCGAGCAGCAGCTCGGCGAGGTCCGGAGCCGGGAGGAGCTGTTCCGCCCAGGATCACCGGAACGGCGCATTGCCGGCTGCACAGTCATTGCGGTGGATGACGGGCTGGCCACCGGAGCGACCATGCGTGCCGCCCTTGGCGCGGTCCGGCAGCTGGACCCGGCCCGCCTGGTCGCCGCTGCGCCGGTAGCGTGCGGCAGTGCGGCGGACCGGCTCAGCCCGCCGGCGGACGACGTCGTGGTGCCCTGGCCGCACAGCGGACTGGACGCCGTGGGACTGGCGTACCGCCGGTTCGGCCAGACCACCGATGCCGAGGTCCGGGACCTGCTGGGCCCCTGACGGATGCACCCGAGCCTCCGGCGCAGGCCGGCCGCAGCGACGATCCGGGTCCGGCCGGCCGGTTCCGCGGCTGTTCCCTAGAGAAGCGGGGCGTTGGCATCGGATACTGGGGAGACGGCCAGCCGGGCCGATGGGGGAATCTCTCTGGAGGTCTTGAGGATGTCCGCATCAGGCAGCGAGTTCCATCAAGGGTTTGCGTTGGACGCCATGAACCTGACCAAGTCCGTCGTGCGCGGAATCCGCCTCGGATTGGGCATCACCGGGCTGGTTTCGGTGATCCTGGGACTGCTTGTCCTCTTCTGGCCCGGAGCGACGCTCGAGGTGCTCGCAGTCCTCTTTGGCCTGTATTTCGTGATTGCCGGTGCCGTCCGCATTCTGCTCGGCGTTTTCACCGGCTTGGGCGGAGGGTTGAAGATCCTCAACATCCTGGTGGGCCTGGCCCTGCTGGTGGTCGGCGTGATCGCCATCCGCAACCCCACGGAAACCCTGACGGCACTCGGCCTGGTGATCGGGATCGCCTGGATCGTGGAGGGCGTGATGGCCCTGGCCGAGTCCGACCGCGGCGGGTCCCGCTGGTTCGCCATTGTGCTGGGGATCCTGAGCATCCTCGCCGGGATAGTGGTGCTCTTCCTCCCCCTGGAAACTCTGGCGGTCCTGGTGATTTACGGCGGGATCTTCCTTGTGGTCCTGGGCGCCATCCAGATTGTCCGCGCCTTTGCCTTCGGCCGGGGCATGCCCCGAAACGCTTGAACCTCCTTCCGGCAGTCAGCCTCCCGAACCGGGGGCCTGCGCGTCCAGAAACCTCCCAGCAGACGTCCAGACCGCGTTAACGCAGCGCTAACCTGCAGGCGCTCCCGGCCGTAACATACCGCCCCCATGCTTAAACCAGCGCCGCCGGTACCGGGGTGCCGGTCAGCCGCGGGGGGCTGGCCCGTCCATATTCTCCGCATTCTCCGCCCGGCTGCATCGGCAGAGGCAGGAACGGGCGCACAACCCGAACGGGAGTACCTCCATGGACTCTGGAAACACAGCCTGGCTGCTGGCCAGTTCCGCATTGGTCTGCCTGATGATCCCCGGGATCGCCTTCTTCTACGGCGGCATGGTGGGCTCACGGCGGATCCTGAACATGATGATGATGTGCTTTGGCGGGGCCAGCCTCGTGGCCGTCCTTTGGGTGCTTTACGGCTATTCCGCAGCGTTCGGCGACTCGCTGGGCGGCATGGGCCTGCTGGGCGACCCGCTGGAGTACCTCGGCCTCTCCGCACTCCTTACTGAAGATCCGGCCGCGTCCATCCCGGTGGCCCTGTTCGCTGCCTTCCAGCTGATGTTCGCGTGCGTAACCACCGCCCTGGTGGCCGGGTCCGCGGCCGGACGGATGAAGTTCGGCGCCTGGATGGTCTTCGCCGGGCTCTGGGCCACGCTGGTCTACTTCCCGGTGGCGCACTGGGTCTTCGCTTTTGACAACGCGGAGGGCACCGTCGTCGGCGGCTGGATCGCCAACCAGCTCGGCGCCATTGACTTCGCCGGAGGCACCGCCGTACACCTGAACGCCGGTGTCGCTGCACTGGCCCTGGCGCTGGTCCTGGGCCGCAGCAAAGGCTGGCCGCACTCGCACGGGCAGCCGCACAGCCGCCCGCTGATCCTGCTGGGGGCAAGCCTGCTCTGGATCGGCTGGTACGGCTTCAACGCCGGTTCCGCCCTCAGCGCCGGCCACTCCGCCGCCGTCGTTTTCCTGAATACCGCAGTTGCCGCAGCCGCCGGCATGCTCGGCTGGATGCTGATGGAACGCCTGCGGCTGGGACGCTCCTCAAGTCTGGGTGCGGCGTCGGGCCTGATCGCAGCCCTGGTGGCCATCACGCCCGCCTGCGGCGCGGTCAGCCCCCTGGGCGCCGTCGCCATCGGCGCGATCGCCGGACTGGTCTGCTCCTTGGCCATCGAGATGAAGTTCCGCCTCGGCTTCGACGATTCCCTGGACGTGGTGGGAGTCCACGCCGTCGGCGGCCTGCTGGGCACCCTGCTGATCGGTTTGTTCGCCACGGACGCGGCGCCCAACGGTGTCAGCGGCCTCTTCTACGGCGGCGGTTTCTCCCTGCTCGGCAGCCAGGCACTCGCCTGCGGAGCCGTGCTCATTTACTCCTTCGTGGTGACGTGGGTGATTGCCAAGGTGCTCCAGCTGACCATCGGCCTGCGCATCCCCGAAGAGAGCGAACTCAAGGGAATCGACCTCATGGCCCACTCCGAATCCGCCTACCTGAATGATGAAGAACCCGTGGAGCTCGGCGCACCGACCCGAACCTAGGACGGGCACCGAAAGGAGGAACGGGCGCACCCACCGCGGGTGCGCCCGTTCCGGTGTACCGGGTTGTTGTTCCCGGCCCCCGGCCGGCTCAGAGATCCCGGTACAGGCCTTCTTCCTGCTCCAGGTAGATGTCCAGCAGCCGGCGTGAATGCTCGCCCGCGGCACCCTCCTGCGCCAGGCCGTCCTTCATGGTTTCGGCCTGGGCGGCGCCGCTGGGGAAGGGCGGAAGCAGCGGCACCGCGGGATCGGTGACCACTTCGATCAGGAACGGCCGGGTGGCGGCGAGCGCCACGTCCCAGGCTTCACCCAGGAGCTCCGGATCCTCCACCCGGATGCTTTCCAGTCCCAGCAGCTTGGCGTACTCCGCGTACTTGAAGTCCGGCAGCGACTGGCTGTCCTCGAACCGCGGATCGCCCTCCATTTCGCGCTGTTCCCAGGTGACCTCGGCCAGCTCGCGGTTGTTCAGCACGCAGAGAACGAACCGCGGATCCTCCCACTTCTGCCAGAGCCGGCTCAGGGTGATCAGTTCGGTCACTCCGGCCATCTGCATGGCGCCGTCTCCGGAGAGCGCCACGACCGGCCGGTCCGGATACGCCAGCTTCGCGGCCAGTCCGTACGGCACGGCGCAGCCCATGCTGGCCAGCGTGCTGGACAGGTGCGCGGGCACGCCCTCCGGAAGGTGCAGCTGCCGGGCGTACCAGTACACGGAGCTGCCGACGTCGACCGCCACCTGTGCGTTGTCCGGCAGGCGCCGGTTCAGCTCGTAGACCACGCGTTCGGGGTTCACCGGATCGGCGGGCGTCATGGCCCGTACGCGGGCCAGTTCGTGCCAGCGGCGTACGCTTTCCTCCACCTGCCCCCGCCAGGGAGTATCCGGTTTAGCTTCCAGCAACGGGATCAGGGCATCCAGGCTGGCTACGGTGTCTCCGGTGATGCCGACCTCCACCGGGTAGCGGTTCCCGATTGCGGAAGCATCCCGGTCAATCTGCACCCCGCGCGCCGTCCCCGGCTTTGGGTAGAACTCGGTCCACGGGTCGCTGGAGCCGATGATCAGCAGGGTGTCGCAGTTGTCCATCACGTAGCCGGCGGAACTGGTGCCAAGGTGTCCCATGGTTCCGGCGGCCAGCGGCAGGGTTTCATCCACGTACGGTTTGCCGAGCAGGCTGGTGGTGATGCCCGCACCGATCTTCTCGGCCAGGGCGGCGACCTGGGCGCGGGCATTCCGTGCACCCTGCCCCACGAGCAGGGCCACCCGCTCGCCGGAATTGATCAGGTCCGCGGCGGCCCGGATGTCCGCCGGGTCCGGCGAGGTCCGCGCGGGGCTGAACACGGGAACGGTGTTGAGGATGCCGTGCTCCTGTTCCAGGTCCGGGGCCGGGGCCTGCTGCACGTCATGCGGGATGATGACGACGGCGGGCGTGCCGGTGGCCAGCGCCTTCTTGAACGCGCGGTCCAGCACCAGCGGGACCTGCTCGGGGGAATTGATCTGCTGACGGAACGCCGACGCAACATCCCGCGTCAGGTTCATCAGGTCCACTTCCTGCATGTACGAGGACCCCAGCACGCTGCGGGACTGCTGCCCGACAATGGCCACCACGGGTGCCCCGTCCAGCCGGGCGTCGTACAGGCCGTTGAGCAGATGGATGGCGCCGGGCCCCTGGGTGGACATCATCACCCCTACCCCGCCGGTGTACTTCGCATGCCCCACCGCCATAAATGCTGCGTTTTCCTCGTGCCGGACCTGGATGAACTCGGGGTCGCCGCTGCGGCGCATCGCGCCCAGGACCGTATTGATGCCGTCTCCGCTGTAGCCGAACACCCGGTCCACATTCCAGGCCTTCAGGCGTTCGACAATCAGATCCGCTACGAGCCGCTCACTCATGGAAGCCTCCTGTAATCAGCATGCTTACGATACGGCCACACTATTGCATTAGTTGCCCGCCCCGGGAACCCAAGGGTGGCACAGCAGGCACCAGGTGCCGCCATCCCCCGGACTTTCAGATAGTGACGTGCGGCACATTTCACGTACCCTTGGGTGCATTGCTCCTGGTTCGTGACAAAGATGCCCGATTGGAGGCGCCGGCCGTGCCGATTCCCGTTCCGATGAACGATTCCGCACCCCTCGGCACCCCTGAAGGAGCCCGCCGGACAAGCCGGTTTTCCACCGCGCAGGCGCCGCTGCGGCAACGGCTGGATTTATGGGAGGAATACAACGAGCAGGCACTGTTCGGGCTGCGCTGCAGCACCCTCTCGGAACGCAGCCTCCTGGCCACCCAAACCAACCTTGCACTGCCCCGGATCCGGCTTACGCATATCAACGGGAATGACCATGTAATTGAACGCGCGCCGGAGAATATCCGCAGGAACCCGGTCGACGCCGTAATGCTCTGCCTGCTGCTCGAGGGGAAGGCGTTTTTCTACCACGACGCCGGCTGCGAAACCCTGGCGGCAGGGGAAGCCGTCGTTTATGACGCCAACCGGCCTTTTATGTACGGCTTTTCCACGGATATGCGCCAGGTGATTGTGGAGGTACCCCGCACGGTGCTGCGCGAGCAGTCGGCACGCGAAGAGTACTTCCGTCCGCGGGTGCTCCGCATCGCCGGGTCACCCGCCGCCACGCACGCCAACACCACTGCCAACGCGGTGCTTGGGGCCTTCCGGGATCCGGTTGAAGATACGGACGAGCTGGAACGGAGCGTGCTGGAAATGTTCTCCATCATTACCGGCGAGCCCGGGGCCGCGCCTTCGCTGGCCTATCTCGCAGCCGCCCGCGATTACATCGGAACACATCTGGGCCGGCCGGCCCTGTCCCTGGCCCAGATAGCCCGCGCCGTGGGGATCAGCGAGCGCCACCTGACCCGGGTTTTCGCAGAAGCAGGTACCAGCCCGGCCCGGTATGTACTGGAGACCCGGCTGACCCGTGCCCAGCAGCTGCTGGCAGATCCGGCCCACGCCGCCACCTCCATCGCAGCAATCGCGGCGTCCGTCGGATTCGTTTCGGCCGCCCACTTCTCCCGGGCATTCCGTCTGGAGTACGGCTGCACACCCCGCGACGCCCGCCTTTCAGCGGCCGCACGCCAGGCGGAATAAGCCGGCCCTTTCCAGAATATGATCCTTGCCGAATCCGGACATCGGCTTGCCTGTTCCGGACCAGGCCTTCAGCGGCGCCTGCCCTGCCGGAGACAGTGGGACCTACATCACACCCAGTGTCATTTCCGAAAGGCTCCGGACCCTATGAAAACCTCTCCCCGCCACCTGCTCGGGCTGCTCGCTGTCCCGGCACTGGTCCTGTCCCTTGCCGCCTGCGGTGACGATGCCGGCACAACGTCCGACGCCGCCGAAACCGGTTCCTCGTCAGTGGACACAGCGGCGCTCGAGACCATGCTCACCGACTTCCAGAAGCCCCTCGAAGAAGAGGTGCCGACGGAGTCCGCGGCCATCGCGAAAGACAAGAGCATCGTGGTCATCCCCTGCACCTATTCGTCCGAAGCCTGCGCCCGCGGAGCCGACGCTGCGATGGAAGCGGCTGAATCCCTTGGCTGGGAAACCCGCATGATCGATCCGGCCGGCAATCCGGAAAAAGCCCGCCAGGCCATCGACCAGGCGATCCAGCTCGGTGCCGACGGCATCATCTTCACCGCCGCCGTAGGCGACCAGATCGATGCTTCGCTGAAGCAGGCCCGGGAAGCCGGCATTTTCCTGGTCAACAGCATGTCCCCCGCCGATGACCGCTTCGACGTCGAGGTTGTGCCGGATGAGGAGGTCTCGGGCAAGATGATGGCTGCGGCCATCGCCCAGGACAGCGGCGGAGACGCGAAGATCCTGCTCACCACCGACCCGGCCTTCCCGTCCATCACGGCGCGCACCGAGGCGTTCGAGAAGTGGCTCCCCGAGCTTTGCTCCGGCTGCGAGATCGTCGAGACCATCGAAACGCAGATGTCCCAGCTGCAGTCCGGACTGCCGCCGCAGATCCAGGCCACCCTGACCGCCAACCCGGACATCGACTACATCTGGACGCACACCGGTGCCGCCGTCGTCTCCACCCAGGCCACCGTGGAGCGCAGCGCCAACGGCGAGAAGATCAAGATGGTTTCCTACGACGGCAACTCCGCCAACCTGAACCTGATCAAGGACGGCAAGAGCCAGTTCGCGGACGTCATCAAGCCGATGGAGCACACGGGCTACCTGTCCGTGCATGAGATGAACAACCTCTTCGCCAACGGTGCCAGCGGGCACCAGGTCATCGAGATGCCCAAACGCATGGTGCTGCAGGAGACCCTGCCCGAGCTGCCGTGGACGGGTGACTCCGACTGGAAGTCAGCCTTCACGGCTCTGTGGGAGAACGCGGGCTAGTTTCCGCGGAACCCACGCGGCCGGCCCGGTTATCCGGGCCGGCCGTATACCGCTTTCCCGCTGCCACACATTCAGGAGTACCCATGGAGCACACCGCAGCCCTGAGCATCCGCGGAATCAGCAAGACCTTTACCGGACAACGGGCCCTCGACGGCGTCAGCCTCGACATCCAGACCGGCAAAGTGACCGCACTGTTGGGCATGAACGGCTCCGGAAAGTCGACGCTGATCAAGATCCTGGCCGGGGTCTACGCGCCGGATCCCGGCGGAAGCCTTTCGGTCCGCGGCAAGGACCTGCAACTGCCGCTTACACCCGCGGCCGCACACGCCGCAGGCCTGCGGTTCCTTCACCAGGACCTGGGACTCGTGGACGCGCTGACGATCGCCGACAACTTTGCGCTTTCCGACGGGTTCTTCACCCGCACCGCTTTTTCCCCGGTGAAGCTCCGGAAGGAACACGCCCACGTGGCAGCCACGTTGGAGCTCCTGGGCATCGACGAACATCCCGGCAGGCTGGTCGGTGACCTCACCCCCTCCACCCGCACCATGGTGGGCATCGCCCGCGCCTTCCAGCACCGCTCCGGGAGCGTCGACGACGGCGCCCCCGCCGACGTCGACGCGCTCCGCCGCAACATCCTGATCCTGGACGAGCCCACCGCCTCGCTGCCCGCGCACGAGGCAGACCGCGTCCTGGCCCTGCTGGACATGCTCCGCGGCCACGGCGGAACCGCCGTTTATGTCAGCCACCGGATCGAGGAGGTCCGCCGCATCGCGGACAATGTCGCCGTGCTCCGTGACGGCCTGCTCGTTGCGGACGAGCCGCTGGGCGAACGTGACGCCGCGGCGGTCGTTTCCCTGGTCATCGGCCGCGAATTGGAGTCCCCCGCCATCCGCAGCGCCGAGGAACGCGAAGGCCCGGTGCTGCTGAGCACCCGTGCACTCAGCGGACCCCGGCTGGACGGTATCGACCTGGATGTGCACGCCGGAGAGATCGTGGGGGTCACGGGCCTGGTCGGCTGCGGCCGCAGCGAACTGGTCCGTCTGATCGCCGGTGCCCAGCAGCCGTCCGCCGGGTCCATGACCTTGGCCGGCAAGCCGTACACACCGGATTCCCCTGCAGCCGCAATCACGTCGGGGGTGGCCTGCGTTCCGCAAAACCGCCGGCGGGACGGCGTCGTCCTGGACCTGGGGGTCGGAGAAAACCTGACGCTCGGGCGCCTGCGCCGGTATACCCGCGGACCGGTCATAAACCGCGCTGCGGAGAAGGCCGCCGCGGAGGACCTCTCCCGCCGCTTCCTGGTGAAGACCGCGTCCCT